>VXRJ01000001.1 GCA_009838525.1 Acidobacteriota bacterium
GCCTAAGAGCGCCGCAAGCAGCGGGATATTAAACCCGAATGAGAAAAACAAACACCAGCCAAATGCAATCGTTCAAAATCATGGTCAAAAATTCACATGAAGCCTATTGACATAACTGAAACCTCGTTATTACCACCCAAAGTTATTGTAAGGCGAGCGGAGGACTTGCAGCAAAGGGTGGCTTTGCTCCTTGCCTCCATTTCCTACGCCGAGCAACAAGCGCGAACTGAGTATGAGGCCGAGCACGAATGCGTCATAAGCGAACGACTACACAGAATGCCGCTCAACAGGCTGAAACAGCTAACAAGAGGCGATGTACGCACCACGGCCGTTGAGACTTCCGGAATTCGCACGGTAGGCCAGCTTCTCAGCAGACGTCAGGGCCAACTAGAGGCGATCCAAGGCGTAGGTCCCATCACCGCCGCGAGGATGCTAGATGCTGCGCGTCGTGCGGAGGACCAGCTTACTGATGAGAGTCGGATCAGATTCGACATCGAGCGAAAACCCGGCGGCCAGACTAATCTTCTACGAGCGCTCTACAGACTTGACGTTGTCCGTCACGACGTCGAAGCGAACCGCCCCGCCTTAGAAGATATGTCCGATTTGATTGCCAAGGACATCGATGCTGCCCGTCTCGAATACCGACCGATCCGACGCTTCTTCAGTAGCCGCAAGCGCAAGGATGCCGCCAAGTCAGCATTGAAGCGTATCGATTCACTCTTCAAAGAGGCCAGTATCATAAGGCTTCAAGATCATCTACGCGTTACCGAGGAACGACTATCCAACAGAGCGATCCGAGCCTTTGATGTCTGGGAAGACTATACGGCGAGACCAGTGCACTACAATGCGCTGCTTGCTGAGATCGGCGGACTTGATCCTGATACGGAGGCGTCTCAGGGGTTTGCGCCAGCAGAAATTATAGAGAAAGTCAAGCAATTCGATCTCGATATGCGTCTGCTCAACGTGACACTGCGCGGATATCAGGCGTTTGGAGCTAAGTACGCCCTCGTTCAAAAGCACACCATCCTCGGAGATGAGATGGGCCTAGGCAAGACTATCGAAGCACTCGCGGTCCTGTGCCATCTGAAGTGCCAGGGCGGCACTCACTTTCTAGTGGTGTGCCCAGCGAGCGTGCTGGTCAACTGGGAGCATGAGACCATTCGTCATTCCTACTTAGAACACCCGTGGAGGCTTCATGGCCCTGAACGGATACAGCGGCTCAGTGTTTGGGTAGAGCAAGGAGGCTTGGCAGTCACTACGTTCGACACGTTGAGGTTGCTGGACTTGCCGCATGATCTCACAATTTCTGCTATGATTGTTGATGAGGCGCACTTTGTGAAAAATCCGCGTGCTCTAAGGACGATTGCGGTACGCCAATGGTTGAGCCGATCGGGCTGTTCAATGTTGATGACCGGTACGCCAATGGAGAATCGTGTGGAAGAGTTTCGTATGCTTGTTGACCATGTACAGCCCGATACTGGATTGGCCCTTGAAAATGAAAGCGGCTTCCTAGAACCAGATGCGTTTCGTAGAACCGTTTCTACAGTCTACCTGCGGAGGAATCAGTCGGACGTGCTCCAAGAACTTCCTGAGAGGATTGAGACCGATGAGTGGCTCACTCTTGAAGGCGCTGCGGCAGATGCCTACAGATGGGCGGTTGAATGTGGCAACTTCATGGACATGCGACGCGCCGCCTTCATGACCAACGAGCCGGATGAGTCCCCGAAGCTCGCACGCCTGCTTGAGATCACCACTGAAGCAGCAGACCGCGGCCTCAAGACAGTCGTGTTCTCATTCTTCCGAGACGTTATTGACCGGATACACGCAGGACTCGGATCGCGGACGGTTGGACCCATCACAGGTGCCGTCCCTGCGGGAAAACGCCAGCAGATCGTGGATCAGTTCACAGCCTCCGAAGTACCTGTCGTGTTAGTGAGCCAAGTTGAGGCGGGCGGCGTTGGACTGAATCTCCAAGCAGCCTCGGTAGTGATCCTCACTGAGCCGCAGTGGAAGCCGAGCACCGAAGAGCAGGCCATCGCCCGATGTCATCGGATGGGCCAAGTCCGGCGCGTGGAAGTTCACCGACTTCTGACAGAGGAAAGCGTTGACGAGGTCATGGTCGAAGTCCTACACGACAAGTCGGTACTATTCGACTCGTACGCCCGAGGCAGCACCATTAAGGACGCGACGCCTGACGCCATTGACACCGCGGATCAAGCTAAGCCCAAGAAAGCCATGTCACAGCGCGATCAAGAGCGTCAGATCATCGAAGCAGAGCGCCAACGACTCGGACTCCCACCCCATACAGGAGTATCTTGACGCTTGGCTGCGTCTCAGCGAAGCTTGCGGGAGGTGCGGTCCTTATTTTCTTGGAAGCGGACACAGACGACCTTGTGAATCTGTCTTCTATGCCCCTTGTTGTACAATAAAGCAAAGGCGAATTTATTGACGGCTAGTTTTTCAGCCACGATATAGTTCGCTTTTCAATGCGTCTATATCCACCGTAAAGACATCTACTTGCTCACAGGCTAAAGCCTTGAGGAAATCAGGGCGATCCAGACCGGCTATATGGGCGGCTTTTTCTTGCGAAATCACGCCTCGTTCATACCAGTGGATAGCTCCGGCCAAGCGCAGTTCAGCGACGAACTCCTCTGGCGAGCGACGCAAAGCAGAAAACACTTCATCAGGCAATTCTAAGATGACTTTAGTCATAATCAATATCCTGCTTTATTATCCCGAACACTTGTCTACAGAAGGAAACAAGCCTTTTCCGACAAGATAGCCGTTTTTCCTATATTCGACCAAGTACAGACGTTTTAACAAGCTGCTAATTTTTCTATACCGCATCCAACGTCGGCGCATTATCCTGACAGTGAACCGGTCGAAAGAGCGTCTGTCGTTTAAACGTCATTTCTTCTAGATGCTGCGGATGTGGTTCCCACTTATGCCACTTGTTGCCAACGGTATTGTAGCAGTTAAAAATTGCGACCCGATCTACAGTTTCGTCAGTCCACTTGGCACCAGTATGCGTGATCGCCTCCGTAAAGATGAGCACAGAGCCTGCGGGGCAGGTGTAATCCTCCCATAACGGGGAGTTGCGATCCTCCGTTGACTTGGGAGCGGGGAACGCCCCTTTATGGCTGCCGGTGAGGAACATGGTTCCACCACAGCCTTTTTGCACCGGATTGAGTTCCCAGACCACGCGCGTCAACCCGCTGTGTGCCTTGTCGTAGTGCAGATGATAGGTATGCGAGTTGCCGGGAAAGTTGAGCATCCCACGGCCTCCGTGAGGTCGGAAAGCGTCGTGGCCGTTCGCACGAATGGTTAGAAACGTACCTTCCAGCCGAAATCCATAACAGTTTTCGTTGGCGTAGGCCGAGGCCAAAAATTCGTGCATGAATCCGAGAACAACCGGATGATCGGTTAGAGTCTCTAAGGGACCGCCGATGGAATAGCGATGGTGTTCGGGAATGGATCTTGGTTCCTGTTTGAGTTGGTAGCAAAACGCGCGCATCTCTTGAATCTCTGATTCGCTGAGGACGCCGGGAATCAGCAGCCACCCGCGAGTATCAAAGACATAGCGTTGGTCTTCCGTCAGTGGGATCGGCGGTAGATTGTCAGCATTCGTCGTAGGATTCGGCATAATTCCCTCCCTCTTTCAGGTGTCTGCCAGATCGTGAGAAGTCCCATTACCGATACTGCTTCGCTTGCGTATTGAACATCTGCGCGTACCTGCTGTCCTGGGCCATGAGTTGCTCATGACTCCCCTGCTCGACAAGCTCTCCCTGCTGCAAAACGAGGATGTGATCAGCCATGCGCACGGTGGAGAAGCGATGGGAGATGAAGATAGCCGTTCGGTCTGACGTAAGCTCGGCAAAGCGAGAGAAAACATCGCGTTCAGCGAACGCATCGAGGGCGGCTGTGGGC
>VXRJ01000002.1 GCA_009838525.1 Acidobacteriota bacterium
CTCCAGGCCGGCACCGTCCACCACCACCGCCCCCACCTCCACCTGTGTCCTCCTCGCCGCGACCCGCGCCGGCTACGCCAACCTCTGCCGCCTGATCACCACCGGCCGCCGCCGCTGCCCGAAGGGATCGTCCATCGTCACCTGGCGGGAACTGTGCGAGCACGCTCCAGGCCTGATCGCGCTCTGGGGCGGTGATGGCAGCCTGCTGGTCCACGACAGCGACCCGCACGCCGCCACCGACACGGTCGCCGGCACGGCCGCCGTCGCCGGCATGCTCCGCGACGCGTTCGGCAAGCGCCTCTACGTGATGCTTCCGCGCCACCGCCGCCCGGAGGAGGTACGTCAGGAAGCGTGCGCGCGCCGCCATGCCGAACGTGCCCGCCTCCCCTTCGTGGCCACGACCGAAGTGCTGTACCACACGGCGGCGCGGCGCGATCTGCAGGATGTCCTCACCTGTATCCGGCACGGCGTCACGCTGACCACTTCCGGCCGTTTGACGAAGCCGAACACCGAGCATGACCTGAAGTCGCCCGACGCGATGACGCGCCTCTTCGCCGACGCACCGGCGCTCGTCGAGCGGACCCGCGAGGTGGCGGGGCAGTGCACGTTCTCACTCACCGAGCTCCGCTATCGCTACCCGGCGGAGCGGTTGCCCGACGGCCGGTCCGCTTCCTCCTGGCTGCGCGAGCTCACGCTGCGCGGTGCGCGCGAGCGCTTTGGGGCGGGCGATGTCGGCGGCGCGCCGCGCGCGATCCGCGAGCAGATCGATCGGGAACTGGCGTTGATCGACGAGCTCGACTACGGCGGCTACTTCCTGACGATGCAGGAGATCGTGCAGTACTGCCGGCGCGAGGGGATCCTCTGCCAGGGGCGCGGCTCGGCGGCGAACTCGGCCGTCTGCTACTGCCTCGGGATCACCTCGGTCGATCCGACCCGCGTCGAGCTGCTGTTCGAGCGTTTCCTCTCGCGGGAGCGGCACGAGCCCCCCGACATCGACCTCGACATCATGCACGCGCGCCGCGAAGAAGTGATTCAGCATGTCTACCGGACGTATGGCCGCGACCATGCGGCGCTGACGGCGAACGTCGTCCGGTACCGCGGCCGCTCGGCGGTGCGCGAAGTCGGCAAGGCGCTCGGTGTCGACGCCGGCGCGACCGACCGCCTCGCGCGGCTGCTGTCGCACCATGACCGGCTCGACCAGGCGCAGCTCGCGCGCGCCGGCTTCGACCCGGCGGATCCCGCGCCCCGCCACCTGTTCCGCCTGGCGTCGGAGATTCAGGACATGCCGCGGCACCTGTCGATCCATCCGGGCGGCTTTCTCCTGGGGCACGAGCCGGTGCACACCCTGGTTCCGATCGAGAACGCCACGATGGCGGACCGGACCGTCATTCAGTGGGACAAGCAGGACCTGGAGGATCTCGGCCTCTTCAAGGTGGACCTGCTGGGCCTGGGCGCGCTGACGCAGCTCGATCTCGGCTTTCGCATGCTCGAGCGTCACTATGGCCGGTCGCTGTCACTCGACCGGATCCCGCAGGACGATCCCGCCACCTACGATCAGGTTTGCCGATCGGATACGGTCGGCGTCTTCCAGATCGAAAGCCGCGCCCAGATGGCGATGCTGCCGCGGCTCCGGCCGCGCTGCTACTACGACCTGGTGATTGAAATCAGCATCGTCCGGCCCGGGCCGATCACGGGCGGCATGGTGCATCCGTTCCTCCGGCGCAGGAACGGCGAGGAGCCGGTGATCTATCCCCATCCGTCGCTCGAGCCGGTGTTGCGGAAGACGCTGGGTGTCCCGCTGTTTCAGGAGCAGGTGATGCGGCTGGCGATGGTGGCGGCCGACTACACGCCGGGCGAGGCGGATCAACTGCGGCGCGACATGGGGGCGTGGCGGCAGCGTGGCCGCATCGAGCGGCACCGCGAACGGCTCGTCTCGCGGATGGCGGCGAAGGGGATCGCGCCGGAGTTCGCCGAGCGGGTATTCGAGCAGATCCGCGGCTTCGGCGAGTACGGCTTTCCGGAGAGCCACGCCGCCAGCTTCGCGCTTATCGCCTACGGCGCCGCCTGGCTCCGCTGCCACTACCCGGACGTCTTCACCTGCGCGCTGCTGAATGCGCAGCCGATGGGCTTCTACACGCCGGCGACGATTGTCGATGACGCGATCCGCCACGGTGTCGAGGTGCGCCCGGTCGATGTCACCGCCAGCGAGTGGGACTGCACGCTGGAGGCTGCGGCCTCCACTGGTGCGCCGGCCTCCAGGCCGGCAAGACAGTCCGCCGCGGCCGCCCCCCGCTACGCCGTGCGGATGGGCTTCCGTTACGTGAAGGGCATCTCCGAGAAGCGCGATTTCGCACCGCTGGCCCGGGCGCGCGCCGCGCACCCGTTCACGTCAATGGCGGACGTCGCGCGCCGCGCGCGCCTTGACGAAGCCGCGCTCCGCCGCCTGGCTGAAGCGGGCGCCTTCGCCCCGTTCGAGAAAGCGCGCCGGGCGGCGCTCTGGGAGGCGCGCGGACTGGCCGCCACGCCCGCGACGCCGTTGCGGGTCGTCCCGAACGAGACGACTCCGGCGTTCGATCCGCTCAACGAACTGGAAACGATTGGCTGGGACTATGCCGCGAACGGCCACAGCACCGCCGGTCACCCGCTAGCGCCGTTGCGCGGCACGCTCGCCGCGCAGCAATTGCCCGACGCCTGCACCGTCGCCACCATGGGCGACGGCCAGGAGGTTCGCTACGCCGGCCTGGTGATCTGCCGGCAGCGCCCCGCCACCGCGTCGGGCGTCACCTTCATGACGCTGGAGGACGAGACCGGCTTCGTCAACCTCGTCATCTGGAAGCGGGTGTTCGAACGCTATGCAGTCCTGGCGAAGACCGCGACCTTCCTTGGCGTGACCGGCAGGCTGCAGGCAACCGACGGCGTCGTCCACATCGTCGCCGATACGCTCTGGGCGCCCCGTCTCGAGGCCACGCCGGCCAGTGCCGGCAGCCGCGACTTCCACTGAGAAGACCGGTCGCCTGCGGTGAAATCGCCGCTGCGTTCGAACGGCGCCGCTCCACCGCAGGCAGTCAGGCCCTGGCGCCAATGTTAAATCTCATTTACATATCCGTAACACTATAGTAACTTACGCCCCTGTGGGCGCCAGTGCCTGCCCAGGGCAGGACGACAGGAGGTGAAAGCATGCGTCAGTTGCTGCATTTTGCCCTCTGGATCGGCCTCGTAGCGGTGTTTGCAGCCCCGCTCGCGGCCACGGACCCGATTGCGCTGCAGTTGCAGTTACAGCAGCCGGAGCCGCCAATCGTCACGCGCGTAGCCGAACCTCAGGTGACACCCGCGCCCCTGGTGGTGCAGTCGCCCGGCACGGTCGAGATCGAGATCAAGATCAAGCCGACGGCCGACACCGAGGAGCTCCGCATCACCGCCGAGTCCGGCAATCACTATCGCAGTTCCACCATCTGGCTCACGGGCGCGGAATCCCAGAAGGTGCACACCTTCGAATGGCATGGGTTCCCGGCTGGCGAGTACGAAGTGGTTGGGGAGCTGATTGCCTCCTCCGGCCGCCGGGAAGTGGTGGTTCGCGGCGCGCTGCGCGTCGTCGAGTAGCCGCGCCCTTCCCGCCGGAGCCGCCCATCGGACAGAATGTCTGTCATGCGGCGTGGCACGGCTCGTGCGCTCACGCGCGCCCACAAGGGTGCGCTTGCGCTCATCGGTGCGCTGACGCTCGTCTGGGCGGCTGCCGGCCAACTCTCCGCCCAGTCGCGGGAAGGCGGCGAGGTCGATCGAACCGAGGCGTACGCGCTGATGGAGAAGGTGATCGAGCGCATCAACTGGTACAACGAGACCGAAGTCGATGCTCGCTTCCGCTCCCGCATGAGAAGGGAAGTACGCCGATTCCATGCCAACGGGGATGTAGAGAACGAGAGCTTTGGCGACTACGAGGTGATCCCGATCGAAGGGAAACCGTTCGAGCGCCTCTTCATGATCAACGGCCGCTTGCTCAGCGAGGAGGAACAGGGCTGGGAGGCGGAACGCGAGGCGGAATTCCGCAAGGAAGTAGTCGAACGCCGCAAGGCGGGCACGCTTCCGGAGGATGACGGGAGCACGGACTCGATTGTCTTTGACGACGCGCTGATCGCCCGCTATCACTTCACGCTGGAGGGGGAGGAAACGTTCCGAAACCGGCCCAGCTACCGGATCTCGTTCCGTCCCCGGCCCGGCCGGTTGCCGGTGGTCCGGCGCATCGACTACGCCCTCAATAGCGCGCGGGGTTTCGTCTGGGTAGACCGCGCCACGTTCGAGCCGGCTCGCGTCGAGTTCGAACTCATCCAGCCGGTCCGCCTCTGGTGGGGGCTGCTGGGCGTCATCAACCGTGCGCGGGGCTCGCTGGACCGCCGTCCGATCCTGGGGGACGATGACATGTGGGCTCGCATTCAGCTCGAAAGCTACAGCGACACCCGCGTCCTGTTCAGCCGGACCCTGCGCCGGGAGTTCCGGACATGGCGCGACTTCGAAGCAGTTGAACCCTGACCGCGCGCCTAGCTATGCTTTTTCGGCTGAGATCACGCCGCCGGACTTCATGCTGCCAACGGACGAAACTCCGCCGCCGGACCCGACACCACTCGAGAATCCGACCCTCGACTCGAAGGTTGCGCTCGCTGCGGCGCCGCCGCCGATGATCGAGGCGCGGGGGCTCTCGAAGTACTACGGGCCGTTTGTCGCCGTCGAGAACATTTCGTTCGTCATTCCCCAGGGGCAGGTCGTGGCCTTCCTCGGGCCGAACGGCGCCGGGAAGACGACGATGATGCGGATGCTGACCGGCTATCTCGCCCCCAGCGCGGGATCGGGGGCGATTGCCGGGCACGACGTGCTGGGCGACCGGATCGCGGCATCGCGCCACCTGGGATACCTGCCCGAGAACGGCCCGATCTATCCGGACATGACGCCGCTCGAGCTGCTGCGCTTCTTCGGCGAAGCGCGCGAGCTGCCGGCGGAACGCCTCAAGACGCGGATTGAAGACGTGATCGATCTCTGCGCCCTGGAGCTGGTGGTGGAAAAGCCGATCGGCAAGCTCTCGCGTGGCTACCGGCAGCGGGTCGGCATGGCCCAGGCCCTGCTGCATGACCCCGCGGTGCTGATCATGGACGAGCCTACCGCCGGACTCGATCCCAACCAGATCCGGCAGTTCCGCGAGAACATCCAGCGGCTTGGCCGGACCAAGACGCTGCTCATTTCGACCCACATCCTGCACGAGGCGGAGGCGGTGGCGGATCGCGTGCTGCTGGTCAACAACGGTCGGCTGCTCTTTGACGGGCCGGTGGACGAGCTGGCGGAGGGTGGATCGCTCGAGCGGCCGTTCTACCGGCTGACTGGCGGCGGCGCGGCGCCCGGTGACGGCGGCGAAGACCATGCGTCCGGCGGCGAGCCAGCGCAGGAGGCGGCGGAGGCAGAGGCAGACGCGGGCGCGGAGAAAGAGGAGGCAACGGGTTAACGATGCTGCCCCGAGTAAATGCGGCGGTCGTGAGGGCGGTGGCGCGTCGCGACCTCCGGCTCTACTTCAGCAGTCCGAGCGGCTACGTCTTCATAACGCTCTTCATTTTCCTGAGCGCGGCGGCGGCGTTCTGGCAAGACCGCTTCTTCCTGCAGAATCTCGCCAACCTCGATCAGTTGAACAGTGTCTTTCCCTACCTCCTTCTTTTCTTCGTGCCCGCCCTCACGATGGGGGTCTGGTCGGAGGAGAAGAAGCAGGGGACGGACGAGCTGCTGCTGACGCTGCCCGCGACCGACCTGGAGGTGGTGCTCGGGAAGTACGCGGCCGTGCTCGGCATCTATACCGTCTCGCTCGGGCTCTCGCTCAGCTACGTCCTCGTCCTCTTCTATCTCGGGAGTCCGGACCTGGGGTTGATGCTGAGCAACTACGCCGGCTACTGGCTGGCCGGCGGCGCGCTGATCGCGGTCGGCATGCTCGCGTCGCTTCTGACGCGCAACGCGACAGTGGCGTTCATCGCCGGCGCGCTCTTCTGCACGGCGCTGGTGATGGTAGGCGACGCCGTCGGCGCGGCGCTGCCGGCGCTCGAGGGCCCGGCCAACGCTCTCGGTGTCTTCTTCCACTTCGACGACTTCGCGAAGGGGATCATCAGCCTGACGGCGATCCTCTACTTCGATGCGGTCACCGCGTTCTTCCTTTATCTCAACGTCCTGGTGCTGAGCCGTCGCCACTGGGCGCCCAGAGCAGGCGGCTACCCGCTCTGGCTGCATCACGTCGTGCGCGCGGCGGCGGTAGCGGTGGCGTTGGTGAGCGTCGGCGTGCTCGTCGGCCGCGCGAGCGTCCGGCTGGACGTGACGGCGGAGCAGCTCCATTCACTCAGCCCCGAGACCCGCGCCCTGATCGACGAGCTGCCGGCGGACCGGCCGGTCTTCATCCAGGCCTACATCTCGCCAACCGCGCCCGAGCCATTCGTGCAGACGCGGTCGAACATCATCAGCATTCTGGAGGAGATAGACGCCATCGCGGGCCCGCGCGTCGAGGTTCTCATCCACGACACCGAGCCGTTCACCGACGCGGCGCGCGAGGCGCGCGAGACGTTCGGCATCCTGCCCCGCCCTGTCCGGAACGTCAGCTCGGCCCGATCCGAGGTGGAACAGCTATTCCTGGGCCTGGCCTTCACCTGTGGCGCCGAGGAGCAGGTGATCGGCTTCTTCGACGTCGGGCTGCCGGCCGAGTACGAAATCATGCGGAGCATTCGCGTGGTCGCCCGGACCGAGCGGAAGCGCGTCGGCGTCGTCGCCACGATGGCCAACCTGTTCGGCGGCACCAACTTCCAGCAGAGTCAGTTCACGCCCCAGTGGTCGGTGATCGCCGAGCTGCGGAAGCAGTACGACGTGGTGGAGATCAGTCCTGAGGCGGAGATCCGCCAGGAAGTGGACGCGCTGCTGGTGCCGCTGCCGTCGTCGCTCCAGACCGACGAGCAGGGCTTCGTCGCCGACTACATCCGGTCCGGCAAGCCGGCCCTCATCCTGGTCGATCCGCTGCCGGCGGTGGACCCGACGATCTCGCCCACCGAGTGGGTGGGCGACGGCAACCCGTTCACCTACGGACAGTCGGGCGCCCGGCCCGGTCCGCGCGGCAACGTCCGCGAATGGATCGGCACGCTCGGCGTCGACTGGGAGCCGACGCGCATCGTGTGGGACAGCTACAATCCCCACCCCGACCTCGCCCATATGCCCGAGGACGTCGTCTTCCTGGGGGCGGGAAACGAGAACGAGGCGACGTTCAACACCGAGAACCCGATGACGTCGCAACTGCAGGAGCTGGTGCTGCTCTATCCCGGGTTCCTGCACGCGGCCGACGAAACCGACTGGACGTTCGAGCCGCTGTTGCGGACCGGCCGGATCTCTGGCACCAACGGGTACTTCTCGCTGGTGCGCGGGACGCCGTTCGGGCCGCAGGTGAACCCGAGCCCGCCGCGCGAGCAGGATGACGACGACTACATCGTCGCCGCCCGCGTGCAGTCCGCTGGCAGCGACGAGTTGGACATCATCGTCGTCGCCGACCTCGACATCATCGGTGAGCAATTCTTCCAGATCCGGGAGCAAGCGCCAGGCGGGCTGAACTTCGACAACATCACGTTCTTTCTGAACGCCATGGACACGCTCCTCGAGGAGGACGCGTTCATCGATCTGCGCAGCCGCCGGGCGCGCCACCGGACGCTCGAGCGGGTGGAGGCGCAGACCGCCGAGTTCATCGAGCAGCGGACGGCCGAAGAGCAGCAGGCGGAGGCGGACGCCGAGGCGGCCCTCACCGAGGCGCAGCAGCGGCTGAACGACCGGGTCGCCGAACTGCAGGCGCGGACCGATATCGACGCGCAGACGAAGCAGATCATGGTGCGCAACCTCGAGGAGGTGGAGAACCGCCGGCTGGAGGTGCTCTCGACCAACATCAACACCGAGAAGGAAACGCGCGTGCAGGCGAGCCGCGAGACGATGGAGTCACAGATCCGGCGCATACAGACCACCATCAAGACCTTCGCCATCCTCCTGCCGCCCGTCCCGGTCGTGGCGTTCGGCGCCCTCGTCTTCGTCCGGCGCCAGCGGCGCGAGCGCGAAGGGGCCGCCGCCGCCCGGCGTCTGCGAGAATAGAAGCCGCATGGCACAGACACTCTTGCAGAAGGTGTGGGACCTCCACACGGTACGGAAGCTGCCCGACGGGAGAACGCAGCTCTTCATCGGCCTCCATCTGGTTCACGAGGTGACGTCGCCGCAGGCGTTCGACATGCTGCGCCAGCGCGGCATCGGCGTCGCCTTCCCGGAGCGGACCCACGCGACGGTCGACCACATCATCCCGACGCTCGATCAACGGCGTCCCTTCGCCGACGATCTGGCCGAGCAGATGATGTCGGCGCTCGAGCGGAACTGCCGGGAATTCGACATTCCGTTCTCGGACCTCTCGACCGACCGGCAGGGGATCGTCCACGTGATCGGCCCGGAACTCGGCCTGACGCAACCGGGCATGACGATCGCCTGCGGGGACAGCCACACGTCCACCCACGGCGCGTTCGGCGCCGTGGCGTTCGGCATCGGCACGTCGCAGGTGCGCGACGTCCTGGCGTCGCAGTGCCTGGCGATCGATCCGCTCAGGGTGCGGCGCATCAACGTGACCGGCACGCTCGGCGCAGGTGTCTACGCGAAGGACGTCATCCTGGAGATCATCGCGCGGCTTGGGGTGCGCGGCGGCGTCGGCTACGCGTACGAGTACGGCGGCGCGGCGATCGACGCGATGTCGATGGACGAGCGGATGACCATCTGCAACATGTCCATCGAGGGCGGCGCTCGGATCGGCTACGTCAACCCGGACGAGACGGCGTTCGCCTACCTGAAGGGACGTCCCCTTGCGCCGTCCGGCGACGCCTTCGACCGGGCGTGCGCCTGGTGGCGGTCGATGGCGTCGGACGGGGACGCGGCGTACGACGACGTGGTGACGCTGGACGGCCCCGCGATCGAACCGCGCGTCACCTGGGGAATCAACCCGGGCCAGTCGGTCGGGGTGACGGAGCGGATCCCCGATCCGGCCGCCGCCGGCGTCGACGCCGACGCGGTCGGAGAGGCGCTCGAGTTCATGGGATTCGCGGCCGGCGCGCCAATCGCGGGGACGAAGGTGGATGTCGCTTTCGTCGGCTCCTGCACCAACTCGCGCCTTTCCGATCTGCGCGAGGCAGCGCGGGTAGTGCGTGGACGTCGCGTCGCGCCGCACGTCCGCGCGCTCGCCGTGCCGGGCTCCAAGCAGGTGCGGCAGGCGGCCGAGGCGGAGGGGCTGCACGAGGTGTTCGCGGAAGCCGGCTTCGAGTGGCGTGGGGCGGGCTGTTCCATGTGCCTGGCGATGAACCCGGACCGGCTGAACGGACGCGAGGTATGTGCATCGTCCTCCAACCGCAACTTCAAGGGACGCCAGGGAAGCCCGACGGGGCGGACGTTGTTGATGAGCCCGGCGATGGTGGCGGCCGCCGCGGTCAGCGGCGAAGTGGCGGACGTGCGGGGGATGCTCAACTAGAACTAGCGACGTAGGAGTTTCGCGCCGCCGGGACTTTCACGCGCCCGCCAGGGCGCGCGAGCGTGGAGGAGACGAAGGCATGAGCGAGAGGAAGATCGACCGTATCGAGGGAACCGCTCTCCCGCTTCGGGGCAACAACATCGACACCGACCGGATCATCCCGGCGCGCTACCTGAAGGCCATTACCTTCGATGGCCTGGGCGCGCACGCGTTCGAGGACGATCGGGAGTCGATGCCGGACCACCCGTTCGCGAATCCGGTCCATGACGCCGCGGCGATCCTGGTCGTGAACGACAACTTCGGCTCCGGCTCGTCGCGCGAGCATGCCCCGCAGGCACTGAAGCGGCGCGGCATCGCCGCGTGCGTCGGGGAGTCGTTCTCCGAGATCTTCCTGGGGAACTCGACGACTATCGGCCTGGTCTGCGCCACCGCGTCGGCGCAGGACATCGCCTTCCTGCAGTCGCTGGCGGAGAAGGCGCCGTCGACCCGAATGACGCTGAGCGTCGAGGGGCTCACGATCGTCGCGGCGGGCCGAAGCGTGGAGCTCGCCGTCCCCGACGCCGTCCGGCATGCGCTGCTGACCGGCCAGTGGGACGCGACCGGCCTCCTGCTCGACGACTTCGAAGACGTGCGCGGCGTCGCGGGCTCGCTCCCTTACGCCACCGGTTTCTAAGCCGCGGCGCGTCCTGGCCGCCGCCTTCCCGGACTCGCGTTACGGCAGGCGATCGAGGATCGCCCGGGTCATCGCGGTGCAACCGATCGGCGGCGCCCCGTTGGCCGCCGGCAGATCCGCCGTGCGGCAGCCGTCGGCCAGGGCGGCGCCGATGGCCGTTTCGATGGCGGCCGCCTCCTTGTCCGCGTTCAGTGCGTGCCGGAGGAGCATGGCGGCGGAAGCGATGGCGCCGATCGGGTTCGCCTTGTCCTGGCCGGCGATGTCGGGAGCGGAGCCGTGGACCGGTTCGAACAGGCCGCCGTCGCCGCCGATGCTGGCGGACGGCAGCAGCCCGAGCGAGCCGACCACCGCTCCCGCCTCGTCCGAGAGGATGTCGCCGAAGAGGTTGCCGGCGACCAGCACGTCCATCGACGCGGGCTCGGTGACGAGGCGCATGGTGCACGAATCGACCAGTTGATGTTCAAGCGTGACGTCGGGATAGTCGCTGGCGACGGCGGTCACCACCTCGCGCCACAGCCTCGAGCACTCCAGCACGTTCGCCTTGTCGACCGACGTCACAAGCCGCCGCCGGCCGCGGGCCGCCTCGAACGCCACGCGCGCGATGCGTTCTACCTCGCGCACGCTGTAGCGCATCGTGTCGAACGCCGCGGTCCCGTCGGCGTTCCGGCCGCGGGGCTCGCCGAAGTAGATGCCGCCGATCAGTTCGCGGACGATCAGCAGGTCGACGCCGGCGATCCGATCCGGGCGGAGGGGACAGTCGGCTTCGAGACCCGGCCAGATGAGCGCCGGCCGGAGGTTCGCCCAGACGTCGAGCGCCTTGCGCAGCTCGAGCAGTCCGGTCTCGGGCCGCCGCTCGCGCGGGCCCTCCGAGAATTCCGGATCGCCGACGGCTCCCAGCAGGACCGCATCGGCGTTGCGGCACGTCTCGAGGGTCTCAGGCGGCAGCGGCGGGTCGCCGTTGCGCAGCGCGGCGGCCCCAAACGGTGAGCGGGTAAGGATCAGGGTGTGGCCGTGACGGTCCGCGATGGCATCGAGGACCGCCTCTGCGGCGTCGATGACCTCCGGGCCGATACCGTCGCCCGGAAGCAGTGCAATGGTGGCGTGCATGACGGGCGGCCGGATCAGGCGCGGTCGCCCGCCAGGACGGCGGCCGCCGGTGCATCGCCGAGCGCCGCCCGGACGCGCTCCACGATGGCGGCCACGTCGTCGTCCTCCACCGTCTTCTGCCGGTCCGCGAGCGCGATCACTTCGCGGTAGACACGGTCGAGTTCGAACCGGCTCAACGTGTAGCCGAGGTCCTCGCACCGCTTCTTGACGGCGTGCCGGCCGGAATGCTTGCCGAGGACGAGGGTCGACTCGACGCCGACGTCTTCCGGCTTCATGATCTCGTAGGTTCGGCGATCCTTGATGACGCCGTCCTGGTGGATGCCCGCTTCGTGGGCGAAGGCGTTGCGCCCGACGATGGCCTTGTTCGCCTGCACGGGCTGCTCGGTCAGCTCGGAGAGCAGGCGGCTGGTCCGGACCAGCTCGGTCGTCGTGATCGACGTTCGGAACGGCACGCGCTCCGGCTTCACCTTCGTCGCCATCACGATTTCTTCGAGCGAAGCGTTGCCCGCCCGCTCGCCGATGCCGTTGATCGTGCATTCCACCTGCCGGCAACCGGCCCGCATGGCGGCCAGCGAGTTGGCCACCGCGAGCCCCAGGTCGTCATGGCAATGGGCGCTGAAGATCACCTGGTCGGCGTCGCGCACCTTGCCGCGAACGTCGGTGAAGAACTCCTCTATCTCCTCGGGCGTGCAGTAGCCGACCGTGTCCGGCAGGTTGATGGTGGTCGCGCCCGCGGCGATCGCGGCGTCCACTACCCGGCAGAGGAAGTCGAGATCGCTGCGCGTCGCATCCTCCGCCGAGAACTCGACGTCGTCGGTGTAGCTGCGCGCCTGGGTGACGCCGGCGGTCACCGCGGCGAGGCACTGCTCCCGGCTGATCCGCAGCTTCCGCTCGAGGTGCAGGTCGGAAGTGGCGATGAACGTGTGGATTCGCGACCGGGTGGCTGGCGCAAGCGATTCGCCCGCCCGGTCGATGTCGGCCGGGTTGCAGCGGGCCAGCGCCGCGATCACCGGTCCCTGGATCTCGGTAGCGATTCGCGAGACGGCGTGCGCGTCGTCGTCGGACGCGATCGGAAAGCCCGCTTCGATGATGTCGGCGCCGAGCGTCGCGATTTGCCGTCCCAGCCGGATCTTCTCTTCCGTGTTCATCGAAAAGCCGGGCGACTGCTCGCCGTCCCGCAACGTCGTGTCAAAGATGATCAGTCGGTCTGCTGCCATCACCAAACCCCCGGTGTCCCTGTGCCTTTCCTACTGTAGCCTGTCCTGCGGCCGGTAAGTCAAGGTTATAAATATTACTGTCTAATAAATCTCTATTATTTGACGGCGGCGTCCTCGCCCCCGTACGTCCCGCCTCCGCCGGGGAATACAACCGTTTACGTTGAATTTACCGTCCGGTCACGGACCGGTTACACCGCATAGCTATCGTTTCTTTCAACGACGCTCGAGACGGGCCTCGCCGGGTCCCGGGCGTGTTGCTCGAGGACATTCGGAGGACTGAATCACATGCGCAGGATGGCAGCCGCCCTGTTCGCGTTGACGCTACTCGCGCCGGCGCCGGCATGGGCCCAGGAAACGGGCATCGTGGCCGGGGAAGTGAGCGATCAGAACCTGGCGATCACGTTGCCTGGCGTGCCCGTCGAGGTGGTCGGCACGACCGACATTGCCTACACCGACCTCGACGGCCGCTTCCGCTTCGAGTTACCGGCCGGAACCTACGAGCTCCGCATCGTCATGGCGGGTTACGCGGAGCAGGCGGTGGGCATCGAGGTCGTGGACGGTCAGCTCACGTCGGTCGAAGTGGCGTTGACGTCAAACGTCTTCGCGGAAGAAGTGACGGTGGCCGCCGCGACGATCGAAGCCGATTCGTCGACCGCCGCGGCCCAGATGATGATGCGGATGCGGGCGCCGGCGGTGCAGGACAATATCGGCGCCATCGAGATGTCGGCGAACAACGACTCGAACGCCGCCGACGCGATGCAGCGCGTCACCGGCGTCTCGGTTGTCGAGGGGCAATCGGTCTTCGTCCGCGGCCTCGGCGAGCGCTACAGCAACACGACGCTGGCCGGCGCGACGCTGCCGACGACCGAGCCCGACCGCCGGGTCGTCCCGCTCGACCTCTTCCCGAGCGGCCTGATCGACAGCGTGCAGGTGAGCAAGACCTACACGCCGGACAAGCCGTCGCAGTTCGCCGGCGGCCTCGTCGAGATCGTGCCGATGAAGCTGCCCGACGCCACGTCGTTCGAGATCTCGGCGGGCGGCGGCTGGAACAGCCTGACCACCGGGGCGATGGGCCTCGGCTATCTCGGGGGCGCCAACGACTGGGCGGGCTACGACGACGGCACGCGGTCGCTGCCGGCTGGCTTCCCGGACCGAAAGGTGACCCGCGCGGGCCGCTTCTCGGAAGGGCTTGGCTTCACCGCGGCGGATCTGGAGCGGCTGGGCGAGCAGTTTTCGAATGTCTGGGATCCGGTCCGGCAGCAACTGCCACTCGACCAGTCCTACAACGCGCTGTTCGGCGGGCGCTTCGGCAAGCTGGGCGTGGTCGCGACGCTGCGCCATTCGCAGAGCTCGCAGTACTCGACAGAGCGGCAGACGTTCTACAAGGTGGGCGCGGGCGGCGGCATCGCGCCATTCAACGGCCCCTACGACTTCGAGATAACCGAGCAGGCGGGCACGGTGGGCGGCGTCGCCAACGTCGCCTACCAGTTCACGCCGAACCAGCGGCTCCACTTCGACAATTTCCTGACGCATGTCGGCACCAACGAGACGCGGACGTTCGAGGGGTACAACGCCGACGCCGGAAACGACATCCGGAACCAGCGGCTCTGGTGGGTGGAGGAGCAGATCCTCAGCCACCACTTCGGCGGCGACCACCTGTTCCCCGCGCTGTCGAACAGCCGGCTCGACTGGAAGGTGGCCATCTCGCGCGCCGACCGCGCCGAGCCGGACCTGCGCGAGGTGCTTTACGAGTCCGATCCCGCGCTGCAGGGTTTCGTGCTCGCCGACGAGTCGCAGAGCGGTTTGCGTCAGTTCAACGACCTGACGGATGACAGCCTGGAGTTCGGCGCCAACTGGAGTGCGCTCTTCGAACAGTGGAACGGCCTGGCGTCGCAAGTGAAGTTCGGCGGCAACTACATCGACCGCGAGCGTGACTTCCAGTCGCGGCGGCTGCGGTTCGTGCCGCGGAATACCGCTGGCGGCTTCCGTGCCCAGGCCCTCAGCGATCCGCGCCTCGCGGCTCGGCTCGGCATCGAGCCCGGCGAGGTTTCGAGCATCGATCTGACGCTTCCCGCACAGCAGCTCTTCTCGGCCGCGAACATCGGCGAGGCGTTCGAGCTCAAGGAGGAAACCCGGGGCACCGACCGCTACGACGCGGCGCAGGAAGTCACGTCGTTCTACGGCATGGTCGACCTGCCGCTGTCGGCCCGCGCCCGCCTCGTGACCGGCGCCCGCATCGAACAATTCCGGCAGGATGTCGAAACGCTCGACCCCTTTTCCGGGACCATCGATCAGCGGTCGGCCGACGTGCAGCGCGCGTCGCTCGACGAGACGAACCTCTTCCCGGCGGTCAATCTCGTGTATGCCGTCAGCCCGAACCAGAACATCCGCGCCGGCTACAGCCAGACCGTCAATCGGCCGGAGTTCCGCGAGGTGTCGCCGTTCGAGTTCACCGACGTCGTAGGCGGCCGCGCCATCGTCGGCAACCCGAACCTGAACCAGTCGCTCATCCAGAACGTCGACGTGCGGTGGGAGTGGTTCCCGGGCGCAGAGGAAGTCTTCTCGGCCAGCTTCTTCTACAAGCAGTTCGACGACCCGATTGAGCGGACGGTCGAACCTACGGCGCAGTTGCGGACATCGTTCACGAATGCGGACACCGCGAACAACGCCGGCATCGAGCTCGAGGCGCGAAAGCTCCTGACTCCGTTCGTGCTGACGGGGATCAACTACACCTACGTCGACTCCGAGGTGACGCTTTCCCCTGCCGCCCGACAGGTCCAGACGTCGCTTGTCCGCCCGCTGGCCGGCACCTCGGCGAACCTGTTCAACGCCATGGTCGAAGTGCGCGGCATGGGCTTCTCCGGCCGTCTCCTCTGGAACTGGTTCGACGACCGGATCAGCGACGTCGGGTCGCTTGGTCTGCCCGACATCATCGAGACGGGTCGCCACTCTCTCGACTTCGTCCTGTCGAGACGGTTCGCCCGCGCGAGCCTGCGGGTGGCGTTCACGAACCTGACGGATCAGGACTACAGGTTCACGCAGGGCAGGGGCCCGGATGCTCCGGTTCAGCGGACCTACCACCTCGGGCGTGCGGTGAGCTTCGGCGTCACCTACCACCCCTAGCAGCCCGGACAAGAAAGGCAACGATGAACCCAATGGCTTCGAATTCCCTCCCGAGGCGTGCGGCGCGCCATCTGTTCACGGCGGCACTGATCGCGGTGGCGGCGGCCTGGAGCGGCGGCGCCGTCACATCCCAGTCGAACATCGTCTGCGAGGAGAATCGCTGTCAGCTCAGCGGCCGGATTACCTCCGACACGACCCTTACGGCGAACAATGTCTACCTGCTGAACGGCGCCGTGTTCGTGGAGGCGCCGGCGCGGCTGACGATCGAGGCCGGAACGACGATCTACGGCCAGTCGGAAACCAACGGCACGCTCGTCATCAGCCGCGGGGCGCAGATCCTCGCCAACGGCACGGCGGCCGCCCCGATCGTCATGACGAGTGACCAGCTCGTGGGTGAGCGGGCGCGGGGCGACTGGGGCGGCCTGATCATCAACGGCAATGCGCCGCTCAACGTCCCCGGCGGCGAGGCTGAAGGCGAGGGCGACACCGGCGTTTACGGCGGGACCAACCCCGACGACGACAGCGGGCACCTCTACTACGTGCGCGTCGAGTTCGCGGGCACCGAGTTCAGCCCGGACAACGAGCTGAACGGGATCGCGTTTCAGGGCGTGGGCCGCATGACCGAGGTGGACCATGTGATGGTCAAGCTCAACAAGGACGACGGGCTGGAGTTCTACGGCGGCACGGTCGAGGTGAAGCACGTCGTGTGCTTCGCCATTGCGGACGACAGCTTCGACTGGACCGACGGCTGGCAGGGCAAGGGGCAGTTCCTGCTCGCCCTGCAGATGGGAGATGATGCTGACCAGGGGATCGAGGCGGACAACAACGGCGACGCGAACGATCTGACGCCGCGGTCGAACCCGGCCATCTACAACCTGACCCTCATTGGCGACCCGTACGAGTTTCCCGGTTCGGAGAGCGACATCGGCATCCTGCTGCGCGAGGGCACCGCTGCGACGATCCGGAACTTCATCGTGACCGGCTTCAAGGAGGCGTCGATCGACGTTGACCACGCGGCGACGTTCGAGCAGATTGCCGGCGGCGCGCTTACCCTCGGGAGCGGGCTCATCAACGACAACTGCAGCGTCGCTGGCTGCGAGGGCGAATTCCGTCCCGATAGCGACGATGCCGCGGCAGCGATCTCCACCGTCGACTTTGTTAGCGGCAGTACGGACATTCACATCGGCGTGGACCCGATGATCGGCGAGGCGCCCTCGGACGCCTGCCTTTTCTGCCCGTACTCGCTCCTTCATCCGGAGCGGAACTTCCGGCCCCGCGTCGGTTCGCCGGCCGCCAACGGCCAGGTGCGGCCCTCCATGCCGCCGAACGATGGCTTCTTCGATGCCATTGGCGGTACCTTCATCGGAGCCGTCGGGCCGGTGGGCTCGGGAGAGGAAGACTGGTTCGCGGGCTGGACGGACTGGTCGCTCAAGTAGCGAGTCATGACCGCGCGACTCGTCGGGCTTCCGGCTCTGGCCGTGGTGCTGCTCGCGGCGGCCTGCGGCGGGAGTGTGGCGAGTGACGGCGTGCCGTCTCCGCTGCACCGGACGTTCGACTCGCCCGAAGCGCTCGCCGAAGGCGTGCTCGCGGCCCTGGCGGACGGGGACAGCGCCACGCTCGAGGCGTTGCCGCTGTCGGAACTGGAGTTCCGGACGGTCGTCTGGCCGGAGCTGCCGTCCAGCCGCCCGGAACGCGGGCTGCCGTTCGACTACGTCTGGGGCGACCTCCACCAGAAGAGCAACAACGAGATGCGCCGGTTAATCAACCGGCACGGCGGGAAGCGCTACACGCTCGTCGACCTTGGGTTCGACGGCGAGACGACGCCTTACGAAACCTACCGCGTTCACCGGGAGACCGTCCTCACGGTGCGCGACGAGGCGGGCGCGGAAGAGGAACTCGCCCTTTTCGGGTCGATCCTCGAACGCGACGGCGCGTTCAAGCTGTTCAGCTACGTCGTCGACTGACGCCCGCCGTCGGTTCGCCGGGCCGGCCGCCGGGTGGTCCACTAGCCAGTGCGCCAGCTTGGTACGTTGGCTTGGTGCGCCGGCCTCCAGGCCGGCATCACCGGCGCGCCTTCCGACAATACCTGCTGATAACGTGGGCGCCTCAATAACGGTCGCTTATACTCCTTCGCAGGTGCGGCCCGCATGGATCTCGCGGAACTCGAAGTCTTCCTGACCGTCGCCGCCGAGCGGAGTTTTTCCCGCGCGGCGGAGCGGCTGCACCGGACCCAGCCCGCGATCAGCCAGGCCATCCGCCGCCTCGAGGCGGAGCTGGACGAGCGGCTGTTCGACCGGTCGTCCAAGGGCGGGCGACTGACCGAAGCGGGGGAGTTGCTGCTCGACTATGCGCAGCGCCTCACCACGCTCAGGGGCGAGGCGGAGCAGGCGGTCCGCGAACTGCAGGAGCTGCGCCGCGGCCGGGTGTCCATCGGCGCCAACGAGGGAGCGGTCCACATCCTGCTGCCGGTGGTCGAGCACTTCCGCGCCGAACATCCGCACGCCCACGTGGAAGTGCGGCGCGTCTCGGCGCGGCGCATCACGGAACAGGTGCTGAACCGGACGCTCGACTTCGGCGTCCTGACCTTCGAGCCGCGGGAACGGGGCCTGCAATCGCTGTCGCTCGGCGAGGACGAGCTGGTCATGCTGATGCCGCCGTCGCACCCGCTCGCCGGGCGGAAGCGGATCACGATGGCGGAGTTCGGCCGCCAGACGGTCATCGCGCACAACGAAGCGTCCCCGGCCCGGGAGCGCGTGCTCAGCCTCTACGAGCAGCGGCACACGGACATCAACATCCAGATCGGCCTTCCGAGCCTCGACGGGATCAAACGGGCGGTCGAGATGGGGCTGGGTGTCGCCTTGCTGCCGGCCCGGTGCGCGCGGGAGGAAATCGCGAGGGGCCAGTTGGCCGCCGCCAGTGTGCCGGAACTGCGCCTGCCGCGCCAGGTCCGCCTCGTCTACCGCCGCTCCGGCGAGCAGACGCACGCCGCTACGAAGTTCCTCGCGGCCGCGCGGGCTGCCGGCCTCGGCCGGCGGCGGGCGGTCGGCTCGGAGTAAACACGTGTTCGGCACCCTGCGTCTTGACCGGGTAGGGGTGCGGAGCTTGCGGCGCGGCGGTTCGGCTATCATTAACAGTTCGGGTCGAGAGACCTTCCTGACCAACATGGTGCGGCTACTGAAACGTCCGTTCGCAATGTTCGTGTGCCTGGTGCTTCTGGCGCCCGCCGCGACGATGGCGCAGGCGCCGCCCAGCGTGCTAGTGGCGCCGTTCGTGAACATCTCCGGCGCCGATGCCGACGACTGGATCGGCGACGGTATCGCCGAGACGGTTCTGGTGGATTTCGAGCAACTGGACGCGATTGCCGTCATCCGGCCGGAAGACGCGGAAGGGCTTGCGACGGCCGGCACGGATAACGCGGCGATCGAGGAAGGGAGGCGGCTCGGAGCGGCATGGCTGGTGGCCGGCGGCTACCAGCGGCTCGGCGACTCGATGCGGATCACGGCGCGACTGGTCGATACGGAGACCGGCAACATCGCGGCCGGGATCAGGGTGGACGGCGACGCGGCCGACCTCTTCGGCCTACAGGATCAGGTGGTTGCGCAACTGGGCGACGCGCTGGCGAACGCGTTGGAGCAGGGCCCGATGGCGGCGGCCGGCTCGCCGGAGTTAGCCTCGCCGTCGGCGGAGGGTTTCGGAACGGACGGTTTCGTCGGCGCGGAAAACGCCGCCAGCAACGGTAATGGCAATGGGAATGGCAACGGCGGCAACGCTGCCGTCGACGACACCAGCCGTACCGGTGACCGAAGCGTCGGTGACATATTCGATCGCGCCCTGCGTGGCACGCCCGGGCAACCGTCCGAGGACGACGCCCTCGTGCCGCGACGTCCCGCTCCACCGCGGAACCGGACGGGCGGAGGGCTGGGCGTGCCGCCATCCAGGGTGCCCGCCCGCCCGAACGGCGCCGAGGGGGGCATCGAATTGCCGAGAGCCCCCACCACCGCCGGCTTCGGCGTGGCGGAAGGCGTCGGCATACTCACCGGACGTCCCACCATCCGGCCGCCGCGCGTGGCGGAGCGGCCGCGGATCGACGGCCGGCTGGACGACGCGGTGTGGCGCGACGCGATCCATCTGACCGAGTTCGTGCAGCAAAACCCGGTCGAAGGCGCCCCGGCGTCCGAGGAAACCGACGTCTGGATCGCTTACGACACGCAGAACATCTACATCGCGGTCCACGCGCACTACAGCGATCCGGGCATCATGCGGGCGAACCGGATCGATCGGGATCAGGCATTCCAGGACGACAACGTGTCCATCTATTTCGACACGTTTCTCGATCAGCAGCGCGCCTACCGCTTCTCTGTGAACGGCTACGGCGTCCAGGGCGACGCCGTCGTCAACGCGCGGGGCTTCAGCAGCGGCGGCCGCGGACGGCGCCGGGGCGGCAGCTTCTTTTTCGGGGGCGGCGCCCCGCCGACGGGCGACTCGTCGTGGGACGCGCTGTTCGACAGCGGCGGCCAGATCGTCGAGGACGGCTTTACGGCCGAGATGGCGATCCCGTTCAAGAGCCTTCGCTATCCGCAACGGGAGCGCGACGTCCCGCACCGCTGGGGCTTCCAGGTGGTGCGCGACGTGCGGAGCAAGGACGAATACCAGGTCTGGGCGCCGGTCACTCGGAACGTCTCGGGCTTCCTGACCCAGATGGGCGTGCTGGAGGGCCTGACGAACCTCTCCCTGAGTCGCAACCTGGAGTTCCTGCCCACCTTCACCGCCATCCAGCACGGATCGCTGAACGGCTCCACGTTCGCGACGGGCGACGCGCAGCCCGAAGGCGGTCTGAACGTCAAGTACGGCATCACGTCGAATCTCGTGGCCGACGTGACCTTCAACCCGGACTTCTCGCAGATCGAATCGGACCTGCCGCAGATCGAAGTCAATCAGCGGTTTGCGCTCCGGTACCCGGAACTCCGGCCCTTCTTCCTCGAAGGGGCGGAGATCTTCCAGATGACCGGCCCGATCACGTTTCTCCATACCCGGCAGATCGTCGATCCGGAGTTCGGCGCGAAGCTGACCGGGAAGGTGGGCAACACGACGATCGGCGTCTTTGCGGCGAACGACGAGGCGCCGGGCCGAGTGGATGAAGGGGTGCTCGGTTTCGGGCAGAAGGCGAACAACTTCGCCGGCCGCGCGCGCTACGACCTGTATGCCGAATCGTACATCGGCACGCTCTTCACGCACCGGGCGTTCATGGGCAGCCACAGCACGCTGGGCGGCATCGACGCGAACTTCCGCCTGGGACGGACCCAGTCGGTCGGGTTCAAGGCGATGCAGTCCGACCACCTCGACATGGACGGGATCAGCCGGCAGGGGCAGCTGTTCGACGCGAGTTGGCGCCTCAACAGCCGGCACTGGAGCGCGTCCATCTTCGCGTACGCGCTGTCACCCGACTTCCGGCACGACCTCGGTTTCGTCCGGCGGGTCGATCAGCAGCGGATCTTCAGTCGGCTTGGCTACACGTTCCGGCCGGAAGGGACGATCGTGAGCTGGGGGCCGAGCCTCATTTACGCCTGGAACCAGAACTACGACGGCGTGCTCGAGGACGAAGAAGTCCGCGGCGGCTTCCGGATCCAGTTTGCGAGGAACATCAGTCTGAATGTCGACTACCGGGACGAGATGGAGCGGTTCCGCGGGATCAACTTCGAGAAACGCCTGGTGTCGCTCGGCGGGCAGATCAACACCAGCCGGCGCCTGTCGTTCGGTGGCTATTACCGCCGGGGCGACGAAGTGAAGTACGAATACGACGCGGCTCTCCTCCCCTACCTCGGCTACGGGAGCTCCGGGAGCTTCTATGCGACGGTGCGGCCGGTCTCCCGATTCCAGTCCGACATCAACCTGAGCACGAGCGACTTCTTCGATCCGCGGAGCGGCGAGATCCTCGTATTCGACGTCAAGATCCTGCGCGCGCTCAGCACCTATCAGTTCACGGACCGCTTTCTGCTCCGCAACATCACGGAGTACAACACGTTCGACAAGAGGCTCGGTTTGAACCTGCTGTTCACTTACCGCGTCAACGCCGGCACCGCGTTCTACATCGGCTACGACGATCACTACCGGCAGGGCGACTTGATCTACGACGACCTCGATGGTGACGGCTACACCGAGCAGCTGTTTCCGTCGGTCACGGCGTTGCAGCGGACGAACCGCGCAGTCTTCACGAAGTTCCAGTACCTTTTCCGGTACTGACGCGCCGGGTGCGCACGTCGGTCCGGATGGATGACACTGCGCCAGCCTCGGCGCCGGCAGGAGTGAGGGTCAGGTCATGACGATTCGGACGATAGCGATTCTGGTAAGCGTTCTCGTGCTTGGAGTTGGTCTCCTCGTGGCGGCGCAGGAGGAAGGGGGCAGACCGCAGCTCGATCGGCTGACCCTGCCGCCGGGCTTCTCTATCGACGTGTACGCCGCGGACGTGCCGAACGCGCGGCAGATGGCGCTGAGTCCGAACGGCACGCTGTTCGTCAGCACGCGCCGGGCGGGAAACGTCTATGCGGTGCTGGATGACGACGGCGATCAGACGGCCGACCGCGTGCTGACCCTCGCCTCCGGCCTCAACATGCCGAACGGCGTCGCCTTCCGTGACGGCGCGCTATACGTGGCGGAGGTGAACCGGGTCTGGCGCTACGACGACATCGAGGCGAACCTCGAGTCGCCGCCCGAACCCGTGATCGTCAACGACTCGTTCCCTTCCGATCGAGCCCACGGCTGGAAGTTCATCGCGTTCGGCCCGGACGACCGTCTCTACGTGCCCGTCGGCGCGCCGTGCAACGTGTGCGACCACGAGGCGGAGACGCCCATCTACTCGACCATCACCAGCATGAACCCGGACGGGAGCGACCTGCAGATTTACGCGCACGGCATCCGGAACTCGGTCGGTTTCTCGTGGCATCCGGAGACCGATGAGCTCTGGTTCACGAACAACGGCCGCGACCGCCTGGGCGATACCCAGCCCGCCGACACGCTGCACCACGCCCCGGAGCCGGGCCTCCACTTCGGTTTCCCGTTCTGCCACCAGGGGGACATCCAGGATCCCGAGTTCAATACGCGCCCGTGCAGCGAGTTCCGCCCGCCGGCGCGGAAGCTGGGTCCCCACGTCGCCGCACTCGGGATGCGGTTCTACACCGGCGGCATGTTCCCGTCGGAGTACCGCAACCAGATCTTCATCGCGGAGCACGGCTCCTGGAACCGGTCGGCGGAGGCGGGCCACATCGGCTACCGGATTACCGTCGCCACCCTCGACGGCGACCGGGTGACCGACTATTCCATCTTCGCCGAGGGCTGGCTGGATACCGCGATCAACGACTCGTGGGGCCGCCCCGTCGACGTGCAGGTCATGCCGGACGGCGCGCTCCTGATCACCGACGATCAGGTGGGCGCCATCTACCGGATCACCTACGACGGCTGAGCAGCTCGCGCGCGGCTGAGGCTGCCACCGCCCTATGGAGGCGGCACTTTTGTGTATTAATGGTATTGCCGACAAGTGTTAATACCATGCATCGCCAGACTGCTAGCACATTAAGCACACGAGGCATTCTTATTAATATGGCTAGCGGCAGGTTTCTCGGCCTCGTTGCGCTGGGGCTCGGCGCCGTCCTCCACCTGGCGATCCCGGCCGGCGCCCAGCCAACGCCGGAACTGGTTCGTGAGCGAGTCGAGCGCGAGTGGACAGTCAAGGCGGAGAAGATGCGCGCGAATCTCCTCCCGCTGATGCGCGCCCACGAGATCGACCTCTGGATCATCCTCAGCCGCGAGAACGCGCCCGATCCGGCACTCGAACTGTTCGGCGGCTACGGCGTTACCGGCTGGTACGGCCACCGGAACGCCTACCTCTTCCGCGACGCGGGTGACAGCGGCCTGGAGACCGCGGCCCTCGGCACCCACCTGAGCGATCACCTGGCGCCGTTCTACGACGAGCGCGTCCTGTACGGCGAGGAGGGGCTGGCGCCGCACCTCCGGGAGTGGATCACCGGCCGGGATCCGCGGCGTATCGCCATCAACCAGTCGCGCACCATCAGCATGGCGGACGGATTGACGGCCGAGCTGAAGGATTACCTGATCGACGCCATTGGTGCGCCGTACCGCGATCGCCTGGTCTCGTCCGAGCCGTTGCTCGTCGAGTACGTCTCGACGCGCACGCCGGCCGAGGAGGCGATCGTCCTCGACGCAAGCGCAGCCACGTTCGACATCCTGCGCCGGGCGCTCTCGAACGAGGTGATCACGCCCGGCCGCACGACGCTGATGGACGTCCACTACTGGATCACGGCGGAGTGGAAGCGGCAGGGCTTCGAGTTCAACTTCCCCGCGTCGCTTGACCTGCAGCGGCGCGGCGCCGAGCCGATCGACGACAGCGCCGAGCCCGTCATCGAGCGGGGCGACCTGCTGCACGTCGACTTCGGCGTCCGCAGCTCCGGCCTCGTCACCGATCAGCAGAAGATGGCCTACGTCCTGCGGGAGGGCGAGACCGAGCCGCCGGCCGGACTGCGCCACGCGTTCGACGTCTCGAGCCGGATGGCCGAGATCATCCTCGACGAGTTCCAGGTGGGCCGAACCGGCATCCAGATCAAGACCGCGGCCGAGTCGCGCGGCGCGGACGAGGGGATCGACTCACTCGTCTATTCGCACGCGCAGGGCAACTGGGTCCACGACGCCGGCGTCTGGATGATCTTCGACTGGCCGGAACGCTACGGCGACCACCCGCGCTTCCCGCTGCGCGCCAGGGAGTGGATCTCGCTGGAGTACCGCGTCACCGTCCCGATCCCCGAGTGGGACGGCCAGGCGGTCGACATCATGCGCGAGGAAGACACGTTCGTCGGCGGCGACGGCAGCGTGGAATACCTGTCGGGGCCTCAGACCGAGCTCTGGATCATCCGCTGAGACGAGACTCCAGGCTGCGGTGTTGGTATATTGACGATAGGACACATGTGTCCTGGTTTCTGAGTGCCCTCCGGCGATGCGCTTCATTTATCCAGCGCGCCTACAGCGTACCGGTCCTGACGAGATCGTCGTTTCCTTTCGCGATCTACCGGAGTGCCTGACCTCCGGAGCGAACGAGGTCGAGGCCTTGAGCGAAGCGGCGGATGCCTTGGAAGAGGCTATTGCCGGACGTATCGTAGACGGTGAGGCGATTCCACCACCAAGCGCCCGGCGGAGTGGAGAGCGGCGGGTTGCCGTCCCGCCAACGATGGCTGCGAAGGCGGCACTCGTGCTGGCGTTTCGGGAGAGCGGGCTCTCGCGACTTGCATTCGCCCGGCGTCTAGGCGTCGACGACAAGGTCGTTCGGCGCATGTTGGATCCACGCCACACCACCGCCGCGAACCGGTTGCAGAAGGCGCTCCGGCTACTCGGTCGCGAGCTCATCGTGGAATCCTCGGCGGCTTGACGTTCTAACCGGAGAAGGGCCATGAGGCGGACGGTGCTCGTTCTCGCCGTGCTGGCCGTGGCCGCCGGCGGGGCGCCGCGGCCCCTGGCAGGCCAAAGCGCGACGCCATGGGGCGATCCCGACCTGCAGGGCCTGTGGAACTACTCCACGAATACGCCGCTGCAGCGGCCGGAGGAATACGCGGGCCGCGAGTGGCTGACCGAGGAGGAAGTGGAGGCCGCCAACCTCGAGTCGCGCACGTTCGCGACCTCCGAGCGCCGTAGCGAGTTGACTCCGCTGTTCGACCTCTCCCTCAACTTCAACCAGTTCTGGTGGGACATCGGCGGCTCGACGGGGCGGACGTCGCTCATCACCGATCCCGCGGACGGCCGGCTGCCGCCCAGGACGCCGAGTCGGGAGGCTTACGAGGCCTCGGCAGAGGCGCAACGGCTGCAGGAAGCCAGATGGGGGCTCGGACCGGCGCACGGGCCGGAGGACATGGAGCCCAACGACCGTTGCATCGCTGACCGCCAGGTGCCGGTTCGCGCCGCCGGCGAGAACGACCACGTCCAGATCCTGCAGGCGCCCGGATACGTCGTCATTCTCCGGGAGAGGATCCATGATTTCCGGATCATTCCCGTGACCGACCGGCCCGGCCTGCCCGCTGCGATTCGGCAGTGGCTCGGCGTCTCGCGCGGACGCTGGGAGGGCGCGACGCTCGTCGTCGAGACGACGAACTTCCATCCCGAGGCGCAGTATCTCGGGTCCGGCCCGCACGGCCATGTCGTCGAGCGGTTCACCCGGCGTGGCGAGGACTCCCTCGAGTACGCCTTCACCGTGACCGACCCGAGCGTCTGGACGCGGCCGTGGACCGCTACCTTGCCGTGGCGCGCGACAGACGGACCGCTCTTCGAGTACGCCTGTCACGAGGGGAACTACAGCATGACGAACCTGCTCGTGTCGGCGCGCGCCGTCGAAGCTCGTCGTTGAACCTACGTCCAGTCGGCAAGGGCCTCCGGCTGCCCGAGCGGGATGGCGCGCACGTCGTCGTCAAGGGGATAGGCGTTCGGGGCCCGGCAGAAGATCGATAGCGAGCGAACCGAGCCGGGCGGCAACTCGCGGGCGATCCGGAGGAGTGCGCCGGCGTCCCGGGCATCCGGATGCTCGGTCCACTTGGCCTCACCTAGGTGGAACGTCCCTGCGCGATGCAGCAGGAAGTCCGCTTCGCGCGTCCGGTCGGCCCAGAAATGGAAGTCCCAGCCACCACGGCGGTTGGACTGCGCGCGGCGGATTTCGGCGCAGACGAACGTTTCCCACAGAGCGCCGGCGAGCGGCGAGGACCGCAGCCCCTCGATTGTGTGCACACCGCAGAGGAACGCCGCGAGCCCCGCGTCGCGCAGGTACAGCTTCGGCCGCTTGACCAGCCCCTTCGTCCGGTTCGCGAACCACGGCTCGAGAAGCATGACCTGATGCGATGCGGAGAGCGCGGACAGCCATCCACCGGCGGTGGAGCCGCTGATGCCGGTATCCCTTGCGAGATCAGCCTGGTTGAGCAACTGCGCCGAGCGCAAGGCGGCCGCGCGTACGAAGCGCTCGAAGTCGCGAAGGCTCGCAACCTGCAGCAACTGCCGCAGGTCCCGCTCCAGGTAGGTCGCTACGTACGAACGGAAGAAGCCCTCAGCCTCGATATCGCGGTTCTCGTAGAGCTCGGGGAAGCCGCCGCGCACGAGGAAGTCCTCGGCGGTCAGGTCGGGATGCGCCCCTCTTGCCTCGGCGAACGAGAGCGGTTCCAGCTCGATGACGGCGGCACGACCCGCCAGCGAATCCGAGACCGACTTCATCAACCCGAGCGGCTGCGATCCGGTCAGGAGGAAGGCGCCGTACCGCCCGCGCTCCCGATCGACGGCCGCCTTGACGTGGCGAAAGAGGCCGGGTGCGTACTGCACCTCGTCCAGGATCACCGGCGGTGGGTGTCGCGCCAGGAACGTGTCCGGATCGCGTTCCGCCTGCTCCGCTTCGCTCGGCAGATCCAGCGTCACGAAGGTGTGGTCCGGGAACAGCCGGCGCATCAGGCTGGTCTTCCCGGTCTGGCGGGCGCCCGTCAGCACGACGACCGGGCGGGTTGCGGCCCGTTGCAGCAGAAGCGGCTCGATCTGGCGATCAATCCACATCGTGCATATTCTACGATTCAATCCTACGATTTGCACGATACGATCGCCATGGACACGCTCTTCGGCTTTGAGCGCCCGGGGAAGTGCGATATCGTAGGAAGCGCGGTCGGTTCCCGCGTGGTTCCGGCTCGCACTCTCCTTGCGGTGAGGTGGCCGAGAGGCTGAAGGCGGCGGTTTGCTAAACCGTTGAGGGGGCTTTAACCTCCTCCCAGGGTTCGAATCCCTGCCTCACCGCCATTCCTTCGCGTTGCTTCGGAATGACGGTGAGGCAGGGATTCAGGCCTTCGCCTCCACCCTTCCCACGCTCGCTGCGCTCGCTTGTCCGGGCTCGGCTTTCGGCTCGAATCCTGGCGTTTGTGGCGATTCTACGCGCCCGGAACCGGGCCGCGGTGGTCAGCGCAGCAGATCCCGCATCAACGCGCCAACGGCTCCCGCCGGATCGGCCACGTTGAACGGAAAGCACGCCATCTCCAGATCGAGATCATCCGGAAATCGGAAGATGAGCGGGTGGTGAAACTCCGTCGTCCTCGGATAGAGCAGGACGACACGTGGGCAGCGGTATCTCTTCCCGTAGGCGAAGAGCTGGTACGCATCTTCCTGGCTGACGCCATGGTTGGCAGCGCGGGGATCAAGACGCTTCCATTTCGCATCCAGAATGAACCGGACCTGCCTGCGATCGCTCAGGACGATATCCGGCTTCAGCCAAAAGGCTTCCCTGCCCGCGCCGTCCTTCGCTAGAGCCCGCATCGGCCCCTGAGCACGCACCGTGAAGTCGCGCTGATGTCGTCGAATGGCAGCCGTTACGAAGTCCTCGAACACGTCCTCCATCGGAAACAGCATCGCGCGATTGACGTGCGGCCCGGCGAACGTAGCGAGACCCTGCCCAAACAGGAACAATCCGACCCACGGCATCACCGCGTCGTAATGTCGCATCGACCGGTCCACGCGATGGCGCGCCCAGTCATCATCCAGGTTTCTCGACGATGGCACATCGGAGAATACGACGCGTAACTGTTGCACCCGTTGACGGTTCGCGGGATGGCGAACGATAGCCGTGAGCCGTCGTAGCGCGAGGTGGATAAGGCGATTCGCGGGTCGGTCTGCGGTGAACTCGTCGTACCCGACGTAGAAGCGGGAGCGATCGACCAAGTTCTCGCGGATGTGCGGCGGGAACAGGATCCGGCCCCGCAGACAAGCGAGATTTGCCTCCTGCGTCCGGTACGCCCGGGCGAGGCCACGCCGGGTGAGCAGAACGACGCTCGTCAGGAACAGATGGACGAACGCCTCGAACATGTCGAAGCGCTGAATCGCGCGGATGCTTGCACCGTCAAGCTCGGCTTGCCCGAGGCCGCGCCAGTCCCGCAGCATCGTCAGGAAGACCCGCCGGGTGTTTTCATCCCCGCTGGTCATGGAATCAGGAGGGCCACCCGGCTGCTCGCCGAGGTGTCCGGTCGTACCGCCCCTGTCGTGCGAGAGATCGACCTTCGGCAGAATCTCGATCACGGTTCCGCGGCGCGTTTCGATGACGCCGACATAGTTCTGTGCGTGGAGGCGACCGTTCCGGAGTGCGAGAACGGGTCGCCACTGATCCTGTTTTTCGGTCGGCTGCGTGAGCGCGAATCTCTCCAGATCACGCTGTTCGTCCTCACGCAATCCGGTCAGCGCCTGGTGCTCCTGAACCACCAGCACGCGCGGGGCTGGCATGGTCAGGCGCTCGGTGCCGCTATTCCGTCTTCCGCTGACGCCTTCGTCTCGTAAACTGCCCGGTACGCTGTCGGGGAGATCCAGCGGCCGTCATCGTCTGGCAGTAGGCTGTACACGGCGCGATCGGCATCCACCAGATCCCGTCTGACCAGCTCTTCCGGCGGCTCCGATACTTGGACGAACTCGTTGTCATTGAGAACCGCGCGGATCTTTGCCCAGTCGTCGTAGAAGTACTCCTGCAGCAGCGGAATGATGCGGGTCCGGAACATGCTGGCGAGGGCCGGCAGTTTGTCGACACCCAGAAAGTACGTGTGCCCGATCTGGTGCTCCCGGTCCAGCAGGACCGCGATGCGCCGGTTCATGGCGGCCAGAAGCTTGCGACAATCGACACCGTCCGCGTTCGCGCTGACGCCAGGATGGAATGGGTCCGGCATCATCTCCACGAACACGAACCGCCGGCGGAGCGCAGTGTCCAAGAGAGCGATGGATCGGTCTGCGGTGTTCATCGTCCCGACCACGTGCAGGTTCGCCGGCACGCCGAATTCCGCCTTCGAGCCGGGCAGCGTCACCCGCGCTTCGTCGTCCTCGCCAATCCGCTTCGAGTCTTCGATCAGGGTGATCAGTTCGCCGAAGATCCGGGCGATGTTGCCGCGGTTGATCTCGTCGATCACGAGCACGTAGCGCTGGTCCGGGGCCTGCTTGGCGCGATCCACGATGTGCCGGAACACGCCGCGCGACAACTCGTAGCGGACATCCCCACCGACATCTTCGTTATCGGCCGGTTCAGCCGCGCCGCGGCTCGTGCTGCCAACCAGAACGGGCCGAATGCCTTCAACGAAGTCCTCGTAGGTGGTGTTCTGCGTGAACGTCACCATCTCGATCCGTCCGGCTTCTCTATGCTCATCGAACCGGCGCTTAACGCTGTCGCGATCCTCGTGCGTCACCGCACCAACTGCTAGGTCCTCGACGATCGCCACCGCGCGCGTAACCGTGTGCCACGTCTTTCCGGTACCGGGCGGACCGTAGAGGATCTGGTTCAGAGGATGCGTAGTACTTGGGTCGACCGGCCCATTACGATCGCGTATTGCCTCGTCGGTCAGCGTGAAGGTCGGCCGGTACGCGGTAGCTTGACGAAATGCCCGGTAGGTAGCTAGGTGAGGATTGACCTCCGAGAAAGCCACCCTATCGGTCTGGGTGCCTGGGACGAAATCAGCTTCAGACTTGTTGATCCAGTACACGTGAAGTCTGCTCTTCTCGTTCAGTCCATCGGTTTCGGCATAGTCATTTCGATGGACGATACCGATTGCACGCCCTTTCCGGACGCCAGTACGTACCAGGATGACGTCTCCCCGAGAGGGTTCCGTCAGCGGATACGGCGCGCCCCGACCATCGCTGCCAGCGGCCGCCGTCTCCCAAAGGCCCGTGTCCCCTGCCTGCCTCGACGAGTCGGTGTACACCGCGTTGCTCCGGTCGAAGTCCTCCCAACGATCGCTGCCATAGGCGTTCGTGCTGATCTGGAAGAACCTGGATTCGGGTTTCAGCAGCGGTGAGGTGGACATGTAGTGGCTGTACAGGAACGTGTTGAGCTCGCACCCACGGCATCCGGGGAACGTCCGCTTGGCATTGTTCAAGGCTGCCATGAATCCGTCGTAGTCACAGCCCTTCAGGTTCGTGTCCTTGTTTGCGGGGACGAGCTGCAACGCATCTACCGGCACGAAGTAGTTCGGGTTGATCAGGTACAGCGCGTGGGTCAACTTTACTTGTGCGACGAACTTGATCTTCAGGACCTCTCGAAAGGTAGTTGGGTCGATTCGCGGCTCGTCCGTGATCGCCTGTCCAAACAGACGCCAGAGCAGCTCCGGGCTGAAGTTCCTACTGTCATGGAACACAGCAATTGCAACTGCAGGCGGCACGGGGAAAAGGTAGAGGTCGTCGTTCTCCAAGTCGGGAAGGGGAGCTGTCAACTCAAAGCACGCCGTGACGCTGGGATAGACGCGCGGCCGCTGGTACCGCGTGTTCTTCTGAGCCAAGGTGTAGATGAACGAGAACGGATCGATGCCCCGATCTCCGTGCTTGAGCAGTTCCGGCTCCCCGTTCCAGTCCACCTGCTTGGCCTTCTCGAACAGCGAAGTCTCACCACCCTCCGCGATCCGCTCGGTGAGCTCTCGGAACCAGCGCGCCCAATCGTAGATTTCCCTCACCCGTTACCTCCGCTCGTGATGATATCCGCGACACTCCCTGCAGCGGCGGCGCCCGGGTGAGGGTGGGGTAAGATGGGCTCTCGGGCCATTCTGAAAGGAGCTCAGATGAAGAACAAACGAATCCAGTGGGCGGCTGCGGCGGTCTTCGGTGCGTTGGTTCTGTCCGGGCTATCGGTCATGGCCCAGCAAGAGGAGGAGCCACCGCCGATGGGCTTCTTCGTCACGAGTACCGGCGTCGGCGACGGCGCCAACCTGGGTGGCTTGGACGGCGCGGACGCCCACTGCCAGTCGCTGGCGGCCGCGGCCGGCTCCGGCGACCGCACCTGGCGGGCCTACCTGAGCACGCAGGGCCCCGGAGCGGTCAACGCACGCGATCGGATCGGGGAAGGGCCGTGGGCGAACTCGGAGGGCCTCGTCATGGCCACCAACGTCGACAGCCTGCACTACGACAACTCCAACTTCAACTGGACCCACTCGCTGGACGAGAACGGCAACCAGTTCGCATCCCGCATCGACGGGGACCCCGACTTCACGGAGCACGACGTGCTGACCGGCACACAGATGGACGGCACGGCGTTTCCGGCGGGCGATGACCGCACCTGTGGCAACTGGACCAGCAATAGTGACGGCAGCGCCATGCTCGGCCACGCCGACCGCTATTCCTTCACGACGCCGGGTTCGTCCTGGAACACCGCCCACCCGTCACGCGGTTGCTCACAGGACAATCTGGTGGCTACGGGCGGGGCCGGCCTGTTCTACTGCTTTGCCGTCGACTGATGGACGCTCGATGAGAGGGCGACGCGGCGGCGTCTCGCCAGTTCTGGAGAACCCCGATGAAGCCACCGTCAGCGTTGCGTAACGGGGCCGTCGCCGCGGCGCTTGCACTCTTCCTGCACGCCGCAGTTCCGCTTCACGCGCAACAGCCGCTCGCGGACGATGACGGCGTCGCCGACGCCCTCCATCTGTTGAATGTCTGGATGGATGCGGCGCAGGCTTACCGGGGCATACCCGGCGCGTCGCTCTCGGTGGTGCACGACCAGGAGGTCGTCTGGGCGAAGGGCTACGGGTATGCCCACGTGGAGCGGGAGGAGGCCGCGACGGCGGAGACGATGTACTCCATCTGCTCCATCTCGAAGCTCTTCACGTCGGTCGGCGTGCTGCAGTTGCGCGACCAGGGCAAGGTCGACCTCGACGATCCGGTGGGGAAGCACCTGGAGTGGTTCGAGATGCGGGACCAGGATCCGGAGGAGGGCGCGATCACGGTCGAAGGGCTGCTGACGCACACGTCGGGTCTTCCGCGCGAAGTGGGCGTTCCGTACTGGACCGGTCCGGACTATCCCTTCCCGACCCACGAGGAGATCGTCGCGACGGTGTCCACCCAGTCGATGCTGTATCCCCCGCGGACCTACTACCAGTACTCGAATCTGGCGCTGACGCTGGCTGGCGAGATCGTGGCGGCCGCGTCCGGGCGCGCCTACGACGACTACATCCGCGCGAACATCCTCGACCCGCTCGGGATGACCAGCACCTTCACGGACCTGGAGGACCGGTTCCGGGGAAACCGGCTGGCGAGCGGCTACACCCTGCGCGGGCGGGATGGCAAGCGCCAACTGGTTCCGGACTACTGGGTGCGCGGCATCAGCCCCGCCGCCGGGTTCATCTCGACGGTTGAGGACCTGGCGCGCTTCGCCTCGTGGCAGTTCCGCGTGCTCGATGGAGACGATGAGCTGCTCGACCGTAACACGCTGCGCGAGATGCACCGCGTGCACTGGCTCGAACCGGATGGCGAAACCACTTATGGCCTGGGGTTCTCCGTGTGGAAGTCGGACGGAGACACATTCGTCGGACACGGGGGTTCCTGCCCCGGATACCGCAGCCATCTGCTGCTGCGTCCGCAGGACGAGATTGCCACGGTGTTCATGACCAACGGTCAGGGCGTGAATGCCCGCCGGTTCGCGCAGACCGCCTACGACATCGTAGCGCCCGCCCTCCGCAAGGCGGCCGGGAAGACCGGCGGCGCTGGTGCTGCCGGTGAGTCCGCTGCGAGTTCGGGGGGCCGGGAAACGGCGGCTCGGGAGGCGCTCACGCCCTTCACCGGTACCTACCAGCGGCCTCTCGGCGGAGAGGCCGCGGTGCTCATCCGGGAAGGCGAACTGCAGGTACTGCCGCTTCCCACCGACGATCCGCTGGAAGCGCTCACCCGCCTCCGCCACATCGAAGACGGCACCTTCCGGCGGGTGCGCGACGACGGCGAACTCGGGGAGGAGTTCGTTTTCGAGGAGATGCCCGACGGACGCATGCTGATGTGGCGCAACGACAACTACAGCATTCGCGAACCGGGCATCTGAGCCGCCCGTATCCGCCGCGCGACGTTCTAGGGGACGCCAGTCTTCTAGCTCAAATGCCGGATCTCGACGTCGCCCCAGTGTCGATCTAGGTACTCGGCCACTGCCTCGCACTCTTCTTTGTGAAGCCGATGGTCACTAGTCTCATGACTGCAGGTCCACTGTTTCGCCGGAGGCGCCTTCGTCCACGTAGGCAATCCGTGCGGCTTGTGCGGCGTACGCTTGCTCGATCAGTTCAACCCGTGAGAAGAACAGGTTCGGTTCGGCCATGCCGAGCCGAGCCAACAGGCGGTCCACAGTCTCGTCGTGCGGTTCGAGCCTGCCATCCGCGAGGATGTGTGCGACATCCGTTCCGCGTCGCAACAACTCGCGCCCGACCAGGATCGTTCGGTGGCAGTCAATCGGGTCCTTCTCTGCGCACATGAGCGCCACTCGGTAGTTTCGTGCTTCCTGCACTACGCGGTCCAGGCCGCGCTTGAACAGGACGGTGCGAGCCAATCGCGCGTACTGAATCCGTCCGTCTTCGTAGCAGGCCGGATCCTTCGACCGCACGCCTAGTTCGCGCCCGACAAACACGTACCGAATACGGTGCTCCCGCAGGGCGTCCGAAAACGTCTCCCGATTGAACTGCGGGTTGAACGGCTGTACGGTGCCGAGCGGACGTCCGCAACCGTGGTGACGCCATGCTCTTGAACCAGGGCCACGAAGTCGGCCATCGGGTGCGTCGAGTGGCCAACCGTCAATACGGACGTGCTCATCTGGGGCTCCCCGAACACTCGACGATTGCGGCAATGAGCTTGATCCACAAGTGGTATTCCGCACCATGATGACGGAAACGGCCCTGCACGCGTCTCTTTCGGTTCCCGAACGCTTCGCCGGGTGCAAGAACAGCAACCGTCATACGACTCACTGTTGCAGCTCCGGTCTTGACCCAGTACTGCGCAGGATCGAGCAACGAGTTCTCCTGTTCAGTGAGAACTCGTCGAGGGCAGCGACAAACCCGTCATTGAGGCGTGAACCGGAAAGTCCCGGTGTGGGCCATGGCGCAATCGCGTGTCTCCCACGTGCCCTCCATCCGCGTGGTGGTAGCGATCGCCACCACCATGGAGATCGAGCATTCCGCCGTATCGTACGGCTGAAGCGTCAGGATCGCCGTTGATCCGGCGACCGTCCCGGTCAGGGTGCCGGACCTTGTTCCATCAGCCTCGAATACCGTCCAGAAACCGCTGAGGACGAAACCGGTCTGGAGCAACGTCAACGTTGCTGTCCTGAACTCCGTAGACAGGCTGCTGAACCATCCCAGCCAGGTTCCATTCAGCGACGGACCCGATGGGGCGGTTGGAATGGACGGGCCGAACTCGCCGCAACTGCCGGCCAGGACGGCCAACAGGACCACAGACCGCAACCAGCGCGTCCACAGGCCGACCGCGCCGAGGATCCCGCGGGGCTTTCCCGTCGATGTGGGCATGTTCTCAGAGCACTCCAGGGATCACGGCCTTGCGTCCCGCTGGATAGTCTGCGAACCGTTCCCGATACCACCGGTGGTGGCTGAGCGCCCTGGGGACGAGGTTGGCCGCCGTGTACGTGAAGAACGCGAGCCCGCCCAGCGACCACGTGGCCAGCGCCCACCCGAACCATTCCAGCAACTCCCCTAGGTAGTTGGGGCAGGAGACGTAGCGGAATGCCCCGCCGCGCGGGATGAAGTATCCAGTTCGGCCGGGCTTGCGCAGGCCGAGCAGGATGTTGTCCGAGTGGACATTCAGGGTCAGGCCGGCCGCGAAGAGGGCCAGCCCAGCCAGGAAACGCGGATCTCCCAGCCACGCGGCGCCGTATTCCGCGAACTCCGAGATGAAACGCGCGTTGACGTACGCGTTGACCGCGTTGAAGGCGAACCCGGTGCCCACGACCGCAATGGGCATCCTTTTGCCCGCAGTTCGCGTCCGAAGGGAGTAGACGAAGGTCCGGTGCAGGTAGTGGCATTGCCAGATGCCGAGAAGGACCAGGGGAACCGGCTGACTGGCCGCCCCTCCCACGAAGTAGATGGCCGCGAAGAGGGCGGTCGCGGGAAGTTCCATGACGACCCACCCGGCCCGGTTCGACATTTCCGGGCCCCAGCCGCGCCCCGAATAGTGCCGTCCGTACGGCGCGTTAAGACGTAGCAGGCTCACGAAGGTCAGGACCGCCATCGCGAACACGGCCCACACGAGCGCCCCGTGGAATGTCTGCTCAGTCACCGTCCCGGCGCACCAGCTCGGGCAGCACCTTGCCGATCTCACCGTGCACGACCGCGTCCGCGATGCCGTCGAGGGGGGTCGGGTCGCGGTTGACGATGATCAGCCGCGCGCCGGCCAGCCGGGCTATGCGCGGGATCGATGCGGCCGGTTCGACCACCAGGGAGGAGCCGACCGCGATCATCAGGTCGCAGGTCTCCGCCGCGCTCTGCGCCCGCACCATGACGTCGTGCGGCATCGCCTGGCCGAAAGAGATGGTCGCCGGCTTGAGGGGCCCGCCGCACCGCCGGCAGCGCGGCGCCTTCTCGCCGGCCTCGATGCGCCGGCACGCCTCGTCCGAGGTAATGCGATCGCCGCAGGTCAGGCAGACCGCCTCGGTGGTCGTGCCATGCAACTCGAGGACCTTGTCGGCGGGCAGTCCCGAGCGCTGGTGGAGGCGCTCGATGTTCTGCGTGATCAGCGCGTCGAGCCGTCCCTGCCGGTGGAGCTCGACGAAGGCGTAGTGCCCGGCGTTCGGTTGCGCGTCGCGCATGGCGGGCCAGGCGAGGGCTTTCTGCCGCCAGTACTCGACGCGTCCCGCCTCGCTGGAGACGAACTCCTGGAAGTCGACGATGCGGTTCTGCGCCCACACGCCGTTCGGGCTGCGGAAATCCGGCACGCCGGACTCGGTCGAGATACCCGCGCCGGTGAAGCCGACTATTCGCGCCGCCCGCGCAACCAGCCGTCTGGCGCTGTCCACATCCATGCCGGGATTCTATGTGGACCGCCTGACGCCGAGTGGGGCCGTGCCGCTGCGCCACGCGACCCGCTCACGGAACGAGCATTCGTGTCGGCGCTCTTCGCGGTCACCGATGCGGTGCTCCTCGCCGTGCTGGCCTGCTGGGTTCCCGCGCAGCGGGCGGCGGGCCACAGACCCGTCGGAGATGCTCTGCGGCGGCGAGTGAACCGACGGTCGTCCTGCCTGCACCATCGGCACTGGAAGCACCGTCGTGACTGACACCGGCGAGCGGGCCCACGTAGAGAGAGCAGGTGTGGTCGAGATGGCCCTGCCGTTTACACAGGCGTTCCCGCTATTCAACGCGGAGGGCGAACGACGATGGGTGGCAGCGTGGAACCCGCGTCAGGTGTATCCGCGCGAACCCGGTCCGGGAGAAGGCGTCGTCTTCCAGACCACCAACAAGGGCGTCGGCACCGCGACCTGGGTGCAGACTCGTCACGACCCCGCAGCGGGCGTAGCGGCCTTTGTGTACTTGGTGCCGGACCACCACGTTGCCTTGGTGGACGTAAGCGTGACCCCTGCCGGGAAGGGCCGAAGCCGCGCACTCGTGAAGTACCGTATGACGTCCCTGTCATGCGACGCAGACGACTACGTACGAGCGTTCGGCGACGACTTCGAGGACACCATGGACGAATGGGCCGACGCGATTCAGCGGCACATCGTGGAGGGTGTCCCACTTGCCGATGAGTGAGAGTGGAGGTCATGCTCGACCGGACACAAGTGCGTGGACTGCCTTGAGGCCCTTGGACACCAACTTTCCGCCGGGAGCCGGAACCACCGTTGAGCGACAACACCGATCCACGGAACAGAAATAGGTTAGTAGGACCGGCGGCGGCATCCGAGGCCAAGCGCGGTTGGAACTCTGATTTCGTTCGGTTCAACGCCACACATCGTTCGCGGATTCTCCAACGGCTGCGACTCACCTATCCCGAATCGACGAGGGAAGAACGTCGTTCCTGGGGCGACACGGTACCGAAGCTCCAGCAGGAGGTAGGCGAGGTTGTCCGCTTGGACACTCACTTCGCTCGATGTACGGCGGTTCTCGAGTACGAGTTACCTATGGAATCGCGGCGAGCGGACGCGGTCCTGCTCCTCCACGGAAGCATCGTCGTGATCGAGCTCAAGGGAAAACAAGTCCCATCCGACGCCGACATCGATCAGGCGCATGCCTACGCTCGTGACCTGCGCTGTTACCACCGCGAGTGTCACGACCGACCTGTGCACGCTGTCCTTGTGCCTACGCGCATGCGTGGTCATCACGGACTGGATCGGAATGTGCATGTATGTGGGCCGGACGCTCTCGACACTCTTGTGGGCAACATCGACACGCCGCGGATTGGACCGTCCATTAGTGCACGTCACTTTCTGGCGGCCGATGCGTACAGGCCACTACCCTCCCTGATCCGGGCGGCTCGGGAGCTGTTCCTTCACAAGCGACCGCCACAGCTTTGGCAAGCCGCAGCCAATACCGACGCCGCAGTAGATCACATTGCGCGGATCGTGGCCGATGCGAGTCTCACGAGGACAAGACGGCTCGTGTTGCTAGCGGGCGTTCCCGGTGCCGGGAAGACACTGGTAGGCATGCGTATCGTGCACGATCCGGGGTTGGATCTCTTGAAGCGGGGTGATCGAGGCGCGCCGGCGGTGTTTCTATCAGGCAATGGGCCGCTCGTCGAGGTGCTGCAGTACGTGCTGGGTCAGGCTGGCGGGGCCGGGCGTGCATTCGTGCGGCCCATCCGGGAGTACGTACGCCGCTATGAGCGGCGCCCCGGTCTGATGCCGTCCGAACATGTAGTTGTCTTCGACGAGGCCCAGCGCGCGTTCGACCGGGCGAAGGTCGCTGATACGCACAACCAATCCCTCGCCCACGCCCGTTCGGAACCGGAGCACTTTATTGAGTTCGCGGAGCGAATACCCGAGTGGTCAGTGATTGTGGGCCTTGTGGGTAGCGGGCAGGAGATTCATGTCGGGGAGGAAGGCGGCCTTAGCCTCTGGGCCGACGCGATCCGCCGTAGCAGCAATCCGGACCACTGGACCGTGCACGTACCGCCCAATAGCGCTGACAGTTTTCGCGGACTAACTGTTCACGCGTCGACGGAGTTGACGCTGGACGAAACGCTCCGGTCGCATCGGGCGGTACGCCTGCACGCGTTCATTGCGACGCTTCTGCACAAGAAACCGCCCAGGGCGCAAGCCCTACGAGCACTCGCGGAGGAGCTGCGGGATAACGGTCATGACCTGCGTATCACACGAAACCGCGCGGTAGCCGAACGGTATCTCAGGGAGCGTTACGGGAACCACCCGGATGCGCGCTTTGGTCTCATGGCGTCGAGCCGAGATCGTGACCTCGTTCGGTTCGGGGTGCCAAACGACTACCAGTCGACTAAGCGGGTGCGCCACGGACCCTGGTACAACGATGGTGAATCAGATGCAGGCGGACGGTCGTGTCGTTACCTCCGAGATTGTGTGACTGAATTCGGCGCCCAAGGGCTAGAACTCGACGCAGTCTTGCTCGCATGGGGCACGGACTTCGTCCTGTCTGGAGGCCGGTGGGTGACTGATCGCGCGCGACGGTACCGATCAGCCGGTCACGCTACAGTGCATGATCCGTGGCAACTGCGAGCGAACGCCTATCGCGTGCTGCTCACCAGAGGTCGTGACGCGCACGTCGTCTTTGTACCGCCCTTGGCGGAGTTGGACGAGACATGGACTTACCTGTGTGCTTGTGGTTTTCGACCGCTTAGTGGTTCCTAGTCGCCGGGCGGTGCTGACACGGAGGCGGGACACCGGCTGGCGGACGTCGTCAGAAGTCGAACCGCGTGGAGAGCCCGAAGCGCCGAGGCGGGTTGGTGAGATAGCCCACCCGGGCCAGGGTGCCCCGCTCCTGGTCGAGGGCGAGCAACGCCCGCTCGTCGGTGAGGTTGTTGATGAAGAAGGCGACGTCCCAGGCGCCGGTGAGGACGCCAATCCGCAGGTTGAGGAGGTTGTAGGCCGGCAGCTCGGGCTCGAACCGGAACGTGTCCTCCGTCAGTGGGCCGCCGACGGTGTTCGGGAGGGCGAGCAGGTTGACGGCGCCGAAGCCCGCCGCCTGGTCGCCGATCTGGGTGAAGCGCGATCCGACGTGCTGGAAGGTGCCGCTGAGGTAGCCTACCCGGCTCCCCATGATCCAGCGCCAGGTGGCGGCGGCCGTCGTCTGGAACAGGGGAGTCGTGGGCAGGCGCTTGCCCTCCTCGATGCCCGCGATGATGCCGGTGGAATTGTCGTCGGCGTCGTAGGATTCGAGGGTCGACTGGAGTCTGCCGTCGGCCACGCTGGCGGCTATGGCGAAGTCGAAGAGGGGAGTCGGCTGGGCCGCTATCTCCAGCTCCATGCCGGCACTGCGTGATTCCGGCACGTTGAAGATGATCCGCGACGAGCAGGAGCCGGCGGTCACCGTCGCCTGCAGGTTGCGGATGTCCATGTAGAAGCCGGAGACGTTCAGCGTGCCCTGCCCGCCGAGGAAGGTGGACTTGGCTCCCACCTCGTAGTTCCAGAGTTCCTCGTCCTCCCAGGTGTCTCGGTTGCCGAACGTCTCGAGGTCCCGGGGCGTGCAGATCGGGACGTTGAGCGGATCGTTGATGCCGCCGAGGCGGAATCCCTTGGAGACCTGGGCGTTCATCTGGGTGGCATCGGTTACGTCGTAGCTGGCGATGAAGCGCGGCGCTGCGCCCCGGGCGCTGATGCTGCCCCGATTGGTCCCGGCGTCGGCGAAGATCCCGTCGAAGGTCTGGACGCGGTGTTCGTCGAAGTCGTACCAGCGCAGGCCTCCGGTGAGGTTGAACCGCTCGGTGATCGCCACCGAGACCTCGCCGAACAGGGCTACCTGAGCGAAGTCGTAGTCGAGGTCGGAGAAGAACAGCTCGTCGCGCGCGGCGTGCACCTGCTGGGTGGGAATGCCGGTGGCGGCCTCGAAGCCCGTGATCGGCAGGCTCTGGCCGTAGCGGCGGTCGGCGTCGCTGTAGAAGAAGCCGCCGACCCAGTCGACGCGGTCCCGAGAGCCCGAGAGCCGCAACTCCTCCGTCACGGCGATCGCGGTCGTCGTGTCGATGAGGGGCGCGTCGAGCGTATAGGCGTCCTCGCCGAGTCCGATCGTGCCGCCGATCACGCTGGCCGCCAGCGCGGTGGAGTCGCGGACCACCTCGACGTCACGCTTGGTGATTGAAGTGATCGAGGTCAGCAGCACGCCGCCGAAGTTGTAGTCGACCCTCAGGTCTCCCAGCAGGAATCGGTCGCTGAACGGCTCTTCGAACTGGGTGAACAGTTCGCGCTCGCCCAGCCGGACCGGCGGCCGCGTCGTCGTGTAGGGATTGGCGAGGATGTTGTAGTCGTCGATCCGGTTCCAGCCATCCGTCGACACGTCCTGATAGAGGATGCGCGGCGTGACCGACAACCGCTCGTTCGGCTGGAGGAGAAACGCCAGGCGTGCGCCGGTACGCCGGCCGCTGTTGACGTCCTCGTTGGTGGAGCCGCCGGGTTGCACCGCGTCCATGAAGCCGCCGAGAACGGTGTTGTAGGCGGTGACCCGGGCCGCCGCGGCCTCCCCCATCGGGATGTTGACCGCGAACTTGGCATCGTTGCCGAAGCCGCCGTCGTGCAGCGAGTCGAAGCCGAGCTCGCCGGTGCCTTCAAGAACGCCGAGTTCGGGCTGGTTCGTGATGTAGCGCACCGTGCCGGAGAGCGAGCCCGACCCGAACAGCGTGCCCTGCGGGCCGCGCAGGACCTCGATGCGCGACATGTCGAACAAGTCGAGGTCCGGGGTGAACAGCGAGAGCGAGACGACGGACTCGTCGAGATAGACGCCGACCTGCTCCTTGACGCCCGGCTGGTCGCGCACGATCTGGCCGGCGGAGACGCCGCGCATGGCGATCTGGCTCTGGCCGGGGCCGAGGTTCTGGACCGAGAAGCCGGCGACGTTCGCCGAGACATCCTCGATGCTGTTGGCGCCCCGGTTGCGCAGCACTTGCTGCGTCTGCGCCACCACCGAGAAGGGTACCGACTGGAGGTTCTCCTCGCGCTTGCGGGCGGTCACGCGGACCGTCACCTCCTCGGTGAACTGCGGTGTCTCGTCGGACTCCGGTTGATCGTTCTGCTGCGCTGCCGTGGGCTGCGCGGCGGAGAGCAGGATGGCGACGCCTAGCGCCGCCGTGCCGAACGAAGCGCCGCGAAGCATGCGCGGAGCATACCCCGTTGCGCTGCCGCTGCATGTGGCGGCCGGCGAACCCGGCGGGCTCTACGGCTGCCGCGCCTCCGCCGCGCGGGTGGAACGCAGCGAGAGCTCAGCCGCGTAGTTCCCCTCGTGACAGGCGTACTCGTAGATGACGCCGGTGCCGGGGGCCGGTCGCAGGAAGACACGCGCGGTCCAGGGTTGGGTCCAGGTCGAGGGGTCGTCCAGCGTGAACTCGTACTGCAGCAGCTCGGGTCCGACGCGGCTGAATCGCTCGGTCATCCGGACGTCGGGCGTCGAACCGTGCACGCCGCGCAACAGATTCGAGGTCTCCACCACCAGGGTGTCTCCGTCCCAGCGCCCGCGCGAGCTGCCCACGACGCTCGGCGGCCCGACCCGGCTCGGCGCCGCGTCGCCAATCGGAATCAGCCGCGTTTCGTGATGCATCTCGAGCTGTATCGCGACATAGTCGGGGGTCTGGAAGATCTGGTAGTTGCTGTTGTAGCCGCGCCCGCTCAACATCGGACTGCCGCCCCGACAGCGAACTCCCGGGTCGAGGCGGTCCAGTTCTTCGGCAACCGTTTCCGGGCGATCGGCCGGGATGGTGCGGCGCGCCTCCTGTTGTTGCCGCCTGCGCTCCTCCGCCCCGGCCGCCAGCGGCGGCAGGCGCCCGTTGGGAGGATCGATGATCAGGGACGTGCGGTTGTCGAGCCAGCGGTGACCCATCCACTGCTGGCCGTAGCTGTAGAACGGGTACCTCGCGGGCGGCGGCTCGCCCTCCAGCGAGCCCAGGGCTCTGAGGAACACCTGGTCGCCGAACAACGCGTCGTCCGCGCCGCCGACAACCGCGGCCGCGTGCTCGCCCAGCTCCGCGACCTCCTCATCCGTGAGCGTCGTCCGGTCAGCCAGTGCCTCCGGCCGCTGCAGCGGCGTTGCCGAGTCATTGGCCCAGACTCCCTGCAGATCGGGCCGGCCGTCAGCCAGGCGCGGCGCCTGCCACCCCTCCGGCGCCGCGGTCGAGATGATCGTGACGGACCTCGGATGCTGGGCCGTTACCGTCACTCCTACCGAAGCTGCGACGACCACTGCGAGCGCTGCGATCCACTGCCTGCTCATCTCGTGACTCCTCCGTGAGCCTCCGGACGCCTCACCAGCCAGTAGGTCAGGCACCGGCGCGTCGTCGTCGGCGGCGACGCCGGCGGGGCCGTAATCCGCGAAAGTCGTGGTTGCGGTAGGCGGTCATCACCGCGTCGTTACGGCAGACGACCTGAACGCCTTCCTCTGTGGTCAGGTCGATACCCGCCAGACGGAAGCGGGCAACTTCCTTCCTGCCGATGGCGTAGATGGTGGCGCCCCGGGCATGGAACACCCGGCCGTACTCGAGCACCCGCTGCACGGCGGCGTACGACAGGCGGCGGGCGGAAATCCGTTTCCTTGCATGTCGGGTCAGGTTCTGGAACCCGCGTAGATGGTCGACGTTGCGGGTAATGCTGTTCATGACGGCTCCTGTCATGTTGGCGCAAGCTGTTGCGCAACCCACGTCCGATGGTCTACATCTCGTTTATCGGATCATGCGTGAAGAAGGCCGCGTGCACAACCCCCCCGTCGAGGGTTAGCGCCTGGCCGACGAGCCGCTTGTCGGCCACGCGGCGCTCGACGCCGAGACCTACGCCGGGCGCCTCCTTTCCCGGCGCCAGCGCGAAGCGTCGCGCCAGCTCCAGCACGCGCGTGGCGGACGGCCGACCCTCTACGTCGGGTGACTCGAGCAGGTACGACCGGATGAGCGCCGGCCAGTGTGCCGCCAGCAGATCGGGTGCTCCGAAGAGGTCCATCCCCTGCACCCACCGCCCGTGAGTGACGGCGATGCCGCACTGGCCGGGCAGCGGCCCGCCCGCGGCGAGCTTCTCGATCGCCTGGGCCCGGGACCGATCGCGGCGGTAGGTCTCCCGGCGCATCTCGGCCGCCGCACCGGTAGGCGACTCCACCGACGCGTCGTCCAGCATCGCATCGACCTCGTGCCAGACCCCCGACTGGTCTCCTTCGCGAGAGCCTCGCTGCCTCATGGACCTTGCTACCCCGGCCTGTTGCGCCGCGCGGACCCGGTTGGGAGCGAACGCCTCGTCGCGGCGGTAAGTCTGGCGGCGGCCCCAGCGGCCCCGTTCGAGGCACGACACGGGGATCTCCAGGCCGGCCTTGGCCGGCACGAGGACGGTCGCGTTGAGGGCGCGGTTCTGCTTGCCGCCGATGAAGTGTTCGCCCTCAACGACCAGCACGGGCTTGTCGCCCGGGTTGCGCACCCGCAGCGTTTTCACCGCGGCCTCGTCGAGCTCGTCGATGACAAGGCCCGAGGCCTCGCCCGTGGTGATCGGCGGCAGGCCGTTGGCCGCCAGATACACGGGGAAGAAGGACACGCCGAGCCGGGTGATCGGCGAGCCGATAGCGACGGTTTCGAGCTGCGAGTTCGTCATGGGCACCTCCATCTAGTTATTGTTTAACAGACAATAATAGAGATGGACGCTTGCTTTTGTCAAGAGGACAATATATTTTCAGTCCCGTGGCCCCCGGCGCGCCCTCCGGCTACGATCCCCGCGCCTACCCCCCGTTTGCCGTCACCGTGGACATTGCCGTCTTCACCATCCGGGACGACGCGCTGCACGTGTTGCTGATCGAGCGCGGTCAGGAGCCGTTCAAGGGAGCCCTCGCGCTACCGGGGGGTTTTGTCAAACCGGACGAGGACCTGGATGAGGCCGCGGCCCGGGAGCTGGCCGAGGAAACCGGCCTGCGCGACGGTTCCTGGCACCTGGAACAACTCGGGAGCTACGGCGCTCCGGACCGGGACCCGCGCATGCGGGTGGTCACCGTCGCCTACTGGGCGATCTGCGCCGGGCTGCCGGGGTTGCGCGCCGGTACCGATGCCGCTCTCGCGCTGCTGGTGCCGGTAGAGGAGATCGAGGTGGGCAACGCGCGCCTCGCGTTCGATCACGAACGCATCGTCAGGGACGCCGTCGAGCGGACGCGGTCCAAGCTGGAGTACACGGCCCTGGCCGCGAAGTTCTGTCCGCCGGAGTTCACGATCGCCCAGCTTCGCCGCGTCTACGAAGCGGTCTGGAACACGCATCTCGACCCCGGCAACTTCCAGCGCAACGTTCAGGAGAGCGGGGCCTTCGAGAAGCGCGGCGGGGCGGTGTCCTCCTTCCGCTCCCGCCGCGGGCGGCGCGCGGCGCTCTGGTCGGTTCGTGAATCGGCCTTCAGCATGGCCCCGCCTTCCGCTCCCCTGGACCGGGCGCTCGCCCGGCGACGGCGACCGACGTGGCCCCAGTCACCCGTCATGTCGGGCCCTCCACCTGACCCGAGCGAGGTCGACGCGGCGCCGTCGGCCGACGAATCCGACCCGCCGCAGGCTGCGGACGAGGCCGGCTCACCACCGCCGGGTGAGGCCGGTTCACCGCCGAAGAAGGACGACAAGACCTAGCAGCCCAGGCTGGAATGGCTCGCGCCGGGACCGGTGGTCATCGGCGCGGTCGCTCGAAGGCGCCGCAACTCGCCTGCCGCTCGTTGGAGAACAGGGGAACGGCCTGCGCGTTGGCCTGCAGGAGTTCGTCGTGCTCGAAACCGTATGCGGCGTAATCGACGCAGAGGAAGTGCTCGCCGATGGGATTCCCACACGTGGCCGGCAATTGCGCCGCATCGAACGCGTCGCTGCGCCCGCTAATGAGCTCGCCGTCCACGAAGGTGGCGACGACGTCTGCGGCGGTCGAGTCCACGAGGCCGGCATAGGGGTCGTCCGCTCGATTCTCGAAGACCAACACGTCGGCGGCGAGTCCCGGCTCCAGCTTGCCGGTCAGTCGCTCGATGCCCAGCGCGTAGGCCGCATGCTCCGTCGCCATGCGCCAGAGATCGCGTGCCGAGAGGCTGTCGTCCCACAGCTCTCGATCGACGCCCTCGGCGCAACGAAACTCCTCGAAGAGGTTGTACGAACCCGAGTATGACCAGTCCGTACCAATCGCCACGCGAGCGTCGGCCCGCAACGCGGCCGGTATGTCCACCGTCGCGCCGTACAGCGCCAGGTTCGACCGGGGCGACCAGACGAGGGTGACGTCCAGATCCCCGAGCCGTTCGATGCTCGCCGCGTCCAGTCCGACACCGTGGACGAGCGCGTAGCGCCTCCCCGGGTTCCTCGCCACGTAGTCGAGATAGAACCGGCCTTCGAGCGCGGCCGTGCAGTTCGTTCCTTCGGCGATGTGCGGCGTGTACGGAGCGGCCGGCGGAAAGCCCCGGCCGAGAGCAGGATCGAAAGTGGACGGTCCTTCGTACGGACAGGGCAGGCCCGCGAATGTCTCGGTAGCGACGCCGTACGGAAACGTCCGCGTGTCAGCGGGATAGACATAGGCCGGCTCATCTCGCCAACTCGCGTTCTTGAGCAACCCCGGCACGGCTCCCGAACCGGCCAACGTCGTGGTGCCCGCCAGCAGGTGGCGCAGCTCGATCCAGAACTGGTGGATCGGGTCCTCAGCCGCGGCCCACTGGAGCTCGTAGTGTTCCGCGCCGGCGTTGCCCTGCCACTCGTCGCGGTGCGAATAAGCCGGGCGCATTCCGGAATCGGGGAATCCGCCGCTGGATCGCGGATGCTCGTGCGCGTTGATGAACCCCGGCGAGACATGCAGCGAGCCGCAGTCGATGACGGTGGCCTCGGGGGCCGACGATCGCACGTCTTCGGGTTCGCCGACGGCTGCGATCCGGCCATCGACGACCAGCACCGCTCCGCGGTCGGCTCCCTCCGCGCCCAGGAGCAGGTTCCCGACCACGATCGTCTCGCTCGATCGACCGGGGGACACGTCGCAGCGGTTCGCCGCTTCCGCGATGCTCACGGACAACGGGACGGCGAGAGCGACGGTACTCACGACTCCCGGCAAGCCACCCCTGAACGCCATGGTGTTCGATGATAGCGATCAGACGATCGTCACGTGCACTTGTCCGTGCAAGCCAGTCGCGGGCGCGCCGGGGAGTTGACTCTGCCATCAGTGGAGCTATGCTCTCAGCGAGGCTATACGACGGGAGTTCACACATGTCGAAGCTCACTCGGCTCAACCGGCGCGCCTTTCTGCGTAGCACCGGCTTGACGGCGGTCGCGGGCGCCGTCGGCACAACGGTCCCCTTGGCGGCGGCAGCCGGCGGTGCGGTTCGCCAGCCGGGCGGCCGCTACGACTTCGACACCGTCTACGACCGCATCGGGACCGACTCGTCGAAGTGGGATGCCCAGATCGCCCGTTACGGCCGCGACAAGATCGAGGTCGGCATGGGCACCGCCGATCAGGACTTCCCGATCGCGCCGCCGATCACCCAGGCGCTTCGTGACCGCGTTGCGCACGAGAACTACGGCTACCTGACGATTCCGGACTCCTACAAGGAGTCGATCGTCAACTGGAACCAGCGGCGCTACGGGCTCGCCATCGACCCCGACACGATCCGGCACGCCGCCGGCGTCCACCCCGGCATCATCAGCACCCTGCGCGCCTTCTGCCCGCCCGGCAGCAAGGTGCTCATGCAGACGCCGGGCTACAACGGCTTCTACACCGACATCCGGGTCGTCGGCTGCGTCGCCGAGGAGAGCCCGCTGCGGCTCGTGAACGGCCGGTACGAGATGGATTTCGAGGATCTGGAGCGCCGCATCGACCACGACACGCACGCGTTCATCCTGTGCAACCCGCACAACCCCACCGGCAACGTCTGGTCACGGAGCGACCTGATGACCCTCGGCGAGATTTGCATGCGCCGGCGCGTCGTGGTGCTCGCTGACGAGATCCACTGCGACTTCGTCACGAAGGGCCAAACCTACACGCCGTTCGCCATGTTGGACGACGAGGCCGTCGTCCGCAACAGCGTCACCTACAAGTCGGTGAGCAAGTCCTTCAACCTGTCCATGCTGAAGTGCGCGTACCAGTTCTCGACCAACCCCGACTATCTGGAGCGGATCGAGGGGGTGGGGCAGCACCGGCAGGCGATGAACACCCTGGGGATCGTCGCGGCCGAGGCGGCCTACAACGAATGCGAGGACTGGCTCGATCAGCTCCTGGAGTACATCGACGGCACGCACGACTTCGTCGAGTCGTACGTCCGCTCGAACGTGCCGGGTGTGGAGACCGTCAAGCCGGAGGGCACGTATCTCGCCTGGCTCGACACGAGCGCGGCCATGGACGCGGCCGGCATGCAGCAGGCGGCGGATGAGGCGGAGGAGGACCTGACTCCGGAGCAGGCGTTCCAGCGCTACCTGGTGGACCACGCGCACATCCACCTGAACCCGGGGTCGTCCTACGGGCTGGGCAGCGACGGCCGCATGCGGATGAACATCGCCACGTCGCGCCAACTCGTCGAGCGGGCGCTCGGCAACATGGCGCGGGCTCTGGCCTGAAGCGAAACTGCGCGCCGGGCCGTTTTCGGAACTTGGGGCGTGTACGAGCGCCGTCTACGAGTGATCGTCCAGCGCCGCTATGCCTGTTAGTGCCACCGGAGGCCGGTCCGGGAACTCCACGACGAGACTCAACTTGCCGCCCATCGCCTCGACGTAGCTGCTGAGCGTGGAGAGCAGCAGGTCACTACGCTGTTCGAGGCGGGAGACGTTTTCCTGATTGATGCGGAGCTTCTCGGCGACGCGCACTTGTGTCTGCTTTCTGGCCCTGCGCAGGTCTCGTAGCGACATCTCTTCGGCGATTAGTGCCTTGGCACGGTCCTCCACGCGCTTCCGGCGTGCTGGTGGCAACCGGTCGATCCGCTCCGTCAACGTGCTCATTTCCGCCTCCTCTCGTCCTTCAATCGATCGAGGTGCTGATCGAGGATGGAAGACGACGGCCCAAGCCACCAACAGATTATGATTTAAAAGGCATATGACTACAAGAGCAATTTTTTGGGCGCGCCGGATCAAGGGGCAGTCAGCCAGTTGCCGCTGAACGGATACAATGTTTCGATGGTTCGCCCCAGGGATTTCAAGAGAGATGACGTCGCGCGACGTCGAGCGCCAAAGACGATTCCGTATTCCTTCGGCTTTCGTCCGGGGGTCGATCTCGACAAGCTGAATCAACTCGCAGACGAGTTGGAAGCTGAGGCTAGCGCGGAATCTCTCAGTCGGTCAGTTGAATCATGCCGTGCGCCCGGCCGAACCAGTAGCTGAGCAGGTAGTCGAGGCCGTTCGTCTCGAAGGGCGCTGCCGTGAGCCGGTCGCCACCCCGGTGATACGGGTTGTGGACGAGGAAGCTCCAGGTTCTGCCGCGCTGCGCGATCGGCAGAGGTCCCTCGCCCTCCTGGGGTAGCACCGGGGCCGGCGTGAACGAGAACCCGAAGCGGCGCGAGTAGGCCGCGATGGTGTCGGGGTTCCACTTCATGTCGAGGGGGACTCCGCGCAGCGTGTCGAGCGCCGCCGCGTCGTACGATTCGTCGCCGGTCCAGTGCCGGTGCAGAAACGTGGCCAGGGGATTCGCCTCGACGTCGATGCCTGGGTGGGCGCCGCCGTGGAACCAGCGGTCCGCCGCCCGCTCGTAGTGCACGCGGATGGCGGGATCCTGCTCGAGTTCCAGCAGCGGGTAGAGGGCGATGGCAATCAGCACGTCGTCCGAGTGGTTCGCCTCGCGCGGCGGTCGATCGCGTCTCGCCCCCTCGCCGATGCGGGCGTACCCCAGGTCGAGCAGCCGCTCGTACTCCTGCGTGAAACGCGGCAAACCGGTCAGGGCCTCGGCCACCTTCACCATCTGCAGCATCAGCAGCGCGTTCATGGGCTCTTCGTCGGCGACGTAGGTCGGGTGATAGCGCCCCCACCGGGTTGGCTGGCCGTCGTAGCCGATGATCCGCAGGTCGTTGGCGACGACCGCGTCCACTACCGCGGCGGCCGTGGCGCCGAGCGCCGCCCGCTCGGCGTCGTCCGCGAGATGGGCGCCGTAGACGTAAAGGCCGAACATCATGGCGTCGACCTGATCGGAGCTGACGTTGCCGCGCCAGCGCCGGCCGCCGTCGGCCGTCACCCGCCAGGTCCCGTCGTCGAGCCACGGCTCGTCGACGGGCGCCGACGCCCGCGCGAGGAGGCCGGGACGACCGGTAACCGCCACCAGATGGCGAAGGGCAGAGGCGGCCGCGCGCGCCCGCTCGGCTGCCTCCGGATCGCCGTTGGCGAGGAAGCGCCACGTCTGGGTCGCACAGTACAGGCCGGTCATGTAGGCCGTGTCGGACATGTTGTAGGTCACGTGCGGCTGATCGGTGGTGGGCAGCCGTCGCCTCACGCGCACCTGGCCGTCCGCGGCCAGGAACCGCTCGGCGAGGTCGACGTCGAAGAGCCGGGCCTTCGCGGCCAGCGTCAGGTCGTCGCTCGCATGCACATGAACGACGCGCGCGCCGTTATACAGGCCGTCGCGGAACCCCCCCTCGGGCATGCCGCGGGCGACGAGGCGCCCTTCGTGGCGATAGCCGTGGAAGTGGAACGGGATGCCTTCTCCGAAGTAGGGGCGGGGCGCGTCCTGCAGGTGCAGGTGGACGTGCGGCTCGCTGCTGTTGCCGGAGTTGCCGACGCGCCCGAGCAACTGGCCGGCGGCGACCTGCTCGCCGGCCGACACGGCGACGGACCCGGGCTGCAGGTGGCCGACGAAGAGATACTCGTTCGGCGCCACCTCGATGCCGACGTGGTTGCCGAGGCCGGCCAGCCCCCAGCGCTCGTCGCCTATCTGCACCTCGGGCTCGCCGTCGTGCGATGCGAAGACGACTCCGGGGGCGGGCGCGTAGACCGGCAGCCCGTAGGCGTAGTAGTCGTCGAGGGCTGCGCCGTCGGCCGCGAAGGTGCTTCCGTCCCGCGTCACCACCAGGTCGTAGGCCCAGCGCTGGTCGGGGAGATAGACGTGGTAGTTGACGTCGGAGGTCGCGCCCCCCCAGGCGACCGTCAACGGCTCGTCAAGCGGGAGGCGGAACGTCACGTCGCTCGGCCGCTCGTCGTACGACGATGGATACGGGTCGTACACCGGCAGCGTGAAGATGACGGCGAACAGGCCGGCGTAGGCGAGCAGTTGCCAGACGTTTGCGCCGTGCTTCCAGCGGTAGGCGGAGCGGAGCGAAAGGACGAGCAGGATGGCGGTCGTCAGCGCGAGGACGATCGGCCCCGCGTACCAGAGCCAGAGCGCGAGATGTCCCGGCCGGGCCCAGAGCGTCACCATCAGGAGCACGTGCGCGACGAGCACGGCGGGCACGACGCGCACCCAGCCGTCGACCGCCCGCCGCTCGGCCGGATCGGGCCGCGGCAGCGGACGCAACGGACGCCGGCGTTGATACTGGCGATCGGGCATTCCGGTTCCCTGCGCCCCTATGGTAAGTCGTGCGGAATGCCCCTGCGAGCAGCCCGGTGAAGCCGCTCTCCACGCGAGCGGCGGCGCCGCCACGACCTGCTAGGATGAAGCCTTCGGCGGTGATCCAACGCGATCCAGGGGAGGAACACGATGAAACGCACCATCGTTCTCGCCGTCGTCATGGGTGTCGGCGCGCTCTCGCTCGCGGCCGTGGCCGCGCAGGACGAGCCGATGGTCATCGAGGTCGAGCAGCTCGAGGACAACCTCTACGTTCTGCGGGGGCAAGGAGGCGGTGGGAACACGGCCGTCTTCATCACGTCTGGCGGTGTCGTGGTCGTCGACAGCAAGAACCCCGGCTGGGGGCCCTCGATTCTCGAGGCGATCGGTGAGCTGACGGACAATCCGGTGACCACCCTCATCAACACCCACAGCCATCACGATCACGTGAGCGGCAACGTCGCGTTTCCCGCCAACGTCGACATCGTGACACACGACGTGACGGCGGCGAACATGGCGGTGATGCGGGCCTACAGCGGCCGGACGGAGCCGCCCGCGAACGTCTTCGCGGATTCCATGGGCCGCGGGTTGCCGACGATGACCTTCTCGGAGCGGATGTCGCTCGGCACCGGAGACGACCGGGTCGATCTCTACCACTTCGGGCGCGGGCACACCGGCGGCGACGCCTGGATCGTCTTCCCGGCGCTGCGGACGCTCCATTCCGGCGACATCTTCCCGGGCAAGAACCTCCCCTTCCTCGACGCGAACAACGGCGGGAGCGGCGTCGCCATCGCGGACACGCTGCAGAAGGCACACGACAACATCCGCGGCGTCGACACCATCATTACCGGCCACAGCACGCAGATGACCTGGGCGGACCTGCACGAGTACGCCGCGTTCAACCGGGACTTCCTGGCGGCCGTGCGTGCCGGCCATGACGCCGGCCAATCCGTGGAGCAGATCGCGAACGCGTGGACGATGCCGGCTGCCTACGAGGGCTACCGGGCGCCGCAGCCTGCCGGGCTCGGAAACAGCATTCAGGTCATCGTTGACGAGCTTGAGGGGCACGGCGCGCCGTAGCCGCCCAACATAAGCCGCTTATGATAGGCTGCGATCGTGGGCGCACCGCCGTCGGTTAGGGCGTACTTTTCCCGGATCGGCAGGAAGGGCGGGGCCCGAAGTCGCCGCAAGCTGTCTCGCGCCCAGGCACGGAACATGGTTCGCATCCGCGAGGCGCGACGGGCACTCAGGGAGTTTCACGCCCAGTGCTTCTGGTACTTGCGCCTTGACATGGCGGTGACCCTCGACGACCTCCCGGAGATAATCCGCGGACTGCGACGGAACGGCGGCCGGAGGGGATTCCTCGTCGCGGCGCGGCTGGCCGCACACGGCGATACTCCTCGTGACGCCGAAACCGGCTCGTCACGTGGTTAACGGGCAGCGCCCATGCCGTTGAGCACCGTCCAGGCGGAAGTCCTGCGGCTCATCGCCGCCAACCGCAGCCCCGACAGCTACGTCGCGGGAGCTACCGTTATCAACCGCTCGGTCGAGACACCGCGCTACTCCCTGGATCTCGACCTCTTTCACGATCTGGAGGACAGTGTTGCCCAGAGCGCGGAAACGGACGCGACAACGCTAGTAACAGCCGGCCATGATCTTTCGTGGCTGCTGCGCACGGCTGCGTTCCATCGCGCGGTCGTGCGCCTGGAAGCGGGGTCACTGAAGATCGAGTGGGCGCAGGATAGCGCTTTCAGGTTCTATCCGGTTCAGGAAGATGCCCGGTTGGGCTACCGGCTGCATGATGCGGATGCTGCGGTCAACAAGGTACTGGCCTTGGCCGGCCGGAGCGAGATTCGCGACTTCGTCGATGTCCTCCATCTCGACGACACGTATCTATCGCTCGGGGCGCTGGCGTGGGCGGCATGCGGCAAGGATCTTGGTTTCACCCCGGAGTTCCTGCTGGAGCACGCGGCGCGGCACGTGGCATACACGCAGCGCGATCTCGACCAGTTGTCGCTCCGGGAGCCACTCGATCTGGGGATCCTCAAGCAGCGCTGGCTGGCGGCACTTGCGCGGGCCCGCACGCTGGTGTCGGCTCTTCCGCCGGAAGAGGTTGGCTGTCTGTACCTGGACTCCGAGCAGCGGCCGGTCACGCCGGATCCGACGGCCGCCGCGTTCGGCGGGCTGGTGCGCCACCGAGGATCGGTTCTCGGCGCCTGGCCCACGGTCTCTCCCTACCGCCGCACTTGACCTGGGCGCCAAGCCGGGCGCTCCTGAACAAATGCCGGCCTGGTGGCCGGCGCACCGGTTGCGCATTGAGGCGTCGAGCAGAATCACCGCGCGGTGCGGTTTCGCTATTCGTCCTACTCGTTCCGGATGCTGTAGAGCCTGGAGGCGGTGCGGATCAGCAGCCGGTCGCCGGCGACGGCGGGCGACGCCATCGCCATCTCGTCGAGGGAGTTGACGCCGAGGACCTCGTATTCCTGGCCGGCCCGGATCACGTAGGTGTCGCCCTGCTCGCTCAGCGCGAAGATCTTGCCGTTGTAGGCCCACGGCGACGACGTGAAGCTGGCCCCGACCTGGATCCGTCGCCGCGGGTACACGGGCTCGCCGGTGAGCGCGTCGTAGGCTTCGAAGAAGCCGCGGTCGAGCAGGCTGTAGTAGACGTCGCCGTAGATCAGCGGCGACGTGTTGTAGTTGCCCGCCCGTGGCTGGTACCAGGCGACGTAGTCGTTTGACGTTGCGCCGTCGGCGAGCGAGATATCCCCGCTGGCGCCGGGCTGGATGGCGTACGCCGGCCGGTGATCGTCTCCGAAGTAGCCGGAGTTGACGTAGACCCGACCGTGCGCAGCGAACGGTGTCGGGATTGCGGCCCACGACATCCGCCCGTCCATCTCCCACAGGAGGTTGCCGTCGAGGTCATAGGAGCGGATGCGGTTCACGCCGTTGGTGACGATCTCGGTGCGCAGGTCGTTCTCCCAGACGAAGGGCGTCGCCCAGGTCGACACCTCGTCGCGGGGCGTGCGCCACATCTCTTGGCCCGTCCGCTTGTCGAGCGCGGCGAGCCACGATTCCTCCTCGTTGTCGTACAGGACGAGGAGCATGTCACCGTAGACGACGGGGGAGGAGGCCGAGCCCCACTCGGACCGGGTGCGCTTGTAGGGAATCTCGACGCGCCACACCTCGTTGCCGTCGAAGTCGAAGGCGTACACGCCGAGGTCGCCGAAGCGGACGTAGACATGCTCGCCGTCCGTTGTCGGGGTCTCGGAGGCGTAAGTGCTCTTCATGTGCCGCGGGAAAGACGGAACCGCGGTCGCGACCGACCGCTGCCACAGGACGTCCCCCGTCTCCAGATCGAGGCAGTAGACCAGCCAGTCGTGTTCGATCGGCGGCGGCTCCGGGCGGCCGCGCGGGGCGTAGAGTCCGGGCTTGGGAAGCTCGAAGTCGCCGATGGCGGTGACGGTCGTCAGAAAGACGCGGTCGCCCCAGACCACCGGGCTTGACCAGCCGAGGCCCGGGATCTCGGTCGTCCACTCGACGTTCTCGGTCTGGCTCCACGTCTCGGGCAGATTCGGGTTGTCGGCGACCGCCGCGTTCAGGGTCGGGCCGCGGAAGTGCGGCCAGTTGTCGCCGCCGTCCGCCGCGGACTGCGCCAGCCCCGCCGTGGGAGCCAGCAACACGAGTCCCAGCGCGAGCGCGCTCCATTTCATTGGTGTTCTGGATGCGTAGCTACCGTTTCTCCGCATGATCAATACATCCCTCAAACGAACGGATTGACTATCGTCAGCCCGGCGGGCACGTCAGCCAATACTATGCCGGCCCGTGGGTCAACGTCTTGAGCGTCCGTTCCGCGCGGGTCAGATGCGTCGGCTGTCGTAGGCCCAGTGCAGGACGGCCTGCCGTTGCCGCGGGCGACAGTCGAGTGCCCCCGGCGGACAGTTCGCGCGGATGGCGGAGACATGCCGGCGTATTGCTCTCCAGCGGGCAATCTGCCGCGCGTCGTCGTCACTGCGCCGGCCCATGTAGTAACGGCAGTACCACTGGAACCAGCCGCGCGGGTCCTGGGGATGGATCCAGCCCTTGCGGCGCCATTCCTTCAGTGGCAGCGACGCGTTCACGCCGAAGCAGTTGAGCTTCGGGTCGTGCCGCTCGGAGCACAGCCGTGCGCGGCGAAACCAACTTGCCGGGAACTCGTCGCGGCAGTCGGTCATGTAGCGCCCGCCGAAGACGCCAAGCTCCAGCATCTGCTTCGGCGTGAGTTCGGGGCGGAAGTCGGGATCGAAGTTACGTCCCATCCGTTCGGTCCGGTAGTAGACGTAGCCACGTTGCATCCTGTCGTTGACGACCACCCGAGTCCGCATAGTGGCTAGTCCCGTCCCGGACGGGGCTCACGCGGCCGCCACGGGAGGAAGGCGTTCGTCCGCTCGATATAGTCGCGGTAGGCGGGCCGGCGCTTGCGGAGCCCTTCTTCGAGCAACGACACACCGGAGACTCGAAGGATGAGCACCGTCATCAGCGCCGGGCCGACCAGCGCCCAGGCCCCGCCCGGAGTGGCGAGGGCAAGGCAGCCGAAGCCCCACCACAGCGTGGCGTCGCCGAAGTAGTTGGGATGCCGGGTGTAGCGCCACAGGCCCTGGTCCATCACCTGCCCGGCGTTGGCGGGATCGGCCCTGAACCTGGCGAGTTGCCGGTCGCCGATCGCCTCGAACGCGAATCCGGTCAAGAAGAGCGCCACTCCCAGAGAGTCGAGCCACGACCAGGCGGCATCGGCCGTCTGCACCTGCAGCAACGGCATGGCGACGATCCACATCAGCACCGCCTGCAGCCAGAAGACGATGGGCAGCGAGAGCAGCGGGAAGCGCGGCCCCCAGCGCCGCCGCATCGCGGCATAACGCGGGTCTTCGCCGCGCCCGTGATTGCGCCACAGGATGTAGGCCGACAGCCGGACGCCCCAGATCGTCACCAGCGCCGGCGCCAGCGCCGACCGAATGGAGTCGGCCTCTCCAAGGGCCCGGTAGGACCAGGCCAGCACGACGAAACCGAGTCCCCAGAAGATGTCGACGATGGACGCGTCGCTCCGGGCGAGGCTGAGCAACCACACCAGAAACGTCAGGCCCAGGGCGGCGGCCAGTCCCGGGAGGCCCACCTCGGCGAGCTGCTCCAGCATTTGGGCGCCCTCCTCAGTGCTTCACGATTCGGCCGCGCGACCACAGCGAGTGCGACACGAACCACTCCTCTCCGCCGTCGTAGCCGAAAAGCTCGGCGCAGGCCAGGAAGAACAGCCGCCAGCGGCGCAGCCAGCGGTCGGCGTCGGCGCCGTGCGCCGTCGCGAGGATGGCGCGCACTTCGTTCGCCCGGTAATCGAGATTGGCAAGCCACGCGCGCGCCGTCCGCTCGTAGTGCGTCCCGCTCAGGCGCCACCGCTGTTCCAGTCGCACCGGCCCGGCGAAATGGTCCATGAGCGTCTCCGAGGGCATGACGCCTCCGGTGAAGAAATGGCGGGCCATCCAGTCGCCCGGACCCCGATCCTCGAAGAAGTAGGGCTGTGAGCGGTGACAGAAGACGTGGACGAACAGCCGCCCGTCGCGCCCCAGCCAGTGCGCCACCCGGTCGAGGAGGCGGGCATAGTTGCGCATGTGCTCGAACATTTCGATCGAGATCACGCGGTCGAACGTCCGGTCCGGCTGGAAGTCGTTGAGGTCGGCGACGTGGACGGCGACATTGCGCAGATTACGCGCCCGGACCCGCTCCATGATGAAGGCGCCCTGCGAGCGGGAGTTCGAGACGGCGGTGACGAGGCAGTCCGGGTAGCGCCGGGCGATCCAGAGCGCCAGCGATCCCCAGCCGCACCCCAGGTCCATCACCTGCATGCCGTCTTCGACGCCGGCCCGCGCGCACGCCAGATCCAGAGCGGCGGACTCCGCCTCGTCCAGCGAATCGGTCCCCGGAGGCCAATAGCCGCTGCTGTACTTCAGGTGGCGGCCGAGCACGGCCTCGAAGAACGCCGCCGGCACCTCGTAGTGCTGCGCGTTGGCCGCGCGCGTGTCGATTGCCAGCGGGCCCTGCCGCATGCGTTCGACCAACGCGGCCGCGGACTCCGGGGCCGAGCGGATCTCGTGGAGACGCTCGCGCAGCAGGACGCGAATGCCGTGCCGGAGCACCGGGTCGGGAATCCAGCCGCGTTCGGCGGCTTCCAGCAGCGCCGTGTTCATCGCGTCATCTCCAGTTGCCCGCCCGCGGGGGCGGGCGTGCCCGGCCACCGCCTCGCCGGTACGGCTCCCCGGAAACCGGGTTTGGCATACAGAATCTGCGTGGCGGAGATCGTGCGCTCGAGGAACCCGCCCTCGCAGTAGGCGAAGTAGTAACGCCACTTGCGCCGTTCCCACGCCGACAGCCCGAGAGCGGCCAGAGGCTCGTCCTGCGCTTCGAACCGCGTCCGCCACTCGGCCAGCGTGCGGGCGTAGTCCGCGGTCAGGTCCTCGAGGTCCACCAGCCGCAGGTCGCTGGCCTCGGCGGCGCATGCCTGGAGACGGGCCAGGGAAGGCAGGAGACCGCCCGGGAATATATGTCGCTGGATGAAGTCCACCGACCGGCGGTACTCCTCGTACCAGTGGTCGGGCATCAGGATGGCCTGCAAGAGCGCGAGCCCGTCGGGCGCCAGCAGGTCGCTCACCGCCCGCAGGTAGTCCGGCAGGTAGTCGTGACCCACCGCTTCGACCATCTCGATTGCGGCCAGCTTGTCGAAGGCGCCGCGGAAGCGGGGATTCAGGGCGCGGTAGTCCTCGTGCAGCACGGTCACCCGATCCGAGAGCCCGGCCTCGGCCACGGCGCGGGAGGTGTGGTCGAATTGCTCCTCCGAGATTGTCGTGGTCACCACGCGGCAGCCGTAGTGACTTGCGGCATGAATCGCCAGGGATCCCCAGCCGGTGCCGATCTCGACCAGCCGGTCGCGGGGACCGAGGCGCAGCTTCCGGCAGACGAGGTCCAGCTTCGCTCGTTGCGCGGCGTCGAGCGAGATCTCCTCGCGGTCGAAGACGGCACAGGAGTAGGTCATGGTCGGGTCGAGAAACGTCGCGAAGAAGGCGTTGCCGGTGTCGTAGTGCGCCGAGATGTTCCGCCGGCTTCCTCGCCACGTGTTCCGCCGCATCCGGTGCAGCATCCGGCGAAACGGCTTGAGGAGGGCCGCGGTCCCCGCTTCGACGCCCTGCCGCGCGGCCTGATTCCGCGCGAGCACGCGGACCACCGCGGTAAGGTCCGGCGTCGACCACAGGCCGTCGCAGTACGCCTCGGCGGCGCCGATCGAGCCGCCCCACGCGAGCGAGTCCCAGCACGCGGGATCCTCAATCGTGAGGCGAGCCGCCAGTGGCGGCTCGCCATCGCCGGGGCCGAAGACGTGCCGCGTGCCGTCCTCCAGCACCATGAGGGATCCGGCCTCAATCCCCCGCAGCCGATCGAGCACCAGGCGGCGCGCGAGGCGTCGCGTCCACGGCCGGCGCAGGGCGGTGGCGGCCGAGGTCAGGACGTCGGCCGGCGGTTCGGGTGCGGATAGAACGGTGTTCTCTTCAGCCATAGTCTCAGCGCTTCCCAGTGGATCCAGCCCACCACCCACGCGGTCATCATCGGAAATCGGGTCAACGCCCAGGCGAGGCGCGGGCCGGTGATCTCACGGCGTTCGAGCCGCATCGACGCATCGAACATCCGCGCGCCGTCACGGAGGTTCTCGATGTGCACGGTGAGCCGCTCCCCGGGCAGCGTCGTGTGCCAGACGTGTTCCAGATCCATGTCCATGAAGGGCGAGACATGGAACTGCTTCTTGGCGTGATAACGGATGGCGGTCCCGGCCGGTTCGGCGCCGCCCCCAACCAGAACGTAGCAATGCTGTTCGCCCCACGGCGTGTTGTTGACCTCGGCCACCAGCGCGTCGAGGCGCTCCCCGGTCGCATCGAAGCAGTAATAGAAGCTCACCGGGTTGAAGCAGTGACCGAAGTAGCGAAGGTGCGTCAGCAGCCGGATGGGGCCGTCCGGGCGCCGTCCGGTCACCGATGCCACGAGGTCACGGACCGCCGCGTTGAGCGGCCCCGCCCGCGCGCCGAGGTGATCGCGACGGTCGAACCAGGCCAGGTTCGGACGCCGCGCCGACCAGAACCAGTGACCGTCGAAAACGGTGTCCAGCTCGTCGAGGTCCAGGTACACGAGAAACAGCGGGTACTCGAAAGCGTGGGCGCGTGGTTCGAACCGGCGGTGCCGTACGCGCCCGACGTACAGCGCGCTGTGCCGCGGGCGACCGGTCACGCCGCCACTCCCAGCCGGCGGGCCACCGCCAGCGCGCTCACCACGCCGTCCTCGTGGAAACCGTTGCCCCAGTAGGCTCCGCAGTAGTGGATCCGGTCGGCGCCGCTCACTTCGGCGTGCCGCGCCTGCGCCGCGACGGCCGCCCGCGTGAACAGCGGGTGCTCGAAGTCGAAGCGGGCGATCACGCGACTCTCGTCGATCGCGTCCTCCAGGTTGAGCGAGACGCAGTAGGTGGTCTGCGTCGGCAGGCGTTGCAGACGGGTCATGTTGTAGGTGACGGCCACCGGACGGCCGGGATCGCGCGGCGTCCGGTAGTTCCAGCTCGCCCACGCCCGGCGCTGGCGCGGCAGCACCGACACGTCGGTATGCAGGATCGCGTGGTTGGGCTGGTAGCGGATTGCATCCAGCACGGCCCATTCGAGTTCCGTGGGCTGGGCCAGCATGGCGAGGGCCTGATCGCTGTGGGTGGCAACCACCACCTCATCGAAGACCTCCCGACTCTCGCCGGTCGTCACCTCCACGCCGCCGGGACTCCGGCGAAGCTGGCGCACCGGAGTCCGGGTGCGGATGCGGTCGCGGAAGGGGCGGATCAGGCGGTCCACATAGCGCTGCGACCCGCCGCGGATCACGCGCCAGGTGGGACGTCCGCCGATGTGCAGGAGGCGATGATTGTCGAGAAACCGCAGGACGAATTCGGCCGGCGTATCCAGGATCTGGCGGGGGTCGGTGGACCAGATGGCGGCGGTGAGGGGGATGACGTACTGTTCGGCCAGCCGGCCGCTCAGTCGGTTCACCGCCAGGAACTCCGCCAGCGTGCCGAGCGTTCCCGCGGAACCCTCGGCGAGCGCCAGTCTGGCTGCTCGGTTGAAGCGCAGGATGTCCCCCAGGAACCGGTAGTAGCGGGGACGCAGCAGGTTCCCGCGCTGCGCGAACAGCGCGTTGAGGCTCGTGCCCGCATACTCGATCCCCGGTCGCTCACTCGTTACGCTGAAGCTCATCGACGTGGCGCGTGTCTCGACCCCGAGGTCGGCGATCAGGCGAACGAAGTTCGGATAGTTGGGTTCGTTGTAGACGATGAAGCCCGCGTCGACGGCCAGCGGCCCCTCCGGATCCAGGACTTCCGTGGTGACTGTGTGCCCTCCTATCCGGTCGCCGGCTTCGAAGACCGTGACGTCATGGCGCGACGCGAGCAGGTGGGCCGACACAAGGCCCGCGATGCCGGTCCCGATGACGGCCACCCGGGTAGGCCTGTCAGGCGTCCGGCCGTCGCGCGCCGCGCCCGGCCGTTCACGCGCGGGAGACGGAACGGCTGGGTTAAAAACGGTCATATCATTCACATGATCTATCCGCCATCGTGCCTCTGTCAACCGTAAATTACCGAAAATACCCATTAAAGGTGGCATAAGTTGACGTAGAGGGGCCGGGCGCGGTACGATATAAATCATTCATAACATCCATAGAATGCTCACTACCAGGCAGCTCGCCGACGCCATCGGTGTGAGCGAGTCCTCCGTGAAGCGTTGGATCGACGATGGCCGCATCGGCGCCATACGTACGGCCGGCGGCCACCGGCGCGTGCGCGTGGAGGAGGCTGCCCGGTACGTCCGTGAAGCGGGCATGGCCATCGAGCGGCCCGAGAGTCTGGGCCTGCCGGATCTGGCCGCCCACGCTCGCCGGAAGGCGACCGACGGCGAAGCGGGGGAGATGCTCTACGACTACCTGACCACGGGGCTGGCGGCGGAGGCCACCGGCTTGCTGATGGCCCGGTTCCTCGCTGGCGCGAGTGTCGCCCAGTTGGTGGACGGTCCGCTGGTACAGGCCATGGTGAAGGTCGGTGAACTGTGGCTTTCCGGTCCCAAGGGCATCCTCCTCGAGCATCGCGCGACCGAGGCCGCGATCCAAGCCATGGTTCGGCTGCGTGCGCTCCTCCGGCCGCCGGGGGAGGGGCTGGTGTCGGTGGGCGGTGCGCCGGCTGGCGATCCGTACGTGCTGGCGTCGATGTCAGCCGCCGCGGTGCTTGAGGACGAGGGGTTCCGCGCCACGAACCTCGGCCCGGAAACCCCGCTGGGCACCCTTGGGCTCAGCGTGGAGGAGTTGAGACCGCGTTTGGTGTGGATCAGCGTGAGCGTGGCCAACCACGCGACGGGGCTGCGACGCGAAGTGCTGGGGCTGGCGGATCGCGTGCGGGCGCTGGGCGGGATTCTCGTCGTCGGCGGCGCGCAGGTGGACCGGCTCTCGCTGCCGAGGAAGCAGGCGCTCTACGTCGGCGGGTCGATGGCGGAGCTGAGAGCCATCGCGCATGGCCTGAAGCTGCCGGCCGGCGGATCCGGCGGGTAGTGCTCCCAGGTCAAGGGGCCGCTGTGCCGGTAGTTCGGTCTGCCACTGGACCTTTTTATGGTCTATATTTGGTTCTGAAGAGAGGTGGCGATGTCACTGTCGGAACGCATCAAGCCGATCAGCTACCTGAAGGCTCATGCAGCCGAGATTATCCGCTCGCTGGGAGACCAGCCAGAGCCCCTGATCATCACCCAGAACGGTGAAGCCAAGGCTGTCGTTCAGGACATCAATAGCTACGAGCGGATGCAGGAGAGCCTGGCGTTGCTCCGGATTCTCGCCATGGGTAACCAGCAGATCGAAGCTGGTCGGGTGCAGCCTGCCGCGGACGTCATTGCGCGGCTTCGGGAGCGTCGGCGGACTGGTTGATGCGCTTCGCGGTCCAGTTGACCGACGATGCCGCCCGCGACCTGGAGGAGATCTTCGACTACGTGTGCCGGCAGGGGACTTCCGGAAGGGCGGGCCATGTGCTGAAGAGGATCGAGGAGACCTTCCAGGCGCTATCCGCGTTCCCTGAACGCGGCAGCCATCCGAGTGAATTGCTGGAACTCGGGATTAGGGAATACCAGGAGGTCTTCTTCAAGCCCTATCGCATCATCTACCGCCTCCTGGATGACGCTGTCTACGTGCTGGTGATCGCGGACGGGCGGCGCGACATGCGGGCGTTGCTGCAGCAGCGGCTGATGCGTGCATAGGTCCAGGTGTCCCATGAGCACATCGCAGACTAATCGCTGGCCCCTGGCGACTCACGCTCTCGAGTACCTGGCTCGCGCGGATTCTATTCCGCACCGCACCGAGGGCGAGGCCGAGCTGCTCGAGTGGCTGCCCGACCGGACGACACGAATCCTGGATCTCGGCAGCGGCGACGGGCGCCTGCTCCACCTGGTGAAGTGTGCTCGGCCGGACGCTACAGGCGTCGCAGTCGACTTTTCGGACACGATGCTCGAACGGCTTCGCGGGCGATTCGCGACGGACGACACGGTTAGCGTGATGGCCCACGATCTCAACCAGCCGTTGCCGGAGGTGTTGGAGCCGTTTGACGCGATAGTGTCCAGCTTCGCCATCCACCATCTGCCGCACGAGCGCAAGCGGGCCTTGTACCAGGAAGCGTACGCATTGCTTCGACCGCTCGGCGTCTTCTGCAATCTGGAGCACGTGGCGTCGGCCAGCCAGAACCTTCACGAGAGCTTCCTCGCCTGTCTTGGCGTCGAGCCGGAAGACGAAGATCCGTCCAACGTGTTGCTGGACGTGGAAACCCAGCTCTTGTGGCTCAGAGAGATCGGATTCGAGGATGTTGACTGCCACTGGAAGTGGCGCGAGCTCGCCCTGCTCGCGGGCCGGAAGCCGGCTGCCAGCGGAGAGATGGAGCGAGAACTCTGGAGGACCAGTCCGCGTAGTAGATCGTGATGGTCAAGTCGAAGCGTTTCCTTCTCTGGGTGGCCGGCGTGGTCCTCGCCGGTGCGGCTCTCGTCATGCTGGTTGGCGGGGACGGCGAGAGCGAAGTCGACCTTCTCGCAGCTTTGCTTGAGATCCAGCCGGGTGACACGGCGGCTGACATCGGCGCCGGCAGCGGATGGCTGAGCATCGAGGTTGCGCGGCTGGTCGGTGGGACCGGCCAGGTGTTCGCGACCGAGTTGTCGCCGCAGCGTCGCGACGACATCCAGGAGGCGGTCGCCGCGGCCGGACTGGACAACGTGACCGTGGTGGAGGCCGGGGAGCGGGAGACGAACCTGGCGCCGGCCTGCTGCGACGCTATCTTCATGCGCCGCGTCTACCACCACGTGGGCGACACGGCTGCCCTGAACGCCAGTATCCGCGACGCGTTGAAGCCGGGGGGCCGCTTCGTCGTGATCGAGATTGAATTCAGCGGCCTGCTGAGCTTTCTCCGAGGATGGCCACACTGGACCGACGACGCGCAGGTCGTGGCGGAGGTCACCGCGGCCGGGCTGGACCACGTCACGACCGCCGACTGGCCGATTGGCGCCCACTACGCGGCGGTATTCAGTAAGCCGTAGCCCGGGAACCGCCTCATCGCCATCCCATGGCGATCAGGACCGGGCGTACAATCGCCAGGGACGCGATACCGCTGCATGCAGGAGGACGCCATGTCACGCAACCGCCGCCTCTCCGCGTTGATCGTCGGACTTGCCCTCGCGCCGGCCGGAGTCTCGGCGCAGGAAGCCCGCGACGACTTCCACCGTCTGGGCCAGATCAACAAGGCGTCGATCGTCATGCTGGCGGAAGCCGGGCTCGTGCCCGAGCCGCTCGGGGCGACGATTGCCGCGGGCATCGCGCAGGTGATCGCGGACCAGGGCGAGCCGGGCTCCCGCCGGTCGTCGGACTACCTCGTCTTCGAGGAGCTGCTCGTCGAGGTAGCCGGTCGCGACGCCTCGCGGCTGCACACCGGTCGCAGCCGCCAGGACATCGGCTCGACGTCCCGGCGGCTCGCGGTCAGGGACGCGTTGCTCGCGACCTACGAATCGCTCCTCGCCCCTCGCGAGGCGCTGCTTGCGCTGGCCGAGCAGCACACGGGCACCGTGATCCCCGGCTACACGCACGGCGTGCAGGCGCAGCCGACCTCCCTCGCCCACTACCTGCTGGCCTTCGCCGCCGCGCTGGAACGCGACGCGCAGCGCCTGGAGGAAGCCTACGCGCGGGTCAACCGGAGTCCGCTCGGGGCGGCGGCCCTCGGCACGTCCGGCTTCCCCATCGATCGCGAGAGGCTCGCTACCCTGCTCGGCTTCGACGGCGTCGTCGAGAACTCCTACGACGCCAACCACGTCTCCTCGGTGGATTCCAAGACCGAGGTGGCGTCGGCGCTGGCCGTCTCCGCCGTCGCCGTGGGTCAGTTCAGCGAGGACGTGCACATCCAGTACCACGATCCGGTGCCCTGGATTGTGCTCGACCGCTCCCTGACCGGCATCAGCAGCATCATGCCGCAGAAGCGGAACCCGATCATCCTGGAACGGCTCCGGCAGGTCGCCAGCACCGTGCTGGGCGACGCCCAGACTGTGTTCCTGAACGCGCACAACACGTCGACCGGGATGATCGACTACCGCGGCGCGGATCAGATTATCGAGACCGCGGAGAAGGCGCGCCGGATGTACGAGCTCTACGCGTCCGTCGTCAACGGTCTCGTGGTGAATCCGGAGCGCTCCCTGGCCGAGGTGGATGCCGACTACGCGACGATGACGGAGGTGGCGGACACGCTGCTCCGTCACGCCGACATCCCGTTCCGCGTCGGCCATCACTACGCCTCGGAGCTGACCGAGTTCGGCCGGGCGCACGGGAAGCGGCCCAAGGAGCTCACGGCCGAGGAACTGCTCCACGTCTACGAGGAGACGTACGGCGAGCCGTTGCCGGTCAGCGTCGACCGCATCCGCGAGGCGCTCGATCCGGAGCAGATGGTGGCGGGACGGCGCGGGCTCGGCGGGCCACAGCCCGAGGAAACGCGGCGGATGCTGCGGGAGAGCGGCAGCCGCCTGAACGCGAGCCGCGGCTGGCTGGAGGCGACCCGCGGAGCGCTGCACGACGCGGAGACGGCGCTCGAGACCACGTTCGATCAACTGGCCGCGGCCAGGTAGGGCCGCCGGAAGCCCGCCGCGACACCCTACCGCCTGCGGACGGCGTGCCTCCCGCCTGAGCGGCTAGTGGACGCTCCCGATCCGGAACTTCTGCTGCGCGGCGATGTCCGCCAGCGCCTTTCGGGCGTGTTGTTCGGTGTCGGGGTGCGGGTCGGCGTCGAACACCGCGACGAGGTGCTGATAGGCGGCGGTCGGCTGCTGGCGGGCATGCAGTTGGACGAGGCCGGCGCCGAGGTGCGCTTCGGCGGCGTACGGGCCGAGGGGGAAGTCGCGCAGGTGGCGCTGATAGACGATCAGCGCCGCATCCGCGTGACCGCTGTTGGCGAGCCAGCCCCCGAAGCGGATGGAATCCTCCGGCATCAGCAGGCGGGCGGTGCGGGCGGAGCTCAGGGCGAAATAGTGGGGAGCGGCTTCGGCGTAGCGGCTCTCGGCAATGGCCTGGCGCACGCCGCGGATCGACGCCGGGTCCGCCTCGAAGACAGGTGCTCCTTCGGCCTCTGCCTCGGCTTCCGGCTCGAACTCCTGTTCGAACTCCGGCCGCGGCCGCCGCAGCTCGCGCCGCTCGCGCCACCAGGCATAGGCGAGTCCACCGATGAACCCGCCGATGTGCGCGCCGTAGGCGACGCCGCCCCCCGCCACGCCGCGCGACGCCAGGAACGGCAGCAGGTTGTCGAGGATCAGGTAGATCCCGAGGACGAAGCGGGCTGGCGCGTAGACGATGTGGAAGAAGAACGGTAGCAGGAGCAGCAGCCGAACCCGGTTGCGGGGGAACCAGACGAAGTAGAAGCCGAGCACGCCGGAGATGGCGCCCGACGCGCCGACCGTCGGCAGGGCCGATCCGAAGTCGAGCAGGGCGTGAGCCAGGGTGGCGACCACCCCCGTACCGAGGTAGGCGACGAGGTACGGCAGCCGGCCGAGGCGGTACTCGACGTTGTCCCCGTAGATCCAGAGGAACAGCATGTTCCCGGCGAGATGCATGAACCCGCCGTGCAGGAACATGGCGGTGAAGAGCGAGACCAGGCCGGGGTCCGAGGGGCGGAAGCCCCATTGAAAGACGAACAGGTCATAGGCGGACGTCTGCTGCAGCAACTGCATGGCGGTTACGCGGCCGCCTAACTGCGACGTGATGATCCGGAGGTAGTCGGCGAGCGCCGGGTCGTCCATGGAGGGGCGGACGGAGCTGAGGGGCAGCGTCAACAGCAGGAAGATGGCGACGTTGGTGCCGATCAGGCTGTAGGTGACAACCGGGACGCCGCGGGGATTCGGCTCGTCGCCGAGCGGCAGGAACATCGCTCAGGCCAAGTCCGGCTCCAGCGTGTCGAGTCGCCGCGCGATTTCGTCGCGCACCGCGCGGAATCGTTCCAGTTGCTCCGCCGTGGGACGCCCGGCGCCGACCGGATCCGGTAGCGGCCAGTGAAGCCGCCTCGCCCCTCCCAGGAACGCCGGGCAGACTTCCTTGGCGCAAAGGGTGATCACGACGTCGACCGTGGCCGCGTCGATGGTCTCGACGCTCTTGGACTGCTGCTGGCTGATGTCGATCCCGACCTCATCCAGCGCGGCGACGGCCAGCGGATGGACGAAGGCCGGGCTCGATCCGGCGCTCTGAACCTCGGCGCGCTCGGCGAACCGCGCGCGTGCGAGCCCTTCCGCCATCTGGCTCCGGGCGGAATTGGCGATACAGAGAAACAGGAGCCGCGTCACGGAAAGTACGCTACCACGAACCGATCGGCTAAGCTCCAGTGATTGCCCCGGAGGTGCCTTTGATGCGTCGACGTCAGTTCTCAGTCCACTGTATTCCGGCGCTGTTCGCCGTTTCTTGGTTGCTGGTTCCTATTGCCGGGTGCGGCGACGACTCCCCGACGTCCCCCAGCGTCGGACTGGCCGTTCCTTTCAGCACCCGTGACCTGGTGGTCGGCACGGGCCAGGAGGCGATGAACGGCGACGTGCTTAACGTCGACTACACCGGATGGCTATATGACCCGAACGCGCAGGAAAATAAGGGTACCCAGTTCGACTCCGGGAACTTCACGTTCACTCTGGGCATCGGTCAGGTCATCCCGGGCTGGGACCGTGGCGTCCTCGGCATGCGGGTCGGCGGCCGACGGGTCATCGTAATCCCGCCCGAACTGGGCTACGGCGAGGACGGCAGCCCGCCACGGATTCCGGGTAATGCCACGCTGCTCTTCGAAGTGGAGTTGCTCGACATTTCCTAGCTGCCAGACAGGATTGGCTGGGAGGCAGGGATTCGAACCCCGATTCCACGGTCCAGAGCCGCGTGTCCTACCGTTGAACGACCTCCCAGCAAGAGGACTCGGGTAGGCTGGAACCTCCAATTATAGCCGCATGGCCGCGATGCTGCCTGGCGCGCGCCCTGCCTTCGCCCGCTCCCGCGCGCTGTTTCTCCGCCTGCTCGGTCTCGTCTATCTCGTCGCATTCGCTTCGCTGACGCCCCAGGTCATCGGGCTCATCGGCGATCAGGGCCTGTTGCCGGCCTCCGGATACCTGGAACGCGTATATGACCTGTTCGGGGCCGACGCCTATCGGCAATTGCCGACCCTGCTCTGGCTCTGGCCGTCGGACGGGATGCTGCTGACGTTGTGCTGGGTCGGCATAGCGTTGTCCGTGGCGGCGATGGCCGGGCTCGCCCCGATTTCCGTCTTTGCGCTGCTCTGGCTCTGCTACCTGTCGCTGACGCTCGCCGGACAGGACTTCCTGTCGTTTCAGTGGGACATCCTGCTGCTCGAGGCGGGAGCGCTGGCGGTGCTCTATTCGCCTCCGGCGTGGCGGGCGCCGCTACGGAACGGAGCGTCCGAGCCGTCCGCCGCCGGACGCTGGTTGATCTGGGGGCTCGCGTTCAAGCTCACGTTTCTGTCCGGGGCGACGAAGCTGTTGAGCGGCGATCCGACTTGGTGGGGCCTGACGGCGCTCGACTACCACTACGAGACCCAGCCGATTCCCTCCTGGGTGAGCTGGTACGCGCACAACCTCCCCGAGTTCGTTGGGCATGCGTCCGTCATCAAGATGTTCGCGGTCGAACTCGTCGCGCCGTTCGCGCTCTTCCTGCCGGTGCGGTTCCGCCGGGCGCGGATCGTCGGTTTTGGCGTGCTGTGTTCGCTGCAGGTCGCGATCGTCCTGACCGGGAACTACGGGTTCTTCAACCTGCTGACGGTGGTGCTGTACGCGTCGATGCTCGACGACGACGCGCTGGCCCTTCGCTGGCGCGTTCCCGCCTCGTTCGGCGGCGTGCCGCCGGTTCCGAGACCACGCCGGCGCGGCGCGGGTCACTGGGTGCTGATTGCCGCCGCCGCCGGAATGGCCCTGCTGAGCACGCTCACCCTCGTCCGCGAGATTCGCCGCCCCGCGCCGATGCCGGCCTGGTCGAATACGCTGCTCGGCGCCGTTGCGCCGTTCCGGTCCGTCAGCGGCTACGGCCTGTTCCGATCGATGACGACCGAGCGGCCCGAGATAGTTATCGAAGGGTCGGCGGACGGCACGACGTGGCGGGAGTATCCGTTCCGGTGGAAGGCGGGCGATCCGGCGCGCGCGCCGGGCTTCGTCCAGCCCCACATGCCGCGCCTCGATTGGCAGATGTGGTTTGCCGCGCTCGATCCGCAACGGCAGGCGCACTGGTTGCTGCCGCTTGCCCAACGCCTGCTGGAGAACGATCCGCTGGCCCTTGGCCTGCTCGACCCCGCCGCCAATCCGTTTCCGGACGAGCCGCCGCGGTACGTGCGCCTCCTGCTATACCGCTACCGTTTCACGACACCGGCGGACGCTTCGGACGACTGGTGGGCGCGGGAGCTGTTGGGGCCGCTGACGGAGCCTATGCCCCGGCCGTGATGTCGACTTCGGTCTCGAGCTCGTGGGTGACGTCGTCGCCCCGATAGGTACCGGTCACCGGCGCGGCGGCAGCCGGTTCGGCGGCCGCGGCGAGCGCGATATGCCGGTCGGCGACGGCGAGGCCCTGGCTGGGGTCATAGCCGCGCCAGCCGCCCCCCCTGAGGAAGACCTCACCCCAGGCGTGGAGGTCGGCGGGACGTTCCTTGTCTCCCGTGTAGCAGTAGCCGCTGACGAACCGCGCGGCAAGTCCCATCGAGCGGCAGCAGTCGACAAAGAGCACGGCCAGGTCGCGGCACGCTCCCTCGCCCTTCTCCAACGTCACTTCCGCCGGTTGCGCCGCGCCGTCGTCCCGGCCGATGAAGCCCAGCCGCTGCTGGATCATCATGGCGAGCACCCGGGCGTACATCGCCTGGTTCCGCTTCGATTCGTGTGCCGCCTCCAGCGCCAGCTCGCGCACGGAAAACGGCGCGGCGTCGGGCGGAAGCCGGTACTGTTCGAGCCGTTTGGCGAAGTCGGGCGCGTAGGCGTACGGCAGGGCGCGGTCCGGCTCGGCGATCAGGTAGCGAAACGGGTCGGTGACGAGGGTGTCGACTATCGCGCGCGTTTCGATCGTCAGGTGTTCGGTCTCGCCCTCGAACCACGCGTGGGTGATGACGTTGCCCTCCGGATCGAGGTTGTCGGAGTGAATCTGCGGCGCAGGGTCGATCGACAGATCGTAGTCGACCACCCGGAGCGACGCGTCGGTTCGCGGATGCAGCCGAATGACGTGCGGTTCGAGGCCGACGGGCCGACTGTAGCGGTACGAGGTACGGTGGTGAACGGTTAGTCTCACGGGACGGGTTCCTGCGGCGCGGCGACTCCGGGCGGTTCCGGAGTGTCGTCCATTGCGTTGAACGCCTGATCGAACCACTCGCCAGGCGTCTCTTCCACCGCGTGGCGGAGACGTTCGTCCCACCAGCGCGAGAGTTCTTCGAGGTGGCTTTTCTGGAACCGGCGCTCGACGATGTGGAACGATCCGCGCCGGTACAGAACGACATCGATCGGAAAGTCCACGTCAGCCGCGCTCACCCTCGTCTCATCGAACGATAGCAGGGCTACCTTGAAGGCATGTCGCAGGGAGTCGGCCACCGTCAATGCGCGGTCGATGATCGGCTTGCCGTAACCGGTCGACCCGATGACGTGGTACGGCGTCAGCCGCCCGGTGTCGATCCAGTTTCCTTCCGGGTAGAGCAGGTAGAGCTTGTGCTTCCGATCCTTCGCCATCTGCCCGCCGATCAGCGCGTGGATGTTGAATTGCATCCCCGCCTCCGTGATCGGCTTGCGATCCTCACGGGCTACTTCACGCACCTGGGTGGCCAGCAGATTGACCACCTCGTAGAGCCGCTCGAAGGGCTTCCCGTGTTCCGACCGCTCGGTCAGGCGCTCGTCGAAATAGGTGAGCGTCTTGTCGCGCAACGACCGGAGCCCCGACGTCATGACGAAGAACGTGCCGGTCGGCGGTGAATAGACCGTCACCTTCCGGAGCGAGGTCACCTCCCGGCCGGATGTGATGACGGTGTCGGCCAGCCCGACGAGTCCCTCATCAATGTTCATGCCGACGCAGTACGTCATCCTGGGGCATCCGTGCGCCGCGGTGGCGCAAAGAAGGTGCGCGTGATTTCGACTCCGACCCCGTTGAGCCGGTTCTGGATGCTGTCGAGAAACTCGTGCAGGCCGGTCCGAATCACGTCAGCGATGTCAGTATAGTCGAGGTCCGCGACCAGCCGGCCGAGCGCCCGTTCCGCGCTGTTGGCATAGCGGCGGAGGGGTGTGCCGGTCACGGAGTGCAGCGACGTCTGCGCCTCGATCGCGCAGTGGTGCACCGAGCGGGGGAACTCCCGGTTGAGCAGCAGGAAGCTGGCCACGGCGGGAGCCGCAACGGGGCCGTGCGTCCGACGGTAGGCCTCGAACGCGCTGGCTGAACGGAGCAGGGCGCTCCACTGCAGATCGTCAACCGGCTTTCCCACGTCTTTTGGCGACGGCAGGAGCAGGTAGTACTTCGTGTCGAGGATGCGCGTCGTCTGATCGCCCCGCTCCGTGAACTGACCCATTCGGCTGAAGTGCCACGCCTCGCCGTGCTCCATCGTTTCGTTCTTCGCCCCTTCGATCCGGTAGCTCGATCGCTGGACGTGCTCGAAAAAGGCATGGGCGTCCGCCAGGGCTCGCGAGCGCGCCCCGGGCTCCCGCAGGAACAGGTAGAACGTGTTGATTGCCTCCCACATCTCGGACGAGATGATCTCGCGCACCGAGCGCGCATTCTCGCGAGCGTTCGTCAGGCACGAGACGATCGAATTTGGGTTGTTCGCGTCGAAGGTGAGGAACTCGATGACGTTGGAGCGCGTCGGCCCGTCGTACGCCGCCCGGAACGCGGCGTGGTCGCCGGTCACCTGCACCATCGGATCCCACTGCTCCTCGGCCAGGCCGGGCATCTGAAGCTGCAACTGGTTGTTGACGCCGGCGACGCGCGCCACGTTCTCGGCCCGCGAGATGTAGCGGCTCATCCAGTAGACCGACTCGGCGACGCGGCTCAGCATGGTCTTTGACGGCAGCGGTGTCGGTCAGGCCTCGGCGGGTGGTGCGAGCACCCAGGTGTCCTTGCTGCCGCCCCCCTGAGACGAGTTGACGACGAGCGAGCCCTTCCGGAGGGCGACGCGCGTCAGTCCACCCGGCAGCACGTAGCGGTCGCGTCCGTAGAGGATGTACGGTCGCAGGTCGACGTGGCGGCCTTCGAAGCGCTTCTCGACGCGCGTCGGAACCCGCGAGAGTCCCAGCGTGGGTTGCGCGATGTAGTTGCGCGGCTCCGCCTCGATCCGCCCCGCGAAGTCGCGCAACTGCTCGCCCGTGGCGGCGGGACCGATGAGGAGTCCGTAGCCGCCCGATTCGTTGGCCGGCTTGACCACCAGCTCCGCCAGGTGATCGAGAACGTAGCGGCGGTCGTCGTCCCGCCAGCAGAGGTAGGTCGGCACGTTCGGCAGAATCGGATCCTGGTCCAGGTAGTACCGGATCATCTCCGGCACGTAGGCGTACACCACCTTGTCGTCGGCGACGCCGGTGCCGGGTGCGTTCACCAGCGTGACCCGCCCGCGCTGATACAGGTCCATCAGCCCCGGCACGCCGAGCAGCGAATCGGACCGGAAACACGTGGGATCGAGAAAGTCGTCGTCGATCCGCCGGTACAGCACGTCGACCGGTTCGTATCCGTGCGTCGTCAGCATCTGGAGCCGGTCGTCCACCACGTGGAGATCACGCCCCTCCACCAGCTCGATGCCCATTTGCTGGGCCAGGAACGAATGCTCGAAGTAGGCAGAGTTGAACACGCCCGGCGTCAGGAGGGCGACACTCGGCCGGCCGGCCCGCTCCGGCGCCACTTCTTCCAGCATCGTCAGCAACCGGCTCGGGTAGTCCTGCACCGGCCGGACTCCGAGTCCCTCGAAGACGACCGGGAACGTCTCGGTCATCACGGCGCGGTTCTCCAGGACGTAGGACACGCCGGATGGACACCGCAGGTTGTCCTCCAGGACGTAGATCGTCCCGTCCCGGTCGCGCACCAGGTCGGTGCCGGTGATGTGGCACCAGACGCCGCGGGGCGGACGGAGTCCGATGCACTCGGTCCGATAGCCCTGCGACGATTCCACCACGTCGGCCGGCACGACACCGTCCCGCACGATCTTCCGGTCGTGGTAGACGTCGGCGATGAAGAGGTTGAGCGCTTCGACGCGCTGCATCAGCCCCCGTTCGATGGGCGCCCAGGTGTCGTGCGCGATGATCCGGGGCACGACGTCGAACGGGAAGATCCGCTCCGTTCCTTCCTCGTCGCCGTAGACGGTGAAGGTGATGCCGGTGTGGAGTAGTGCCTGCTCCGCGGCGGTGTGCCTCCGAATGAACTCGCCCTCCGGCAGCCCCTCGATCCGCTCCACGAGCGCACGCGCCTCGGGCCGGGGCGTGCCGTCCGGCCGGAACATCTCGTCGTAGAAACCGCCGACGTCGTAGCCGTTGAAGTTCATCGCGGCTCTGGCCGGTGAGGATCCTACCGTGCGATCGGGGCGGCGGTATCAATGAAGAACTTCATGAATCGAAGACTTCTTCCAGATAGCGGTCATGTTCTTCCGCCAGATCCGGACATCTGGAACGGAACCTCCCGGCGAGCCCGCGCGCGCGACCGGCTAGCTCGGCACGGTCCGACAGCGACCCTCGAGCCATGTAGTCGGCCACGCACTCGCGCACCAGATCGGCCATTGGTCGGGCCTCAAGCCGGGCCTGCTCCTTCAGCGCACGCGCCAATTCCTCAGGCAATCGAATCTGGATCCTGACCATAGCTGCCACGTTAGCCGATCTGATGAGAGGCCGCGCCCGATACGTTACCGCTGACGGCTGCCACGCTGCCTAGTCGAGTGCGGCGACCAAGTCGACGCCGCCGAGCTGCCGCATGTGCCGGCGGATCCACGCCTGCCGTTCGCGGACGTAGGGCGACGGGTCCTCGACGCGCAGCCGCGCCGGGTTGGGCAGCACGGCGGCGAGCAGCGCCGCCTCGTCGGCCGTCAGTTCCGACGGCGTCTTTCCGAAGAAGTGCTCGCTGGCCGCGGTAATCCCGAACAGCCCGCCGCCGAACTCCGCAACGTTCAGATACACCTCGACGATCCGTTGCTTGCTCCAGCAGAGCTCGATCAGGACGGTCAGGTACGCCTCCAGGCCTTTCCGGACGAAGCTGCGCCCGGGCCAGAGGAAGAGGTTCTTCGCGGTCTGCTGGGAGATGGTGCTCGCGCCGCGCAGCCGCCCTCCCTCCCGCGCGTCTTCCAGCGCCATCTGGATCGCCTCGACGTCGAAACCGCTGTGATCGGGGAACTTCTGATCCTCGGAGGCGATCACCGCGAGCGCCGCCTGGGGCGCGATTTTCTCCCAGTCGGTCCACCGGTAGGTCGGCGGCGCGAGGCGCTCCACCTCGGCCGAGGCCTCCACCGCGGTCCCGGAGAGCCACGCGCTGCGGAGCATGAAGGCGGTGGTCGGCGGCGGCGCCCAGCGCAGGAGGACTATCAACGCCAACGGAAGGCCGACGCACAGAGCCGTGCTCCAGAAGCCCGCGCGCCATAGCGTTGTTCGCCACGGCAGGCCCGAGCCGCGACGCCCGCCGCGTCGCCCCCGCCGGCGGGATGGCCGATTGGTTCCAGTCATTTCCCTTGGGATAACCTAGCAGGTCTCCTCCGACCATGGATCTGAACGCGCTGTTCGAGTCGCTCGCCACCTCGGCGGACGGCACGGTTCGGCCACTGCTGACGGCGTGGCTGGTGCAGGCCGGCGTGTTGCTGCCCCGCCTGCTGGTCGCGATCGCGATCGTGGTGGCGGGGCTCATCGTAGGCCGGATTGCCCGGAACGCGGTGACCGCCGGCGCCCGGGCAGGCCGCCTCGCCCGCGCGGACCTGCTCGGCCGGGCGGCGCAGTTTGTGGTGGTGGCGTCCGCCGTCGTTACGGGCATCGATCAGGTGGGCGTCGACAGCCGCTTTCTGACCGCGGTCGTCACTATCGTGCTGGGAAGCGCGCTGGGCGGCACCGCGCTGGCGTTCGCGTTCGGGGCTCGAACTGAGGTAAGCAACCTTGTGGCCATGCACTACATCCGACAGGTGCACCGCCCCGGCCAGCTCATCCGCCTCGGCGACGTGCAGGGGCGAATCCGCGAGTTCACGAAGACCAAGGTGATCGTTGCCTTGGACGACGGTGAGGCGCACTTGCCGGCGCGGCTGTTCAGCGACCAGGTGGCCAGAGTGCCGGCGGCGCAGGCCGACTCCGATCAATCGTGATGCCGGGGCGGATCAACAGCGTGGACGTCGACCGGCAACTGGCGGACGCGTTCTTCGCGCACCATCCGACCGAGGTCGCCCGCACGCTGGACACGGCGCCGCTCGCCGAGATTGCCGCGTTGTTGTCGGAAACGGACAGAGCCCGCGCGGCGCCGGCCGTCTCCGCGATGGACCCGGCTGTCGCGGCCGAGGTGCTGGGCCGGGTCGATCCTGCGGTGGCGGCGCGTATCGTCGAGGAGCTGCCGCCGCGCGCGGCGGGCGTCCTGCTGCGTCGCGCCTCGGCGCCGGCCCGTTCCGCAATCCTGGAACGGTTGCCGTCTCGCACCGCGTCGCGCCTGGGCGCGCTATTGCAGTACCCGGAGGGAAGCGCCGGGGCCCTGCTCGATCCCTCGGTCCGGACGGCTCCTCCCGACCTGACCGCGCAGGCGATGCTCGACCGGCTGCGCGTGGCCGGCGCGACGGTGCCCTCCTATCTGTACGTCGTCGATCGGCACGGCGTCCTGATGGGGGTCATGACACTCCGGGAACTGATCGGCGCGGTGCCGGACGCCCGGCTGGGCGCCGCCGCGAAGCGCCGGATCGCCACGCTTCCGGCAACGGCGGATCGCGCCGCCATCGTGACGCATCCGGCGTGGCGCGACCTCCGGGCGCTGCCGGTGGTGGATCGCGACGGCCGGTTTCTGGGCATCGTCCGGCACGAGACCGTACACGAACTGGCGTCCGGCGCGTCAGCCAGCGGGCTGGAACCGGCTGCGACGGGCATTGCCCTCGAAATCGGCGAACTGGTCTGGGACGAAGGCGTCTCGCTGGTGGAGGATCTGTTCGAAGCACTGCACGATATGTCCGAGCCGGCGCGACCCATCGATACGGTGGCGGGATGATGGCAACGTCGGTCGCCGCACTTCGGACGTCGCTGGCGGAAGAGTACACGCGCCTGTACCCCGGTGAGGCGGCGGCGGTTCTGGAGGAGCAGTCCCCGGACGACCTGGTCGGGCTGGTGGAGCGGAGCGCGATTGCGGGAATCGCACCGGTCTTCGCGGCCTTCACGCCGGCTGCCGCCGCAAGGCTGCTCCCGCTTCTGCGGCTGGAACGGGCGGTCGCCTTGTTGCAGGCGATCGACCCCGCCCGCGCGGCCTCCCTCTGCGCAATGCTCGATCCGGCGCTGCGGGATGATCTGCTGGCAACGTTGCCGGAAGCGGATGCTCGCGAATGGCGCGAATTGATGAGCTATCCGGTCAACACCGCGGGCGGATTGATGACGGTGCGGGTCGAGACCTTCCGCCCGGACACTCCGGCGGAGACGATCATCAGCCGTTTGCGGGCGCGCCGCGCCGCCTCGGAAGGCGGACCCGACGGGGAAGTCGCGCTGGTCGATGCCGGCGGGCATCTGGCCGGCATGGTCGAAGTGGCCGCGCTCGCGGCGGCGGATCCGGCGGCGCCGGCGGCGCAGCTCGCGCGTCACGGGAGTGTCGGCGTCCCGGCGGTGACGCCGCGCGAAGAGGTGGTCGACCTGATGAAGCACACCGGCGCCGGCGCTCTCCCGGTGGTGGACGCCACCGGGCGCCTTCTGGGTATCGTCCGCCATCGCCAGCTCGCGAGGGCCATCGAGGCCGGCGCGACCGCCGGTCTGCAGACGATGGTGGGCGCCGGCGGAGAGGAACAGGCGCTCTCGCCCGTGGGCCTCGCGGTCCGCAAGCGGTTGCCCTGGCTGCAGATCAACCTTGCCACGGCGTTCCTCGCGGCGTCGGTGGTGGGTCTCTTCGAAGCGACGATTGCCCAGGTGACGGCGCTCGCCGTCCTGCTCCCGGTGGTGGCGGGGCAGTCGGGCAATGCCGGGTCGCAGGCTCTCGCCGTCACTATCCGCGGCCTCGCCCTTCGCGAAGTCCGCGTTCGACACTGGCGGGCCGTGGCCATGAAGGAAGGGGCGGTCGGCCTGATTAACAGCCTCGCCGTCGCCGCCACGACGTCGCTTGGCGTTTACGTCTGGAGCCGGTCGCTGGGTCTGGCTGCCGTCATCGCCCTCTCCATGGTGGCGTCGATGGTGGTCGCGGGTCTGGCCGGCGCGGTGATTCCGATGGTGCTCAGCGCCATGCGTCAGGATCCGGCGCAATCGTCCAACATCATCCTGACGACGGTGACCGACGTTGTCGGCTTCTTCAGTTTCCTCGGTATCGCGACGCTGCTCATGTCGATGCTCTGAGTGACGTTGATGAGCATGTCACGTCTGTGGATTTCCGTGTTGGTCCCTCTGGCGGCGGTCGTCCCGACTGCCGCCGCGGAGGCGCAGACCGTCGCCCGGGAGGCGCAGGCCGTCGCCGGGGACGCGGGTACCGCGGTCGCGGACGCCCTTACTGCCGTCCGGGTCAAGACCGCGATCGTCAACGACGCCGCCGTGGGCGAGCTGCCGATCGAGGTGCACGCTCTTGGGGGCGTCGTCACCCTGGAAGGGGTCGTTCGCACCGCGGATCAGGCGGCCCGCGCGGTCGACCTGGCGGCGGACGTGCCGGGTGTGGCGCGGGTCGAGTCGGCCCTCGAGGTCGGCGATCCGGACCCGCTGGCGGAGCAGAGGCGGCCGCGCCTGCCCGCGCTCGCCCCCCGGCCCACCGAAGGGCCTCGGCGGCTGATCGGCGCGGGCGGCACCATGCACCTCAACGGCGCTTCCAGCGCGCCGCTGGATCGGATGCAGTCGATCCGTCCCGTCTTTCGGTTCGGCTCTAGCACTGGCTTCGGCCCGTCGGTGTCGTTCAGGGGAGGCGAGGCGGCGCTCGATCCGGCGGACGGAACCCAGACGGCGCTTGCCGCGGTCCGGCTGCGGCCCGTGATGGCCGGCCTCAACTACAACCTCGTCAGCCGGCGCGTGACGGTCGGGGCGGGAGTCGTCGCCGGCTATTCGTTCAACAGCCTGAATGTCGAGACCGCCCGGGCCGGTCCCGGCCGCGCCATCGCCGTCACGAACTCCTTCGTCGTCCAGCCCAAGGTGGACGTCTGGTTCGACGTGACGCGGCGCATCGGCTTCACGCTGCAGGCGGGTTATCTCGTCAGCCGTCCGAAGGTGACGTTCGGCAGCGACGACGTCGTGACGACCGAGCGGGTCCGGGTGAACACGGTGGTGGTGAGCGCGGGTCTGGCGTACTGGATCTTCTGACGATGCTGCAGGCGTTTCGCGCGTTCGCGGTATCCCACCTGGCCGGCGCCGGCGCGGCGTCGCTCTTCGCCGGGCGCGCGCTGGTCGCCGCCTTCCGGCCGCCGTTCGAGTTGAAGGAGACCGCCCGGCAGATCTACGAGATCGGTTGGCGTTCGCTGCCGCTCATCACGGCGTCCGGTTTCGCGGTCGGCATCGTGCTCTCGATGCAGACGCGGGCGTCGCTCGAACGATTCGGCGCGGAGGCACTCATTCCGACCGGCCTTGCCCTGGCCCTCGTGCGCGAGACCGGACCGCTGGTAACCGGCCTGCTGCTGGCCGGGCGGGTCGGCGCCGGTGTCGGCGCGGAGCTGGGTGCGATGAAGGTGACCGAGCAGATCGATGCGCTGGAGGCGGTGGCGGTCGACTCGTTCAAGTTCCTCGTGGTGACCCGCATGATCGCCTGCATGGTGGCGATGCCGCTCCTGACCGCGGTGATGAACTTCACCGGCATCGTCGGCGGATGGGTGGCCGAAGCGCCCATCTCCGGGATGGACTTCACCGTCTATTTCCGCACGGCCTTCTCGGCGGTCCAGTTCACCGACTACATTCCGAGCACTCTCAAGACGGTCGTTTTCGGCTTCATCATCGCCATCACCGCCGCGTACCTCGGCGTCAACGCCCGCGGCGGCACCCAGGGCGTCGGCTACGCGGCGACCCGGGCCGTGGTCGTGGCCTCCATCCTGATGATCGCGGCCAACGTGGTCCTGGTCCGGTTGATCTTCTTCATCTTCCCCGAGGCGGCAGGGTGACGGACGGCGCTCCTGCCATCCGCCTCGAGCATGTCTCGAAGGCGTTCGGCTCGTTCCGCGTCCTCGACGACGTCTCGCTCACGATACCGCGGGGCGATGCAACCGTCGTGCTCGGCCGGAGCGGCACCGGCAAGAGCGTCATGCTCAAGCACGTGGTCGGCCTGCTGCAGCCCGATGCCGGCCACGTCTTCGTCGGGGAGACGGACATCACGACGCTGTCGCCGGCCGAGCTCTCGACGGTTCGCCGGCAGGTCGGCTTCCTCTTTCAGAACGCGGCGCTGTTCGATTCGATCACGGTGGGCGAGAACGTCGCCTTTCCGATGCGCCGCCACGGCGACTGGCCGGAACGGACGGTGCGGGAACGCGTGGCGCAGAAGCTGGCCGCGGTCGGCCTGGAGCATGCCGCGGACCTGATGCCGTCCGCGCTCTCCGGCGGCATGCGCAAGCGGGCCGGCCTGGCGCGGGCGATGGCGCTCGATCCGATGGTCCTGCTGGTGGACGAGCCGAGCGCCGGACTGGATCCGATCACGTCCGACGAGATCGACATGCTGCTGGTGCGCGTCAAGGAGGATCTGGGCACGACGCTCATCGTCGTGACGCACAACATCCCGAGCGCCCGGCGGATCGGCGACACGCTGCTGTTCCTGCACCAGGGCCGGGTCCTGGCGCGGGGCACGGTGGCCGAAATGGATCGAAACGAGCACCCGATGGTGCGCCAGTTCATGAGATCGGAAGCAGGCGGGTAGAGCCTGCCCGCAGGTCGAAGGAAGGAGATCAACGATGGGTTCCCCACGCCTGGCGCTGGTTGGCGCGTTCGTTATCGGCGGATTGTTGCTGTTCGCGGTCGGACTGTTCATGATCGGCGACCGCCGATTGCTTTTCACCGAGAGCTTCGAAGCGGTCGCGGACTTCGGCAACGTGAACGGCGTCGAGGTGGGCACGTCCGTCCGCCTGTCGGGGCTGGCGGCGGGTGAGGTGATTGCTCTCACGCTGCCCCCGGATCCCGGCGGGCGCTTCCTCGTCAGGATGCGCATCCGGGAGGATCTGCGCCCGCTGATCCGGACCGATTCGGAAGCGGCGATCCTGACCGACGGGCTGCTGGGCGCGGCGTTCATCGAACTCCGGTCCGGAAGCCCCGATGCGCCGACGCTGGAGGACGGCGGCACGATGCAGGGGATCGACGCGGTGCAGGTGGCCGACCTGATAGCCGAGGGGCGCGAGACCTTCCGCGTCGTCGCCGACGAAATGGTCGCCATGCAGGGCCGGGTCCAGGGAACCTTCGACGACCTGGGCGAGACGGTCGACGCCACGACCGAGCTGATTCGTGACGTCGGCGTCGACGTCCGGGAAGTGGGCAGCGCGAGCGTGCTGCTGGTCGATTCCGCGCGCGGCGTGATGGACGAAGCGCAGCGCCTGGTGGAGGGCGTGGCGGAAGGCGAGGGAACGGCCGGCCGGCTGCTGACCGACGACACGCTTTACACGCATCTGGCGGGTGTCGCCCGGGAGACCGAGGCGACCATGCGGGCGGTTCGCGGCAGCGCGGAGGAGGTCCAGATGATGGTCAACGGATGGACCCAGGACGACAGCCCGGCCCAGCAGGTGCTGGTGGACGCGGGAGACGTGGTCACCTACGCGCGCGACGCCATGGCGGACCTCGCCGAGAACACCGAGGCGATGAAGCGCAACTGGCTGTTCCGCGGTTTCTTCTCCGACCGCGGCTTCTACAACCTCGACGAGATGACGCGCGACGAATACCGCGAGCTGCTCGTCGACGATCGCTACACGCCGCTCCGGATCTGGCTGTCAGCCGACGTGCTCTTCGAGGCGGCCGGGGACGGCGAGCGCCTCGAACTTGGCGACGGCGCCGAGCGGCGGCTCGAGGAAGCGATGGGCGAGCTGCTCGACTACCCGCGCAACGCGCCGCTGGTGGTGGAGGGGTACGCTACCGCTGGCGGCCCCGGGCAGCAGTTCCGGGAGGCGCAGGAGCGAGCGTCGGCGGTGCAGGCGTGGCTGACGCGCGTCTTCCGGCGGTCGGCGGAGCTGACCGGCACGATGCCGCTGGGGCCGGACGCGCCGGAGAGCCCGGCCGGCAATGGCCGGTGGGACGGCGTCGCACTGACGCTGTTCGCGGCGACGGAGGAGCTCGAGACCGAAGACTAGCGGGTGCGCCGGCCGGTGCGCCGGCCTCCAGGCCGGCACTTGTGGTCCGCCGGTCTCCAGGCCGCCATTCACGGTCCGCCGGCCTCCAGGCCGGCACTAGACACAACGCTCCGCGCTCCTCTCCGAGAAGCGTACAGATAGGATGGCAACAGGATGCTGACGTTCTTGCAGGATTGGCTGATCGGCCAGGGGGTGCCGGCCGGCGCGGCCGGGTTGCTCGCCCTCGCGGCCGACATCGGCGTGGTGCTGATTCTGGCGTACCTGGCCGACGTGGTGACGCGGCGGTTCGTCGTGCAATACGTCCGGGGTCTGGCCAGCCGGTCGATTACCCATTGGGACGACCACATCGCCCGCCACCGCGTGCTGGTCCGGCTGGCCCACGTCGCCCCCGCGGTGGTGATCTACTACCTGGCGGTCCCGATCCTCGGCGACTATCCGGAAGTGCAGGCGGTGGTCCGGCAGCTCGCCCTCATCTACATGATCGCGATCACCGCGCTTGCCATGGACGGCGCCCTGAATGCGGCGGCGGACGTGGTGAAGGGAACGGGGAAGGCCCGCGGCCTGCCGGTCACCGGCGTGGCGCAGGTGGCGAAGCTGGTCCTCTATGGCGTCGCCGCCATCAGCGTGCTCTCTCTCGTCCTCAACCGGTCCCCGCTCCTGATGCTGAGTGGTCTCGGGGCGGCGAGCGCGGTGCTGATGCTGATCTTCCGCGACGCCATCCTGGGGTTCGTCGCCGGCATTCAGCTCACCCTGAACGACATGGTGCATCGGGGCGACTGGATCGAGATGCCGTCGCACGGCGCGGACGGCGACGTGATCGAGGTGGGACTGACGACCGTCAAGGTGCAGAACTTCGACAAGACCATCGTCACCATCCCGACCTACGCGCTCATCAGCGAGTCGTTCAAGAACTGGCGCGGCATGTCGGAGTCGGGTGGGCGCCGCATCAAGCGGGCGATCAACATCGACATGAACTCGGTGCGGTTCTGCACCGAGGAGATGCTGGCCCGGTACATGCGGATCCGCTACATCGAGGAGTACGTCGAGCGGAAGCGGGCCGAGGTGGAGAACTGGAACACCGAGCACGGGATCGACCGCGAGGACTACGCGAACGGCCGTCGTCTCACCAATCTCGGGACGTTCCGCGCCTACATCGTCGCCTACCTCCACCACCACCCGATGGTGCACGACGACATGACGTTTCTCATCCGCCACCTCGATCCGACCGAGCACGGACTGCCGATCGAGATCTTCGTCTTCAGCCGCGATCAGGACTGGATACGGTACGAGGCGATCCAGGCGGACATCCTCGACCACCTGCTGGCGATTGCCCCGCAGTTCGACCTGCGGGTGTTCCAGAGCCCGTCCGGCGCGGCCGTCGAGCGGGCCCTCGGCGCGGTAGCGCGTCCCACGGGCGCGGTTACGAGTCCACCTGACACGGTGACGCGCCCGGCCGGTGCAGGCGTGGCGACGGACGCGGAGGCTGGTTCCGCCGCGGTGCGCTCAGGCGAGTAGCCGCCAGACCTGCGTCACCAGGAAGCAGACCGTCACGCCGATCGCGACCGGCAGCAGGGCGGCGACCGTGGTCCACCGTGCGCTCCGCGTCTCCTTCCAGATCGTGTAGATCGTCGTGGAGCACGGATTGTGGAGCAGGCTGAAAAGCATCAGGTTGACGGCGGTCAACAGCGTCCAGCCCCCCGCGCGCAGTAGCGACCCGGTGGCGTCCGCACTATCGAGCTCGAACATCACGCCCGCTCCCGCTCCCGCGTCGCCCGTGATGCCGGACGCCGTCAGCACCGTCAGCATCAGCACGGTCGGGATGACGATCTCGTTCGCCGGAATCGCCACGACGTAGGCGAGCAGGATGACGCCGTTCAGGCCGATCAACAGGCCGACCGGATCGAGCCAGGCCACCGAATGCTCGGCGATGCTGACTCCGCCGAAAGAGATGTTCGAGATCAGCCAGATGACGGCGCCGGCCGGAATCGCGAAGATGACGGCGCGCCAGAGCACGATCAACGTCCGGTCGATCACGGACGTGTAGAGCGTCTGCAGGATGCGCGGCGGCCGGTAGGGCGGCAGCTCCAGGCTGAAGCTGGTCGCCTCGCCGCGCAGCACGGTGCGCGAGAGGGCCCAGGACGCGACGAGCATCATGGCGATGCCGAGCAAGGCGATCCCGACGACGGCGCTGGCCGAGACCAGGCCGGCGAGATGCGCCGGGGCAAGCGCGCCGATGAAGATCGACGCGATCAGGATTTGCGTCGGCCAGCGTCCGTTGCAGAGGGAAAAGTTGTTCGTGATGATCGCAATCAGCCGCTCGCGCGGCGAGTCGATGACGCGCGTCGACACGACGCCGGCCGCGTTGCAGCCAAACCCCATGCACATCGTGAGCGCCTGCTTGCCGTG
>VXRJ01000003.1 GCA_009838525.1 Acidobacteriota bacterium
GCGGCGCCGTAGCCGCAGTAGCCCGGACCCCGGCGACACCCACCCGCCCCGGAGATCGGAGGAAAGCATGTCCACGAGGATCAGCACGCTGCTCGCTCACAATGGCAGCCTCGTCTTCCCCGGCGTCTACGACACGCTGTCGGCGAGGATGGCGGAGCGCGTCGGATTCGAGCTGGCGTTCGTCTCCGGCTACGCCGTTTCCGCCACCGCCATCGGCGAACCGGACATCGGTCTGCTGACCGGTAGCGAGGTGATCGACGCGGCGCGCCGGATCTGCCGTAGCGTGTCCATCCCGATCATCGTCGACGCCGACACCGGCTACGGCAATGCGCTGAACGTCGCGCGGACGGTGCGCGAGCTGGTCGACGCAGGGGCGGCGGGCTGCTTCCTGGAGGATCAACAGTGGCCGAAGCGGTGCGGCCACATGCAGGGCAAGAAGGTGATCCCGCGCGACGAATACCTGGGCAAGGTCCGCGCCGCCGTCGACACGAAATCGGACACGGACTTCTTCCTCGTCGCCCGCACCGACGCGATCGCCGACGGGGGCCTTGACGAGGCGGTCGCCCGGGCGGAAGCGGCGCGGGCGGCGGGCGCCGATGCGACATTCATCGAGGCGCCGCCCTCCCTAGAAGCCCTCGCCGAAGTGGGCCGCCGCGCGCCGAAGCCAACCGTCGCCAACATGATCGAACAGGGCCGGACGCCGCTGTTGCCACAGGAGGAGTTGGCGGGGCTGGGATTCAACCTCATCCTCTACCCTCTGACCGGCCTCTACGCCGCCGCCCGCGCCCTCGAGACGGTCTACGGCCGGATGCATGCCGACGGCCACACGGCGGCCTGCGAGGATCGACTGATCACGTTCGAGGGCTTCAACGACCTGATCGGAGCGGGCGATCGACAGGCGCTAGCCAAGCGCTACGAATGAACGGTATGGTGCACCGGGCGGACGATATAATGTCGGCCCTTGCCAGGAGGTGACGCGTGAGAGTTCCCGTCAGCATTACCGTCAACGGCCGCCTCTACGAACAGGAAGTGGAGCCGCGGCTGTTGCTGGTCCATTTCATCCGAGGTCTCGGCGGCCTGACCGGCACGAAGGTAGGGTGCGACACCAGTCAGTGCGGTTCCTGCACGGTGTTGATTGACGGCGTTTCCGCCAAGTCGTGCACAACCCTCGCGGTGCAGGCGGACGGTGCGTCCGTGACAACGATCGAGGGTCTTGCGGACGGCGAGCAGTTGCATCCCCTCCAGGAGAGCTTCTGGAACAAGCACGGCCTGCAATGCGGCTTCTGCACGCCCGGCATGATCATGGCGTCCCACGAGCTGCTCCGGACGAACAGCTCCCCGAGCGACGCCGAGATCCGCCACGGCCTGGAAGGCAACATGTGCCGGTGCACCGGCTACCAGAACATTGTGCGCGCCGTGCGTGACGCGGCGGAAACGACGGCGAATCAGTAGCCGGTCACGCGGAGGACAACGATGAGCACCAGAATCTTCGGCTCAGGTATCCGCCGCCGGGAAGACCCGCGGCTAATCACCGGGAGCGCCACCTACACCGACGACATCACACTCCCCGGCATGGTCCACGCGGCGATGCTCCGCAGCGAGCATGCGCACGCGAAGATCACCCGGATCGACACCAGCAAGGCCGCCGGCGCGCCCGGAGTTGTCGCCGTCTACACCGGCGCCGACATCGAAGGCGCGCTCGCGCCGATGCCGTGCGCGTGGCTGCTTCCCGACTCGGATCTCAAGATCGCGGCGTATCCCTGCATCGCGAAGGACGTGGTCCGCTACACCGGCGATATCGTCGCGACGGTCGTGGCGGAGACCCCCTACCAGGCGCACGATGCGCTCGCGTTGATCGAGGTGGACTACGAACCGCTCGAGGTGGTGATCGATCCCGAGGCGGCGCACGACGACGGCGCTCCGCAGCTCCATGACGACATCGAGGGGAACCAGGCGTTCCACTGGACAGTCGCGGGAGGCGGCGACGTCGACGAGGCATTCGCGGAAGCGGAGGCGAACGGCGTTGTCCTGAAGGAGCGGATCCTCCAGCAGCGCCTCATCCCCAACGCCATGGAGACGCGGGGGGCCCTCGCGCAGTACAACCAGGCGACGGGCGAACTGACGCTCTGGAACACCACGCAGAACCCGCACATCGTCCGGTTCCTCTGCTCCGTCGTGACCGGCGTGCCGGAGGACAAGCTCCGCGTCATCGCTCCGGAGGTGGGCGGCGGCTTCGGCTCGAAGATTGCCGCCTACCCGGCCGACTTCATCACCGTGTTCTGCTCGAAGACGCTGGGCCGGCCGGTGAAGTGGACCGAGACCCGGAGCGAGAACTACCAGGCGACGACGCACGGCCGCGACCACGTGCAGGACGTCGAGCTGGCGGCGACGAAGGACGGCAAGATCACCGGCCTACGCTGCACGGTGCATGCCGGCATGGGCGCGTACCTGTCGACGGCGGCGCCCGGCATTCCGACCATCCTTCACGGATTGATGCTGTCCGGCGTCTACGACATCCCGGCGATCAAGGAGGATGTTTACGGCGTCTACACGAACGGCGTGCCGGTGGAGGCGTACCGCGGCGCGGGGCGTCCCGAGGCGACGTTCATGCTGGAGAGGATGGTCGATATCCTCGCCGGCGAGCTCGGCATGGATCCGGCCGACGTCCGCCGGAAGAACTTCATTCCGAAGTTCGACGACGGCCATACGGTCGTCACCACTCTCAACTACGACAGTGGAGACTACCCCGGCGCCCTCGAGAAGCTGCTCGACCACACCGGCTACGCCGACCTGCGGGCCAGGCAGCAGGCCGGGCCGTCGAACGGCAAGCACCTCGGTCTGGGCCTGTCGACGTACGTCGAGATCTGCGGCCTCGGACCGTCGCAGGTGGCCGGCGCGATCGGCTTCCAGGGCGGCCTGTGGGAGAGCGCGATCGTCCGATTCCACCCCACCGGCAAGGTGCATGTCTTCATCGGCGCCTCTCCGCACGGTCAGGGGGAGGAAACGACCTTCGCCCAGATCGTTGCGAGCGAGATCGGCGTCGACGCGGGCGACGTGAAGGTCGTCCATGGCGACACCGACGCCACGCCGATGGGCTGGGGAACCTACGGCAGCCGGACCACGGCGGTCGGCGGCGCCGCGCTCGCCCTCGCGGTCCGCAAGATCCGCGAGAAGGCGAAGGTCCTCGCCGCGCATCTGCTCGAAGCCTCGGTCGACGACATGGAGTACGAGGACGGCAAGTTCTTCGTGAAGGGTTCCCCCGACAAGGCGAAGACGATTCAGGACATCGCGCTGATGGCGAACGTCGCGTGGAACCTACCGGAAGGCATGGAAGGCGGACTCGAAGCGACGACCTTCTACGATCCCCCCAACTTCGTCTTCCCGTACGGCGCGCATCTCGCGGTCGTGGAGGTGGACGCCAGCACGGGCCAGGTGGATCTGACCGGCTACACGGCGCTCGACGACTGCGGACCGCAGATCAACCCGACCATCGTCGAGGGCCAGGTGCATGGCGGCGTCGTCCAGGGCGTCGGCCAGGCCCTCTGGGAGGGTGCGTCCTACGACGAGAACGGGCAGTTAGCGACCGGCTCGATGCTCGACTACGCATTGCCGCGCGCCGACCTCCTGCCCGACATCGACGTCATCTCGACCGTCACCCCGTCGCCGCACCATCCGCTCGGCGTGAAGGGGATTGGCGAGGCGGGCACCATCGCCTCGACCGCCGCCGTCTACAACGCGGTGATGGATGCACTCCGGCCGCTCGGCGTCAAGCGTATCGACATGCCGTTCACGCCGGAACGGGTCTGGCAGGCGATTCAGGACGCGAAAGGGAACTGACCATGTTTGCTGCCAATTTCGACTACTACCGGGCCAGTTCGGTCGCCGATGCGGGCAGGCTGCTCGCCGAGCACCCGGGGGCGAAGCTGCTGGCGGGCGGCCACAGCCTGATCCCGCTGCTGAAGCTCCGACTGGCGGCCCCGTCCGCGGTCATCGACATCGGGCGCATCGCCGAATTGCGTGGCATCTCAGCCGGGGGCGACGGCCTGCGGATCGGGGCGCTGACGACCCACGCCGAGATCGCCGCGTCGTCCGACGTGCAGCAGCACGCCGCCGCCCTCGCCGAGGCGGCGAGTCAAATCGGCGACCCGGCAGTGCGTAACCGCGGCACCATCGGCGGCAACCTGGCCCACGCGGACCCCGCGTCCGACCTGCCGACGGTGTTGGCCGCGCTCGGCGCGACGCTATCCGTAGTCGGCCCGGGCGGCGAGCGGTCCATCGCAGCGGACGGGTTCTTCCAGGGGCTGATGATGACGGCGCTCGGTGAGAACGAGGTGCTCACGGCGATCACCGTTCCCGCAGCGGGCGGCGCCGGCAGCGCCTACGCGAAGTTCCCGCACCCGGCATCGCGCTACGCGGTGGTGGGGGCCGCGGCAAACGTCACGGCGAGCAACGGGACCTGCTCGGGCGCGTCGGTGGCGGTCGGCGGCCTGACGCCCGCGCCGGTGCGCTGTGCCGGCGTGGAAGGCGCGCTGTCCGGCCAGGCGTTGACGGCGGAGGCGATCGCGGCCGCCGCCGAGGCGGTGGCGGGTGACGTGGGCGAGGATCTGATCGGCGACGTGTTTGCCTCCGCCGAATACCGCAAGGCGGTCGCGTCCGTCTATGTTCGACGTGCGCTCACCGCCGCCGCGGAACGGGCCGGATAGGGCCCACCGTGGCCGCCGCAGCGCTACCAGACTCCATCGACGAGCTGCAGTCGCTCCTCTCTGAACAGCTCTACGTGGCCGACGACGGACTGGCCACGTCGATCTATCTGGCCCTGAAGTTGCAGCGTCCCCTGCTATTGGAGGGTGAAGCCGGTGTCGGGAAGACGGAGGTGGCGAAGGTGCTGGCCGGTGGGCTGGGCACCGACCTGATCCGCCTGCAGTGCTACGAGGGCCTCGATGTCACGCACGCGGTCTACGAGTGGAACTACGCGCGCCAGCTCATCGGGATCCGCCTGGCGGAAGCCTCGGACGGAGTGAAGGCCGGCACGAAGGGCGACGACAGGAAGAAGACGAGGCAGGGGCGGGAGGCACTGCGCGCACGCGATCTGTTCGGTCCCGACTTCCTGATTGAACGGCCGCTGCTACGGGCGTTGCGGGGCGGGCGGGAACGTCCGCCGGTGCTTCTGATCGACGAACTCGACCGGGCCGACGAGGAGTTCGAAGGCTACCTGCTGGAACTCTTGTCCGACTTCCAGATCACCATTCCCGAGTTGGGCGCCATCAAGGCGGAGGCTCCGCCGGTAGTCGTGATCACCTCCAACCGGACCCGCGAGTTGCATGACGCCCTGAAACGCCGCTGCGTCTACGCCTGGATCGATTACCCCAGCTTCGAGAAGGAGCTGCGGATCATCACCACCAAGCTGCCGGACGCGCCGGCGACACTGGCCGAGCAGGCAACCCGATTCATCCAGGAACTGCGAGAAGCCGACCTCTACAAGGTGACCGGCGTCTCCGAGACCCTCGACTGGGTCGCCGCCCTCGTCGCGCTTGACCGGCAGGAGCTCGACGCGGCCACCATAGAGCGCACGCTCGGCATGGTCCTCAAGACGCAGGAGGACATGCAGTCCATCCGCGGCGAACGGATTCAGCAGATGCTCAACCGGGCGAAGGCGCCCGGCGCACGAGCCGCCACCCCGGACGCACCCGCGCGCGGGTGAAGCCCCGCGCTTGTTTGCGTGGGGTGTCAGACCGCTCGCGACGGCCCCAGCAGCAGATTGACCTTGTGCAGAACCGTGGATACGGTTTGCCGCGGCAGCGCCGTGATCACCGCCGCGTTCCGCTTGCGCCAGTCCAGGCTCTTCACCTGGTCTGCGAGGATGACACCGGCGACACCGAGCCCGTTCGGGATGGCCACCTCGAAGGGGTATCCCTTGACCTGACTCGTGACTGGGCACAGCAGGGCCAGACCGACCTTGCCGTTGTACGCGGCCGGCGACAGTACGATGGCGGGCCAGCGTCCCGCCTGCTCCCTACCGGTCTGCGGGTTGAAGTCAATCCAGACCGCATCTCCGCGGTCGGGAACCGGCCCCGGTGGTGTCACCACGCTTCACCGCCCACGGGGGAGCCAGTCTCGACCTCACCGTGGAGATTGTCCTCGGTCACGCGGGCGAGGAGGTCATCCAGCGTCGCGGGGGATCGGTCCAGTACCGAGATGACAAGCTGCTCACCCCGCGAGGTCAGCTCTACCGTAGCGTTCAGGGTGATGCCCATGCTGGCGGCGACGGACTGCGGAATCCTGAGCGCCAGACTGTTGCCCCATTTACCGATGCGTGTCTCCATGTCGGCTCCCGATCCCACCACACGAGGAAAAGCGATGTAGATACAATGTATATACGCTTGCCCAGCGGCGGGCGTCAACCCCGCGCCGACACGCCGCTGCGCCGTCTGGGAGAATGTACCCGCAGATGTCTTTTCTGCTCCACAACCTGATCCACTTCACGCGGATGCTGCACAGGTTAGGGCTCGACGTGCAGGCCGGACGGACCCGGGACGTAGCGATGGCGCTCCGGTACGTCGACGTCGGACAGCGGTCGGAGTTCTACCACTGCCTCCGGTGCCTGCTGATTCATCGCGTCGACGACCTCCCGTTGTTCGATGAGGCGTTCCGCGTGTTCTGGCGGCGGCCGCATGGAGACTGGACCGAATCCGATCTCCGCGCGATGGGCGAGAAACGACGATCCGGTCAGCCCGAGTACGAGTCGGAACTGCCGCCGGACGCCTCACCCGGCGGCGACGGGGCCGCAGAGGCGCCGCCGCGCTACCAGGTGGAGCGGATGGCGGCGCTCAGTTACAGCGACCGCGACGGGCTGTGGGCGAAGGACTTCGAGCAGTTCACGGAAGCGGAGGTGGCCGAAGCCGAACGGATGATGGCCACCCTCGACTGGGAGCTGGGCGAGCGGCGCTCCCAGCGGTGGATGCCGGGGAAGGGTCCGGCCCTGGACCTGCGCCGCGCCGTCCGCAGGAACATGCGGCATGGCGGGGAGATCGTCCACCTGCCGTCGCGCCGGCGCAAGACGAAGCGGCGTCCGCTGATCCTGCTGTGCGACGTGAGCGGATCGATGGAACGCTACAGCCGGATGCTGCTGCACTTCGTCCATACGCTGTCCGGCGGCGGGCGCCTTGGACGCGTGGAGTCGTTCGTCTTTGCCACCCGGCTGACGCGTATCACGCATCAGTTGACAGCGCGCCGACCCGCCACGGCCGTGGTGCCGTCGCTCCCCCGGACGATCGGCGACTTCGGCGGCGGCACCCGCATCGGTGATTCGCTGCACACGTTCAACACCGAGTGGGCGCGTCGGGTGCGGGGCCAGGGTCCGGTCGTGCTGTTGATCTCCGACGGCTGGGACCGTGGGGAGCCGGGCCGCCTCCGCACCGAGATGGCGCGGCTGCATCGGTCGTGCCACCGTCTGATCTGGCTCAATCCGCTTCTCGGATCGCCGGACTATCTGCCTCTCACCCGTGGCATGCAGGCGGCGTTGCCGGAGATCGATGACTTCCTTCCGGTCCACAACCTCGCCAGCCTGGAGTCGCTGGCCCGGCACCTGAACAGCCTGCCGGCGCACCGGCCACCCCCGCGCCGCGCAGCCAGCCGGCCCGGCCAGCATCAGGTGAACGCGTAGCGTAGCCCGGGACCTCCGGCACCCGGGAGCCCTGGTCGCGCGGTATGCTCGTTACATGGGGAAGTTGCTGTTGCGCGTTCTGGCCGCCATCGTCGTGGTCGCGGCGTTCGCCGCGGGGGTCATGGTCCTGCTCGTGGTCGCGTTCGACATGCAGATCGAACTCGCCGGTAGCGGCATGCGACCGATCTTCTCGTTCGGCACGCCGGACGCGCACTACGCCGCTCTGGAGGCCGATCGCGACGAGCGCGTCGGGGCCGCCCAGCCCGCAAGCGCGTACGCGAGCGGCTCGGATGGCGCTTCGCCCGGACCCGGCGCCCCGGATCCGGCGCCCATCGCGGACGCCCAGGATCCCCCGGTCGCCGCGGCTGGCGACGCCTACTGGACCGACTTCCGCGGGCCGCACCGCGACGGCCTCTACACGGAGGCCGCGATCCGCACCGACTGGCCCGCCGCGGGGCTGGAACCGCTTTGGAGTCAGCCGGTCGGGGGCGGCTACGCCTCCTTCGTCATCGCCGACAGGCGGGCGTTCACCATTGAACAGCGCCGGGACGAGGAAGTGGTCGCGGCCTACGACATCGATACCGGCATCGAGATCTGGACCCACACCTGGCCCGCGCACTTTCAGGAGGCTATGGGCGGCCCGGGACCCCGCGCCACGCCGACGTGGCACGACGGCCAGATCTACGCGCTGGGCGCCACCGGCCAGTTCGTCAACCTGGACGGGGCCACCGGGGAGGTCCACTGGGAGCGGAACATCCTGACCGATGCGGGGGCCTCCAACCTTCCGTGGGCAATGTCCGGCGCGCCGCTCGTCGTCGACGACCTGGTCGTCGTGCAGCCGGGCGGCACTCGCGGCTGGTCGGTCGCCGCCTACGAGCGCCTGACCGGAGACGTCGCCTGGCACGTTCTGGACGATGTGCAGAGCTACACGTCGCCGATGCTTGCGACACTGGGCGGGGCGCGGCAGATTATCGTGGTGACGGCCGAGCGTGCCGCCGGACTGCGGCCGCATGACGGAGGCCTGCTCTGGGAGTACCCCTGGACCGTTCCCGTCGTCCCGAACATCGCCCAGCCGCTCGTCGTCGGCGACAAGCGGCTCTTCCTGTCGGCCAGCTACGGGAAGGGCGCGGCGCTCGTCGAGCTGACCCGGGACGGCGACGGTCTCGCCGCGGCGACGGTCTGGGAAACGAACCGAATGAAGAACGCGTTCAGCAGCTCCGTGCTGATCGACGGCTACATCTACGGTCTCGACGAGTCGATCCTCGCCTGCATCGACGCCGCCACCGGCGAGCTGATGTGGAAGGCAGGGCGCTACGGCCACGGTCAGCTCCTGGCCGCCGGTGATCATCTGATAGTGCTGACCGAGCGTGGCGAGCTCGTGCTGGTGCGGGCCACCCCGGACCGTCACGAGGAAGTGGCCGGATTCGGCGCCATCGAGGGCAAGACCTGGAACGTCCCCGCCATGGCGGACGGACGCATCCTCGTCCGCAACGCCCGGCAGATGGCCGCGTTCGACCTGTCGCCGTAGCAGCTTCTCGTCCCGGACAGCCACGGCCCACTACATCAACACGCTTCGTGCGCGGAAGGGCGCATCGCCGCCAGCGCGTCCTGGGGCGTCTTCAGCGGAATCGCGCGGGGGTAGCCGGACAGCAGCCGGGAGTTCCCCGCGGCGGCCTCGGCGCTCGCGAATTCCGGCGGATGCACGAGGCAGCCGACGGGTCGCCGTTGTCTCCGCGCGTGGTCGACGGTGATCATCGTCCCGTCGTCGCCTGGCGTTTCGACAACGACGACAAGTTCCGCCAGCGCGGACTGAATTCGATCCCGCTGACCGAACGCACGGCGGCGCGGCGGCGTGCCGGGCGGGTACTCGGACACGAGGCACCCGCCAGCGCCGATCAGCCGGTCCGCGAGATCCGCGTTCTCGGGCGGGTAGATCGAATCCAGGCCGTGCGCCAGTGCCGCGACGGTGATCCCGGCCGCGTCGATACAGCCCCAATGGGCCTCGGTGTCGCATCCGCGCGCAAGCCCGCTGACGACTACAAACCCCTCGGCGGCCAGATCGTGACCGAATGCTCGCGCCCGCCGGCGTCCGAACGCGGAGGGGGTACGCGTGCCGATCACGGCGACCGACCGGCAGTCGTTCAGCCCAGCAGCGGATCCCCGGCAGTACAGGAGTGGAACGTAGCCACCCAGCGCGGCGCCGCGGCGCTCGGGCCCCTGAAGCGCCGCCAGCCGCGTGGGATAGCGAGGGTCACCGTACGCAATGACCGTGATCGCCAGGTCGTCGCAGCGTTCCAGATTCCGTTCGGCGCGCTCCCAGGCACCGGCCGGATCCGTCCCGTCAAGACCGAGACGGTCCGCATGCCAATAGTCGGCGAACTCCCGACCGTCGTTTGGCAGACGTGCAGCGCCCAGCGCATCCACGACCCCGCGCGGCCGACACTTGAGCTCGCGCAAGGCCAGCGCAAGACAGGCACGACTCCGGTCCGCGTAGGTCACGACAGCACTTCGGGTCAGCCCCAATGTATCCTGTTTTGATGGTGAACGAGGTTTCTCTGGCAACCATCGCGCGGGCGCTGGATGCGATGCTCGACGGCGTTATGACGGCGCAGGCGCGCGTACTGTCGCACCTCGTGGCGGCGGGCGAGGCGGCCGGGAAGGATCCCGGGGACATCATCGCCATGCTCGATGGGGTGGCGGCGGAAACCGTGCTTGACGAATGCTGGGTCAGCAACGCGGACGGAGATGTCTACATTACGACCGTCCGCGACGAGGCGGGCGCGCCGCAGGCGTTCCGGTTCGATCCGGATCCGGCGGTCCAGCCACAGGCGTCGGCTTTCTACCCGCTGCTGTCGTCGAGCGTGGAGAGTGACGACGTCGTCGCGCAGGAAGCGCGCGTTCGCGAGATCGACAACGAGATCTTCAAGTACGTCGGCGTCTCCGGTGTAGACCAGCCCCGGATCGTGCAGGTAGGGAACGCACTCGCGTTCGAGGAGCAGGCGGCAGTCGGCGACACTTACGTGTCGCCCGTGATGACGGCGGTGACGGCGGCGTTCGACGAGCCGGACCTGCTGGAGTTCCGGAACACGAGCGCGTACGAGGAAATCCGCAGCGTCTTCGATGGAATCCTCGGCCAGCACATGATCGTGCAGGCCGCCCTCGCGGATCGGTTCCTGGCGAGCGCCGAGGCGGCCGGTTGGTCGGTGGACACCATCAACGGCCGCTTGCAGCGGATTGTTCGCTCGACGCCGATGGCGGAGGTTCACGTGGCCTCGCGGAGCGGTGAGGCGGTCTACTCCAGCGATCCATCAGGAAGGCGCCTGCCCGAACCGCCCTTCGCCGCAGACCTCGAGCGGCTTGCCGGAGAGACGCGGTCGGTCGACCATCCGACCCCTACGGTGGCAGATGGGCCGCTTGTGAAGCATGTCACGGCTCTGGGAGCCGACGGATTGCGGGTGATATGGATCGGCTATCCGATCGACGATGCTTCACCGGTATCGCCGCGATTCGGATCGTAGCGCGGGCGATGCAGCTCGATCTTGGGCACTGCGGCGTCCGGTCATTTCGCGATGCCGATGCCGCGCCGATCGCCCGGCACGCCAACAACCGCAAGGTCTGGGTCCAACTGCGGGATCAGTTTCCGCATCCCTACACCACCGACAATGCCCACGGGTTCATCCGATTCACGCTCGCGCAGGACAGGGAGACGGCGTTCGCCATCACGGTGGACGACCTGCCGGTAGGCGCCATCGGGGTCGTGCTCCGTGACGACGTGGAGCGTTGCTCGGCGGAGATCGGGTACTGGCTCGGGGAGGAGTACTGGGGCCGCGGGATCGCCACGAGCGCACTGGCCGGGTTAACGCGCTTCGCGTTCACCGCCTATGACCTCGAACGCCTCTACGCCCTGCCCCTCGCCTCGAACGCCGCGTCCTGCCGTGTGCTGGAGAAGGCCGGGTACCGGCTCGAGGGCCGCCTCCGCCGGAGCGCGATCAAGGACGGCGTTGTGCAGGATCAGCTGCTCTACGCGATCCTGCGGGAGGAGGCTGGCGTTGGAACCGCCGGTCGGGAGACCGGCGCACCAACCCGCGCACCGGCCGGCCCGACAAGCGGCGGCGGGGACGCCGACGCACGCTGACCGGCGCACCGCGACCGCGTGAACCACTACGGGTTCCGGGTCAGGTCGTAATACTCGAGGGCGGCGCCAAGAACCATCGCACCCCCACGGTCGTCGGCGCCGTTGACGGCGGGCCGATCCAGATAGTACCGCTCTGTCGGTCCCGCGCCGGTGCTGAAACAGACGTCGACCAGCGTGCCATCATCCGCGACATGCGCCAGCAGGGCGCGCCAGGCGCGATCGACGACCGGGAGATAGGAATCGTCGAGCCAGCCAAGCCGCATGCCGCGCGCCATGGCCGTCAGCGTCATCGCGGTGACGCTGGTCTCTCGGTAGCTCCCGGGCACGTCGACTATCTGTCGCCACATGCCGTCCGGGGCCTGCTGGGCACGCATCCCCTCCAGGTGCCGGCGGTGGACATCGAGGATGTCCGCGCGATCCGGATGGTCGTCCGGCAGAACCGTCAGGAGTTCCGAAAGGCCCAGCGCGCCGAAGCCGTTGCCGCGTCCCCAGGCGACCGGCGCGTCGGCGTCATGGTGGAACAGGCCGTTCGGCTGCTGCAGGCGGGCGGCGGTCGCCAGGACGAGGCGGACGGCGGCGGCCATCCCGTCCGGGTCGCCGGCGCGCACCGAGGCGATGGTGCCGAGGTAGAAGTCGTCGCTCCAGCCGGAAGCATGCTCCCCCACGCCCGGCGACGTTTCGGCCGCCGCGAGCGCCACGCCTTCCGCCGCAAGACGTTCGGCCGACTCTCGCAGGACATCGTCGTCCGACTGCCGGGCGATCTCCGAGAAGATCATCGTGCCGGCGATGGCGGCGTACGACACACGGTCACCGAACAGGACCTGCTCGCCCGAGAGCCACGGCTGGATGTCCGTCATCACCTTCTCACGCAGCGATGCGTCATCGTCCATGTCCGCTACGCGCAGCGCGTGAATCCAGGCGAGGGCCGGAATGTAGCCGATGCTGGCCGTGCCGGGATATCGCCGCGCCATCAGGCGCGCAACCTCAAGCGGGTCGCGCGCCATCCGGTCGAGGATGTTGGTCCGCAGTGTCGAGCGGCTGGCTGCGGCGCGGGCGAGCACCGCCCGCATGACTTCCGGTCCGTCCGGAGCGCGAGCGGTGACGAGCAACGTGTCGACCGGGCCGAGGCCTGGCTGGCTTGCGGGATCGGCCAGCGCCGCGGCAAGCGATCCCGGCGGGAGGTCATCGCCGTCGGCGCTCGAATAGACCTGCAGATCATCGCCGACCCGCACCTCCACCACCAGGTCCGGAGCCTGATAGCTGACCCAGCGCCAGACATAGCGGGTGCCGGGTCGGTCGGCGTGATCGAAGTAGCCATCGACCGGCGGGAACGCGTCGGGCGAGCGCAGCGAACCGTCGTTCGAGGGCGCCGCCAGGGGAAGCCCGCTCACCAGCCATGCGGAGCGGGCAACGTCGGACGCCTCGCGCTTGAACCAGTAGATAGCATTGCTCACGATGCGGGCGCTGTCAGCGTTGCCGTCGAGTCCGCCCACCAGCACGATGCGCGGTTCGGAGCGTGCCGGATCGAACGGCGCGCCATGCTCGAGCGTCCGGATCGGCTGGCCGTCGCGTGAGGTGCCGGCAGCGCTGACGATTCCGGGTTCGCCGGCTTCGGCGGCAATCTCGCCGAGCGTGGCCAGAGGCCTCTCTGGCGCGCATGCAGCCAGACCGAGACTCAGCGCCGCGACGGCAATAGCCGACGTGAGGCGACGGAGACGGCCGGCCCGGCGGCCGGCGCACCAGTTCATGGACGAGCGGCTACGGCTGATCGGTCGCCTGGTCCCTCGCGCGCTCGCCCGCCAGGATGTTCGTCATGCTGTAGTTCCCCTCGTGGCAGGCGTACTCGAACAGGTACGGCAGCTCGTCGGAAGGGAACGTGACGAACGGGAACTCGCCAGAGAAGGACTCGGTCCAGTGCGTCGGGTCCTCGACGCTGAACTCGTAGTTCACGGTGTCGGCATCGACGCGGGTGAACCGTTCCGTCACCGCAATCGTGTCATCCGCCCGGCCGTTCGCCATCCGGAGGAGCACCGGGTCGCCCCCAACCGCGCCGGCATTCGCCGTGGTCCGGCGGATGTTCGTGGTCTCGACCACCAGCGTGTCACCCTCCCACCGGCCGCGCGCGTCGCCGTGCCACTGGCGCACGCTCTCCGGCAGATGGTCGCGCCCGTCGAGCGGAATGATCCGCGTGTCATGGATCATCTCCGCGTAGATGACGACGTGGGTCGGCGTCTGCAGGATGATGAAGTTGTTGTTGTAGGCGCTCGGGAACATCGGCGGACCCGCCGACCAGACCAGGCAGCGGTCGTTCAGCTCGAGGTCCTCCCAACTGTCGAACGGCCCCTCGACCGGGTAGGCGGCATCGTGCGCCACCTTGCGATCCGCTGCGTCCGCCGTGCGCGCCGGCAGCCTGCCGTTGGGCGGATCGGTGATTAGCGACGTCCGGTTCGTCGGCCGTGTCCCTCCGTCCAGCCAGAAGTTGTTGTAGCCGCCAACGTTTCCACCGGCGACGGTCCGCCGCGGCGGCGCCACCAGCAGGTCCTGGTTGCGCTGCACGCGCGCCGCTTCCTGTTCCGCGACTTCCTCGTCGGTCAGGAACACCTTGTCACCGACTGAATCGGGGCGCTCGAGCGGCGTGATCGTCTTGTTCGTGTATGTCCCCTGCAGATCGGGATCACCCCAGGGGGTCCGGGGACCGTCCTGCGCCGCCGCAGCCGCCGGCAGCAGCAGCACGCAGGCGAACACACCCGCCAGCGCGGCAAAAGTTGGCCGAGTCATCTCACACCTCCCGTATCGCTTTGGGTACCGTCGCACGCGTTGTTCACAAGGACAATCAGTGCCCCAGTATACGCCCGTCACCGGACCGCTGGTAGTTGCAATCGCCGCGCAGGACGGCGTCGGAGTCGCAGACTGGCGCGCGGCATGCTATAAGCGTGTGCGGTGTTCGACGCCGCCAGTCTGCAAGTCGCCATGGATGCCCGCGCCTACGCCCGGCCCTCACGGGAAAGCGCCGCCGATCTGGCGCGGACGACCGATCTTCGCGCCTTGATGCAGCGGGCCGCGTCGCTGCGTGACGCCGGCTTCGGGCGCCCCGTCAGCTATTCGCGCAAGGTCTTCATCCCGCTTACGAAGCTCTGCCGCGACGTCTGCCACTACTGCACGTTCGCACAACCGCCGCGCCCGGGCGAGCGTGCCTATCTGACGCTTGACGAAGCGGTCGACATCGCCCGCAGCGGCGCCGCGGCCGGTTGCCGGGAAGCCCTCTTCACGCTGGGCGACAAGCCGGAGCTGCGCTACCCGCAGGCGCGCGCGGAACTTGCGGCGCTCGGCTACCCCACGACGGTGGCGTACCTCGTGGCGGCCGCACGTGCCGTCTTCGAGGCGACCGGCCTGCTGCCGCACGCCAATCCCGGCGTGATGACGCGGTCGGAGTTGCTCGCGCTGCGCGAGGTCTGTCCGTCCCAGGGGCTGATGCTCGAAAGCGTCTCCCGGCGGTTGCTCGAGCCCGGCGCGGCGCACCACGGATCGCCGGACAAGGACCCCGGCGCCCGGCTGGAGACGATCCGCCTCGCCGGCGAACTGGCCATCCCGTTCACGTCCGGCATCCTGATCGGCATCGGCGAAACCCGCCAGGAACGCGTGGACTCGCTCCTGGCGCTGCGCGATCTGCACGACGCCCACGGACACCTGCAGGAGATCATCGTCCAGAACTTCCGCGCGAAGCCGGGGACGCGGATGGTTGATGCGTCCGAGCCAACCCTTGAGGACCTGCAGTGGACGATTGCCTGCGCACGGATCCTCTTCGGTCCCGAGATGGCGATTCAGGCGCCGCCCAACCTGACTCCGGAGACCTTCCGCGAGCTGATCCGGGCCGGCATCAACGACTGGGGCGGCGTCTCTCCCGTGACGCCGGACCACGTCAATCCCGAGGCCCCCTGGCCGCATCTCGATCGCCTGGCGTGCGAGACCGCGCGCGAGGGAAAGGTGCTCACCGAGCGGCTGACGGTCTATCCGGCCTACGTGCGCAGGCTGGACACCTGGGTGGCGGAACCGCTGAGAACGGCCGTGCTGCAGGCATCCGACGCGGAGGGATTCGCCCGCGACAGCCGATGGGCGCCCGGCGACCCGGAGGCCGTGCTACCCACGGGGCTGCTCGATGAACTGAGTGAGCGGCCGGCCACGGCGACGCCGATCACGGAGTCGGCCACCGCGTCAATCTGCGCGAAGGCGGCGCGCGGCGACCGGCTGGACGAGACGGAGATCACGCACCTCTTCACGGCCCGCGGCGACGATCTGACGACCGTCGTGCGGGCCGCCGACACCCTCCGGCGGGAAGTGAACGGCGAGACGGTCACCTACGTCGTCAACCGCAACATCAACTACACGAACGTCTGCTACTTCCGCTGCCGGTTCTGCGCCTTCTCGAAGGGCAAACTGAGCGAGAACCTGCGCGGCGCGCCGTACGACCTGGACCTGGACGAGATTGCCCGCCGCACGCGCGAGGCGTGGGAGCGCGGCGCCACTGAAGTATGCATGCAGGGAGGCATACATCCCGACTACACCGGCGCGACGTACCTGGCGATCTGCCGAACGGTGAAGGAAGCCGTCCCCGCAATCCACGTCCATGCCTTCTCGCCCCTTGAGGTGTGGCAGGGAGCGGCGACCCTCGGCCTGCCGCTCAAGGCGTTCCTCCAGCAGTTGCGCGACGCCGGGCTCGGCACGCTACCGGGCACCGCCGCCGAAGTGCTCCACGACGAAGTCCGGCAGGAACTCTGTCCCGACAAGCTCAATTCCGAGCAGTGGCTCGAAGTCATGGAGACGGCGCACCGGGTCGGCTTCCGGACCACCGCGACGATCATGTACGGGCACATCGACCACCCGCATCACTGGGCAAGGCATCTGGCCGCGGTCCGGGACCTCCAGACGCGGACCGGCGGTTTCACGGAGTTCGTGCCCCTCCCCTTCGTCCACATGGAGGCCCCGATCTACCTCCAGGGACGCGCCCGGCGCGGGCCAACGTTCCGGGAGTCGCTGCTGATGCACGCGGTCGCGCGGCTGGCCCTCCATCCGGTCATAACCAACATTCAGGCATCCTGGGTCAAGATGGGACCGCGCGGCGTTCATGCCCTGCTGAACGCCGGCGTCAATGACCTGGGAGGCACCCTGATGAACGAGAGCATCACGCGCGCCGCCGGCGCCGGTTTCGGTCAGGAACTGCCGCCGGAACGGATGGAGGCGCTGATCATTGAGGCGGACCGGACCCCGCGTCAGCGGACAACGACGTACGGCGTACCGCCAGCGGAACAGACGGACCGTTCGTACCACGCGGAAGGCCTGTCGCCCGTGATTCAGACGCCGGCGCCGGCGTGGGCCCACCGCGGTCCGCGCGAGGCCCTCGTACGGCCGGGCCTGGGAACGGACATGGGCGAGACCGTGGTGGACCACGCGGGATAGCCCGGTGAGACAGGAGGGAAGTCGATGTCGAAGTTGACGCAGCGTACGGCGCTCACCGCGGTCGCCGTCGTCGTGATCGTGCTCGCCGCCGGGTTCGTGGGCTGGTCGGCCACCTGTCCGTGCGAACGGACGCCTGGCGGCTGGCTGTTCGGCACGGCGCATGACGACGCGGTGGACGACTGGACTTTCGCCAACCAGGTGACGCTCTGCCAGATTCAGATTCGTACCGGGCTTCTACCGCACGCGATCAATCTGAACTGCTTCGCCAACCGCGACGGCCACCTCTATCTGAGCTGCTCGAACTGCGACGGCAAGCGCTGGTCCGGCTACGCGGTGGACGACGGGTGGGCGCGGCTGCGGCTCGACGGCACCGTCTACCCGGTGACCCTGACCCGCGTGCTCGACGCGGCAGAGCTCGATCAGGCATGGGAAGCGCGGCTCGACAAGCTGCACAGCCTGGAGGAGCCGGCCAACCCGCCGGCGCCGCTCGGCTCGCCGCGCCCCGACGGCTGGTGGACATTCCGCGTCGTCTCGCGCGGCTAGCGCGCCTGCGGGCGCAGGCGGCGCAGGTCCCAGGAGGACGGCATGGTGATCACTCGACGACAGTTCGTCCGCACCGCCGCCGCCGCGGCGGCGGCGGTGGGAGCGCGACCCGCGGACGTGGCCGCCCAGAGCCCGGATCTCGTCGTCAGGGGCGGACGCGTGCTCGATCCGTCACAGCACCTCGACGCGATCCGTGACGTGGCGATTTCCGCCGGCCGCATCACCGCGGTTGAACCGAGCCTCGGGACCAACGGCGCCCAGGTAATCGACGCCCGGGGACGGTTCGTCGTACCGGGCCTGCTCGACGTCCACACGCACTACGCGAGGGACGCCGAGGGTCAGCGAATCTGTCTCGAAGATGGGGTCACCGCGTGGGTGGACGCCGGTTCGGCGGGCGCCGACTCGCTCGACGACCTGGCCGCCCTCGCGCGCTCGTCGCCGCAGCAGGGCCGCATCCTGATCAACATCGGCCGGGCCGGGATTCTGCGCGACGGCGACACCATGGACCTCGCGCTGGCCGATGTCGAGGTCGCGAAGGAGGCAGTGGGCCGCAACCGCGATGTCGTCGTGGGGGTCAAGGCACGGCTGACCGAAGGTGTCGCGGCCGACGACGTGGAGGTGCTGCGCCGGACGCAGGAGGTCGCGTCATTCTTCGATCTGCCCGTGATGATCCACATGGGGCAGACCGCCTCGCCAATGTCGACGATCCTGGACCAGCTCAAGCCGGGCGACATCGTCACGCACATGCTGGCCCCGCCCCCGAACGCCATCGTCAACGACGACGGCCGGATCGACCCGAGCGTGCTCGCAGCGCGACGCCGCGGCATCTGGTTCGATGTCGCCAACGGCCGGACCGGCCACGTGCGATGGGACACCGTCGACCAGATCATGGCGGCCGGCTTCTGGCCCGACACCATCTCGACCGACGGCAACACCACGAGCCGCAGCGTGCCGGGCGTGGTCGACCTGCCGAATGTCATGTCCAAGTTCCTGAACTTCGGAATGACCCTCGAACAGGTAGTCGCCTGCGCCACCGTCAACGCGTCGCGCGTCTTCCCCCACCTGAACGACCTGGGCACCCTGCATGTCGGCGCCCGCGCCGACGTGACGCTGCTCGAGCTCCGCGTCGGCACATTCGAATTCGTCGACAATTACGAGAACATCCGCACCGGACCGCAACGGCTCTTCCCGGCCGGCACCATCCATGGCGGCGAGTGGATCCCGCGCGCCTGACGGCTAACATGACTGCACTGGCTCGAGTCGCAACGCCAGCCGGCGCGCTGCTCGCGCTGTCGATTGCCGTGGCCGCGCCGTTCGTGGCGCCGGCAACCGCGCCGTTCGCGGCGCAGGACGCGCAGGTGGATGTCCATCGGTTCGTCACGCACACCATCGCCGCCGAAATGACGAACGGCTATCAGCCGATCGTGGTGGACCTGAACGCCGACGGCCGGCTGGACGTGATTGGCCTCTCGACCCGGCTCCCGGATCTGGTCTGGTTCGAAAACCCCGACTGGCAGCGGCATGTCATCACCACCGGCCTGAACCGATCCATCAACCTGGCCGCCCGCGATCTGGACGGCGACGGCATACCGGAACTGGCAATCGCCCACGCCTTCGGCACCACGCACCCCAACAGCCTCGGGATCCTGTCGCTGCTGACCCATCAAGGAGACCCGACGCGCCCCTGGCGCGTCCGCGAACTGGACCGCACGCCAACCGTCCATCGACTGCGCTGGGCGGACATCGACGGTAGCGGCCGGCCGGTCCTGATCAGCGCTCCGCTCTCAGGTCCCGCCGCGACCGCACCCGACTACCGCGACGACGTGCCGCTCTACTGGTACCGCCCGGACGACTGGACGCGCCGCACCCTGGCCGAGACGGGCCAGGGCGTCGTCCACGGCCTGCAGGTGAAACCGTGGGACGACCCGGAACGGGACGCCGTCTTCAGCGCGAGCTTTGGTGGCGTGCAGGTGCACCGCTACATCGACGGCGAATGGATTCCTGAACTGCTCGTTTCTGGCGATCCCGCGCCGTGGCCGGAGAGCGGCGCCAGCGACGTCGATACCGGCCGCCTTGGCGAGCGCGCGTTTGTCACCACCATCGAACCGTGGCACGGCCCCCAGGTCGTCGTCTATCGCGAGGACAACGGCGGCTGGACACGCCAGGTAATCGACACGATCGGAAGCGGCCACACCATCGTGACCGCCGACTTCGACAACGACGGTCGGGACGAAATCGTGACCGGTGACCGTGGCGACAGCGAGATGCTGTACCTCTACGCATCAACGGACCCGAGCGGCGCCAACTGGTCCCGTCAGACGCTCGACGACGACATGTCCCCCTCCGCCTGCGTGGTGGCCGATCTCGATGCCGACGCCGACACGGACCTCGTCTGCATCGGCGGCCGTACTGCCAATCTCAAGTGGTACGAGAACGTCTCACCCTGACCGCCTGCCCTGGCGGGCGCGTTGCTTCTACTGGCTCCGGCGAACGGCGGTGGCGCGATCGGCGATGGAGACCAGTGTTGACACAACCAGTAGCCACGCCACGGCGCTGGCGAGGAACAGCAGTGGTGACGTCAGGACGGGTACGAGATCCAGGCGCGCCGTGGCGATGATGACCAGCGGGGCGAAGTAGGCGATACCGTTCCACCGGCCAATCCGGCTCATGCGGAGGCGCGCCTGACGCTGAATCCAGTACGAGTCGACGACGTACTGCGCGAACGCGATCGCAATCAGGACCGGTAACAGCCATGGGACGTGGCCGGCGACCGCCGCCCCGCCCAGACAGGTCGTGACGAAGAAGCAGTCGACGGCATGGTCGAAGAGCTGTCCGCGAGGTGAAGCGGTGCCCTGCCGGCGGGCGACCATGCCGTCAAAGTAATCGCTCGCAAGCGCTACCGCGAGCAGGAGTCCGGCCAGGCCGGCGTGGAAAAAAGTCGGACGCGCGAAGGCGACGGCTAACGGAAGCGTCAGGCCGAAGCGGAGCGCGGTCAGGAGATGGGCGATCACCTAGCAGTCCGTGGTGAAACCCCGCGTAGCACCGAGAGCGGCGAGGCACCCGGCTGACAAGGCGCGACGAGGGAGCATATTGGCCATATGGCGACCGCGGGCTGACGCAGTCCGTGGAGCAACGCCGTTCAGCCGGGATGCATCGCCGCTCGAATGTAGCGGGGGTTTCACCACGGGCTGCTAGCCGAACAGTTCCCGCTGGGCGCGGGGCCAGAACGCAGCGCCGATGAGGGCGTTGAAAAGGATGAAGAAGTTGTGCTGCACGAAGCCGAATGCGGCCATCTGGCCCTCGTTCTCGGGGAACAGAATGACCCAGAAAGTGATCGCGGCGGCCCGCATCGGCGTAGGTACGGCGGCGGCAAAGAAGACGACCGGGAGGTAGCCGAGCAGCGACAGAAACGACGCATCCACGCCGAACAGCCGAAGCGCGGTCGTGTAGACGAGTACGGCGGCCAGCAGCGCCGGTGACCGGAGCGCGAGGAACAGGAGATAGTGCCGCAGCGTCGCGACCCGAAACGCATGGAGGATCCGCTTGCTCCGCAACGGGTTGCCGGCCAGGATGGCGCCGCGGAAGTAAAGAAGCCAGACCGCGAGGACCGGCACCGCGGCGCCGGCCAGCCACGGCATCAGGCCGAATGCCGCGGGCAAGTCGCCGCCGCTCGCGCCGTACCCCACCGTTGCCCAGAACAGCAGGTAGAAGACCTCGCAGAACATGATGAACAGCATCACCGATCCCACTTCCCAACCCGGCACCTGATGCCGCCGGTGGAGGTAGTAGGCCATCGCGCCCTTGCCGATCTGCTCGTTGAAGATGGAGATGATGTAGGCGCTCGCCCGTACCGGCAGGAGATCGCGGTACCGGATGGACGTTACGAACCAGTTGAGGGCGCGGGTCACGACGAGCGTGTCGATAAGGAAGTAGAAGCCCGAGTAGGCCATCATCAACACGATCCATGAGATCCAGTCGACACCGCTGAAGACGCGCGTCATGTAGTCGACGAGGGAAAGCCCCTCGCGTGCCGCGGCGCCGTTCAGCCGCACGTAGAGGTACGCGAAGCAGGCGATGCTCAGCGCCAGGAACGCGGCGCGGCCGGCGCGGCTCGCACCGGGCCGCCCGGGGGGCGGCGGGGCGGCGGAGTCAGCCGGTTCGACAGCCGGCGTGCTCATGCGGAACCCTCCCGTGACGCGGCAGCCTTGCACAGGCGGTCGATCGATCCCGCGAGCGGCGTCAGCGTCACGCCCAGCTCCCCGTCGGCATTCCGGTCGACCGCCTCATCGGAGGTGATCACGTCGATCACGTCCGGCGTGAGACCACCGCTGCGAACCAGACCGGCGAGGCGCGAGACAAGCCTGGCCAGCCAGACCGGCGTCGATCCAATCGCAACCTCGCGTCCCAGTCGCCGCGCCGTCTGCTCCACCAGATCACGGTAAGTGACGGTGGTCGGTCCGACCAGCTCGCAGGTCCGTGCGCCGTCCTCGGGCCGCCGGCAGCAGTTCAGGATCGCGCGGCAGAGGTCATCAACGTCCAGCGGACGCAAGTGATGCGTCCCGCCGCCCAGCAGCCGGGTCGACGCGCCCGAGGCGTCGCGGAGTAGCGCCCGGCCGCCCGCCGTGCCGGGACCGAGCAGCAGCGGCGTCCGCACGTTGGTGGCGCCGATGCCCGCCTCGGCCACCAGGCGTTCCGCCTCTCCCTTGGACCGGAAGTACCCGTTGGGGGATGCAGGATCAGCGCCTACCGAGCTGATGAAGACAACGTGCCGAACGCCTGTCGCCCGGGCCGCCGCGACGACCGCGCGCGTCGACTCGACATTTCCCCGGCGGTAGTCCGACGTCGGGGTTTCGAACAGGATGCCGGCGAGATGCACCACGCAGTCGGCGCCGTCGAACGCGGTCTGCAGGCTGGCCGGATCACCGTAGTGAATGACGTGCGGCGTGATGCGGGGCGACCGCGGCAGAACGTCGACCGCCTCCGGGCGCCGCACCGCCGCGGCGGCCCCGAGGGTGTCGTCCAGGGCGACCTGCGCCAGCAGCTCGCAACCAACGGCGCTGTTGGCGCCGGTAACGGCGAGTTTCCTGCCAACACGCGCGTCGACTGCCTGCGGGTCCGAGGCCATGCCGTGGTATGCTACGGGAATCCTTCCGTACTGTGTGTCACTGGAGGTCATGAGATGACAGGTGAACGCTCGGCAACAAAGCTCTTTACCATCGCGCTGGCTGGCCTGCTGGCGCTGCCCGTCCTCGCGATCGCGCAGGAAGCTCCCGAGACCGCATGGGGCGCGCCTGACCTGCAGGGGGTCTGGGACTTCCGGACCATTACGCCGCTCCAGCGTCCGTCGGACCTGGGCGACAAGGCGTTCCTGACCGAGGAAGAGGCGGCGGAACGCGAGGCGCGGGCGGTTCAGCGCGACCTCGATCTGTTGGAACGGGACGCCCAGCGGACCGAAGCGGGCGGGAGCATCGGAGCCTACAACAACTTCTGGATGGACCGCGGCACACGTGACGTCGGAACGCGGCGGACCTCGCTCATCGTCGACCCGCCGAACGGCCGCCTGCCAATCGCGACCGAGCGCGGACAGGCGCGCAACGCCATGGGCCGCGGTTCCTTCGGCGCCTACATCCCGGCGTCCTACACCGCGCTGAGCAACGCGGACCGCTGCATGATGGGCTTCAACGCCGGTCCGCCGATCACGCCGGGCGGCTACAACCAGAACGTGCAGATCTTCCAGACTCCCAACGAGGTCGTGCTCCTGACCGAAATGGTCCACACCGTCCGCGTCATCCCGATCGAAGACGGACGCCCGGCCATTCATGACGAGCGGCTCGCCCAGTGGTCCGGCGTATCGCGCGGTTACTGGGACGGCGACACCCTGGTGGTCGAGACGACCAACTTCGACGAGAAACGCAACTGGCGCGGCACCAGCTCGACCATGCGGCTGGTGGAGCGATTCACCCGCATCGACGAGGGGACCCTGGAGTACGAGTTCACGGTGAACGACCCGATGACCTGGGTCCGCCCCTGGACGGTGAACCTCCCGATGGTCAAGAACGACCTGCCGCTCTTCGAGTATGCCTGCCACGAGGGGAACTACTCGATGGAGACGATGCTCACCGGCGCGCGCGCCGATGAAGCCCGGTAGGCGCCGACCGCGAGTTCGGTTTTGGTTTCGTCAGTCCGTGCAGTCAGGCAGTTGAGGGAGAAGTGCAATGGCGCGTAGGTATTCGGCACTGTTGATCATCACGTTGGCTGGCCTGCTGGCGCTGCCGGCGGCGTCTCTGGCGCAGGAAGCGCCCGAGACCGCATGGGGCGCGCCCGACCTGCAGGGGGTCTGGGATTTCCGCACCATTACGCCGCTCCAGCGTCCGTCGGACCTGGGCGACAAGGCGTTCCTGACCGAGGAAGAGGCGGCCGAACGCGAGGCGCGGGCATTGGAGCGCGAAGTCGAGCTGTGGGAAGCGGATGCCCGGCGCACCGAAGCCGGTGGGAGCGTCGGCGGCTACAACAACTTCTGGATGGATCGCGGCACCCGCGACGTCGGCACGCGGCGGACCTCGCTCATCGTCGACCCGCCGAACGGCCGCCTGCCCATCGCCACCGAGCGGGGACAGGCGCGCAACGCCATGGGCCGCGGCTCCTTCGGCGCCTACATCCCGGCGTCGTACACCGCGCTGAGCAACGCGGACCGCTGCATGATGGGCTTCAACGCCGGCCCGCCGATCACGCCGGGCGGCTACAACCAGAACGTGCAGATCTTCCAGACTCCCAACGAGGTCGTGCTCCTGACCGAAATGGTCCACACCGTCCGCGTCATCCCGATCGAAGACGGACGCCCGGCCATTCATGACGAGCGGCTCGCCCAGTGGTCCGGCGTATCGCGCGGTTACTGGGACGGCGACACCCTGGTGGTCGAGACGACCAACTTCGACGAGAAACGCAACTGGCGCGGCACCAGCTCGACCATGCGGCTGGTGGAGCGATTCACCCGCATCGACGAGGGGACCCTGGAGTACGAGTTCACGGTGAACGACCCGATGACCTGGGTCCGCCCCTGGACGGTGAACCTCCCGATGGTCAAGAACGACCTGCCGCTCTTCGAGTATGCCTGCCACGAGGGGAACTACTCGATGGAGACGATGCTCACCGGCGCACGCACCGATGAGGGAGGCCGGTAGCTGGAAGTTTCCGCCAGCTACACGTTCGACGCCCCGCGGCAGCGGGTTTGGAACCTTCTCGTTGACCCTTCGGTAATCGCCTCGTGCCTACCCGGGTGCGAGGCGATGGAGCAGACCGCGGAAGATACCTACCGCGCGAAGCTCACCATGGGAATCGCCTCGGTCACCGGTCAGTACGAGGGGACCGTCCGGATGAGCGAAAAGAACGCCCCGGCCGGCTACACCTTGCTGGTTCAGGGAAGAGGCTCGCCCGGCTTCGTAAACGGGTCAGCCACCGTCACCCTCGCGGAATCTGACGGCGGGGCCTCAACGCGGGTCGACGTCATCGGAAAGGCGCAGGTCGGGGGAACTATCGCGCGCGTCGGCCAGCGCCTTCTGGGCGGCGTTTCGAAGATGATGATGGACCGCTTCTTCGCCTGCCTGCAGGAAAAGGCGGCACAGTAGAGCCGCCGGCGTGACTACGCGCGCTTCCGCCTGCGGGCTGGAGCGGCGCGCCCACTCCCCGACGACGCGCGGGCGCCCCGCCGGGCTGACGTCTTCGCCGCGGAGGACTTCGCCGCCGCCTTGGCCGGCTTCTTCTTGCCGGCGCTCACCTGCTCGAGGCTCTTGCGTAGAGCGTCCATCAGGTTGACCACCTTGGCGGGCGTCTCCAGCTCCTGGACCACCACCTCTTCGCCAGCGATCTTCGCATCGATGATCCGGCGCAGTTCCGCCTGGTAGTCGTCGGTGAACTCCGACAGGTCGAGCTCGCCGGCAAAGGTGCCGATCACCTGCCGGGCCAGCTTCACCTCGTCCTCGTTCACGGTCTCCGGCAGATCGTCCAGCTCCTCGATCGCCGACATCCGTCGAAGCTCCCGGGCCTGACGGAGCGTGAACATCACCAGTCCGTTGTCCCGCGGCTGCACCGCCACGACGTACTCCCGTCCCAGGAGGGCCAACTTGCCGATTCCGGCCTTCCCAACCAGCGCCTCGCGCAGCACGGCGAAGGCGCTCGCCGCCACCTTGCCGTCGGGGGCCAGATAGAAGGGCCGCTCGACGTACATCGGATCGATGGTCTCGATGTCGGCGAACCGAAGCAGGTTGATGATACGGGTCGATTCCGGCCGCGCCTTTGCTATGTCCTCGTCGTCCATCACGACGTAGCGGCTTTTCTCGAACTCGAAACCCTTGACTATCTCGGTCTTGTCCACCTCGCGGTCGCACGACGAGCACCACTTCTTCTGCTGAATGCGAGTCTGGCACTCGCCGCACAACTGGTTGAAGCGGACCTGCCCGGTCGTATTGGTCGCCGGAAAGACTCGGACCGGAACGGTCACCAGGCTTACCTTCAGATAGCCCTTCCACGTCGGACGTGCAGCCATTCTCTCCCTCTTGCCTCGTGAATTCGCTCCCAGTCTATCGGCACGACACGCCGACTGCCATATGCTGGTTGGCCGTGGCGAAACGGACGGCGGGAACGGGCGCGCGGCCGGCACGAACGCCAAACGCGGCGATCTGGCGCGAAGACCCGCGGGACGTCCGCCCCATGCTGGCGGAACTGGCGCCGCCCGAAGCCCACTTCCGCCTCCTGCGGAACGAGCGGCTGATCTTCGAACCGAAGTACGACGGCATCCGTGCCCTCGTCGCGCTCGACGGCCCCGCCCCACCCGCGATCTATACCCGGCTGGGACGCAACAAGACTCCCGAATTCCCCGATCTCTTCGATCCGCTCCGGCGCCTCGCGCGCCGACTGCGCCGCCCCGTGCTGCTGGACGGCGAAGTCGTGGCAACCGGGGACGACGGCGCTCCCCTGGCGTTCCAGTACCTGCAGGATCGACTGCAAAGGACGGGCGCGGCGGCGGAAGCGGCGGCGCTCAAGGTGCCGGTCGCACTCATCCTCTTCGACCTGCTGCGCGAGGGCGACGAGGACCTGCGGCCCCTCCCCTGCCATGAGCGGCGGAAGCGGCTCGAACGCCTGTTGCGGGGACGGCGGCGCGACCTTCAACTGATCCGTCTGGCCGACAGCCAGGTCGGCGACGGTGAGGCGCTGGCCGCCGACGGCGAGGAGCGCGGTTGGGAAGGCGTGATCGCCAAGCAACCGGCGAGTCGCTACTCCTCCGGCCGCCGGAGCGCGCAATGGCAGAAGCTGAAGTTCACCAGCTCGGAGGATTTCGTGGTCGGCGGCTGGACCGCGCCGCGCGGATCGCGCCGGCACATCGGCGCCTTGCTCCTCGGCTACTACCCCGCCGACCGGCGTTGGACCCGGGCGACGCCGCTCATCTTCGCCGGTCAGGTCGGATCCGGCTTTACCGATGCCGAGCTCGACCGGCTGGCCAGTCGGCTCACGCCGCTCGTCACGGAGTCGTCGCCGTTCGCGGAAGTGCCGGCGCCGCACCGCCCCGAGAAGCGTGGCTGGGTCAAGCCGGAGCTGGTGGCGCGCGTTGCGTTCACGCAGTGGACGCGGGACGGCATCCTCCGCAACCCCGTCTACCACGGTCTGCGCGACGATGTCCGTCCCGCCGCGGTCCGCCATGACGACCAGCGGCCGGACACCGGCCCGCCACCGTCCGCCCCGCGCCGGCGCGTCGCACCCGAAGCGGGGCCGGAACCGGCTGCCGCGGATCTGTTGGCGGAGCTGAACGCGCTTGAAGCGAGCCGCCGGAAGGGCACGCTCGTCCTGGCCGGCGGCGCGCGCGTGCCGGTCGGCAATCTCCACAAGGTGTTCTGGCCCGAACCGGAACTCACGAAGGGCGACCTGCTCCGCTACTACCTGCGCGTTGCGCCCTATCTGCTTCCGGTGGTGGCGGGCCGGCCGCTCGTCATGAAGCGCTTTCCGAACGGCGTGGACGGGAAATCGTTCTATCAACACCGTGCGCCGGATCCGATCCCGGACGGCGCCCGGGTCGCGATCGTGGCGGAAAAGCTGGGCGCCGGGGCGGATCGATCGGCCGACTCCGAGGTGCCCTACCTGATCGGCGGTCAACTTCAGACACTGATCTACATGGCGCAGCTCGCCGTCATCTCGCAGGATCCGTGGTTCTCGACGCTCGACCGGATCACGGAGGCCGACATGACGGCGCTCGACCTCGACCCGATGCCGGACGCGCCGTTCACGCGCGTGCTCGACGTAGCCCGCTGGCTGCACGACGAACTGGAGCGGCTCGGTGTCCCGTCGTTCGCCAAGACGTCCGGTTCCGAGGGTCTCCACATCTTCATCCCCCTGCCGGCCGGGACGCCGTACGAGGCGGGAATGATCTTCTGCCAGATTGTGGCGACTGTCGTCGCCGCGCGCCATCCGGAAGCGGCAACCGTCGAGCGGACCGTCCGCCGACGCCCGGCCGATGCGGTTTATATCGATACCCTGCAGAACATCTACGGCAAGACCCTGGCCTGCGCCTACAGCGCGCGGGCCAGTCCGTTCGCCGGCGTCTCCGCGCCGCTCACCTGGGCCGAGGTGCATGACGGTCCGAAGTCCGGCCTCCAGCCGCGCGACTTCACGATGCGGTCCATCCACGCGCGTCTCGACGAGGTGGGCGACCTCTGGGCCGGCACGCGGTCGGCGGCGCCGGCGAACCTCGAGGACGCCCTGGCCAAGCTGGAGGCGGCAGTCAGCGGGGGGTAGGACGCCGTGGTGAATCCCCCGCTACATTCGAGCGGCCGCGCCACCCGGGTGGTTTGAACTCTACGGCTCGACGAAGTGGAAGTCCGCCGGCCCGTCCCGGCGCGCGAGGAGCACCACGTCCGCGTCCGCGTGCGTGTACCAGGCGTGGTGCGCACCGCCCGGGATAATCACGTAGCTGCCCGTCGTCGCCGTGTAGCGCGTGCCGTCCATGACGATGTCGACGGCGCCTTCCAGCACGACCACGGTTTCGGTGTGGGTGTGCCAGTGCATGGCGAATTCCGATCCGGCCGGAAACCTTGCGAAGTAGGTCGGACCGCCGGTGGCCGGGTCCGTTGCGACCGCCGCGTTGCGCAGACCGGCGGGAAAGCCCGGCCGGTCGGATGGCGGTCCCCAGTCGGCCTCTTTCCACGGCAGCACGAGCGGTGATTCGCCGTGCCGCACCGCTTCCTGCGCCAGGGTTATCGAGGGAACTACCGCCAGGAACATCGCCGCCAGCAGACACAGACGCATCCAGTTCATTGTCCTCACCTCACGAAACCACACTCATACGCGACCCATCAGTCGTCGAACGGACTCCATGTCCGCTCGAATCCAAAGTCCTGAAAGTCCCTCACGTTAGCGGTTGCAAACTCGGTAACGCCCTGCCGCCGCAGCGTGAAGGCCAGACGGGCATCGTAGACACGGCGACGCCCGAAGACGGACTCGGCCGCTCGGGACCACAACTCTTCGTGCACCGCCACGCTGTCCGTGTCGAAGCCGAGCAGCATCCAACGCGGGTGCCGCCGGTAGGCCTGAACGACCTCGACCGCCTCGCGCGCCGACAGAGGTCGGGCGAGCACGGCGGGGTTCCGGAGAAGCGTATAGAACTCCACCAGTACGAGTTCCGAGACTGCGACGTCCTCACGCGGAGTCCAGTCCTCCAGCAGGCTGCGGGCGCGATTGTGAAAGGGACTGTCCCGACTGAAGCCGTAGAGCAGGATGTTGGAGTCGAACGACGTCACGGGCGCCGCACTCCTGACAGCCCCTGCCCTTCATCGGAACGACTGACGCCAGTCGGCTCGACGTCATCGTGAGCAGCGTCGCGAACTGCTTCGTGGCTCAGTCCGCGCCAACCCACGGCGTCCGACACTGGTGGACGCCAGGGCGGATACGCCGGCCCCGCGGCCAAGGGATACCGGGCAAGGAACTGCTCCGACGCGCGCCGGATGGTCTCCGCGAGCGACCATTCTCGAGTCGCCGCCAACCGCTTGAGATCGCGATATAGAGCGTCAGGAAGCTGCACCTGCGTCTTTATCATGCCATCATATTTACATCTACATCATAATGATGTCAATCAGCAAAAAAGCCAAGCCAACTCCCATTCCCTGAACCCGCGACGGCCATCGATGCGAGTAACGGCTGCAAGGATCGGGCTACTCCACGATGATCTGCCCGATCGTCCATGGATGCTCGGTGCAGATGTACTCGTGCTCGCCGGCCGCATCGAGGACCACGGAACCGGAAGCCCCCGGGCCGATAGGACCGGTGGTCCACGAGCCGTCGCGCGCCGAGAGGGTGTGGCTCAGCCCGGTCGGATTCGTCCAGGTCACCTCGGTTCCCGCGGCGACGGACGCCCGCGTCGGAGTCAATCCGTAGTCGTCGTGCCACTCGTCGTTGCGCCCGGTGTTCTGGTTGCTCTGGGTGATCACGCGCTTGAGCTCGATAGTGTCGGTTTCGGCGACCGGCCCCTCGAACGGCAGCACCGTCGGCGGCGGCTCCGGCGCCGGCCGCGGCGGAACCGTCCCGCCGAGCTTGAAGCCCCAGACGAGGCGTCCCATGGTCAACGCCACGTACTGCTCGCCGTCGATCGCGTAGGTCACCACTGGCCCGCCCCCGAAGCCGTTCGAGCCAAAAAGGCCGATCTGGCCGGTCTGGAACTGCCACAGCACCTCGCCCGTCCGCTGATCGAAGGCGCCGAGGTTGCCGTCCGCTTCGGTGTGGAACATCAGGCCGCTCGCCGTAGTCAGGGCGCCGCTGCTGTTGCAGTCCGACCAGGGCACCTCGTGCTGCCAGACAATCTTGTTGGTCCGGCTGTCGAGCGCCACGTGGAGGCCGTGCTGCTTCAGGCCGGGCGCCCGGACGGTGGTGCCGGTGAAGAACCAACCGTTCTCGGGGCGCTTGATCCAGCGAGGATAGACGCATGCCATGCCGTAGAAGTACCCGGTGACCGGGCTGTAGGACATCGGTGCGAACCGCATCGTCATGTAGGGAATGAACTTGTTCGGCAGATCGGGACCGATCGGGTCGTAGTAGCAGCCGGCCTCGAACCCCGGCGGAATCATGTCCGGGTCGACGCAGTCGGAGCCGACCTTGTCGGCGCCGACCGGGAAGGGTTGCGTCGGCGAGGTCCGCAGGAACTCGTTCTGCGGCACGGGCCGTTCTTCGATCTCGAACACCGGTTCGCCGGTCTCGGCATCGAACGCGAAGAGATACCCGTCGGTACGCATCGCGGCCAGCGCCTTCCGGGTCTCCCCGTCCACCTCGGTGTCGTAGACGATGAGCGGCGTCGCCAGGTCGTGCTCCCAGAGTTCGTGGTGCACGAGCTGCTGGTGCCAGCGGTATTCACCCGTATGGAGGTCGAGCGCCACCACCGACGAGGTGAACAGGTTGTTGCCCGGCCGCAGCTCGCCGCCCCACATCGGGACCGCATTGCCGGTGCCGACGAAGAACAGGCCGAGGTCGACGTCGACGGTCGGCGTCATCCAGACGCCGCCGCCGCCGAATCGCCATACGTCGCTGTCTACCGGCCACGTTTCCGAGCCGAGGGCGCCCGGCTCGGGAATCACGTCGAAGAGCCACCGCCGCTCCCCGGTGCGGGCGTCCACCGCCACGATCCGCCCGCGCAGATAGCTGTCGCCGTTCGCCATGCCGGTTATCACCAGCCCCTCGGCGTAGGTTGACGGGGAGGAAATCCACTGGCCGAACTGGCCCTCCACGCCCACCAGGTGCTCCCAGACCTGCTCGCCGGTCCGCTGATCGAGCGCGATTAGGCGCGAGTCGCTGAGCCCCGCGAAGACCAGCCCGGATCCCAGGGCCACGCCCTTGTTCATCCGGCCAACCGGTGCGAGCACTCGCCACTGTTCCTCGCCGGTGGCGGCGTCGAGGGCTCGGATGCTGCTTCCGGTGTTCAGGAACAACAGCCCGTTGCGCACCACGACGGTGGAGCGGGACACTTCGCCTCCGCCCAGCTCGGTGACCCAGGCCCCGCCGAGCTGCTCGACGTTGTCAGGGGTGATCTGCGTCAGCGACGAATGCCGAGTCTGGCCGAAGTGGCCGCCCGCGAGCGGCCATTCGTCGCCCGGGTAGCCGCCCCAGTCTTCGTTCTGGGCGTCCGCGGCGCCCGTCAGGAGGAACGGCAGCAGACAAAGGGAAACGGCCGGAACGCGGATGCGACGAAGGAAGTCAGCCATGCCGCGAGCTTAGCAAACCCGGGAACCCGTAGCGTCACTGATCGTCGGCCCGGTACCAGATGGGCGAGGTCCAGGCGCGCTCCTGGATCCTCCACGGCAGGTCGGGATTGGAACACGCCGCCGGACGCTCCTCGGCGGGCAGCGCGGCGCACTGATAGCCGTTCCAGCGGCAGCTTGGATTCTCCACCACCCGGGCGTAGTAGACGGCGGAACGGGACGGATCGAAATCGGGATCCGTCCAGACCGTGCACAACGACGCCGCGCCCTCCCCACTCAGCGCGCAGGTTTCCCGAGAGACGCCGGCGCCGTTGTCCGGATCGCCGGCTACGTCGTAGATCGCTTCGTGAAACCGTCCGTCATCCCCCACCCAGCCCTTGATGATCTGGATACGCTGAAGCGGGGTCCCCGGACGTTCCGGCGTGCCCGGATCGGCGAGGGCGGTCACGAACAGGCGGGGCGCGCCGGAGCCTTCGCGGGCCGGCAGCACGCTTCCCATCGGCACGCCGGTCTCGTACGCCTCGGCGATCATGTCGTTGCTGGAACAGAGATCCGGCAGGTCCCAGCCGCCGAAGAGCCGCGCCTGGATCCGGACGCCGCTCGTGCCGAACGTCTCCTTCCGCTGCATCGCGTCGAACAGCGAGTCGCGCGAGTTTTCCTCGGCCCAGACGCCGATCAGCCCACCGGGATTCCGGAGCGGGTGCGGGGCGTAGGCCTGGGTCGTGAGCCGCTTCTCCAGGTCCGAGTCGACGTTCGAGTTGTGACCCTGGTAGTCGTACTCGTCCGTGTCGCCCGGCAGGCCGTTGTGTCCGTCGGTGCTGGCAATCAGACCAAGCTGGATCGGGTTGATCCCGAGGCGTTCTTCCTGGGCGATGCCTTCGATGAGCGCATAGCGCACGAAGTCGAGGCGCGACTGGCACCCCTCGCCGCGGAGGCCGCCCTCACCCGTGCCGTCCTCGCAGTCGGGGGGGCGCTGGCCGTCGATGTAGCGGACCTTCTCGAAGTCGCACAGCTCGTCCTCGCCGCCGACCACGTCCCACATGCCCCGCCGGCACTCGGACTCGCCCTTGGCCTGCATCATCTCCACCAGCGGCTCCATCTCGCTGCGCAGCGCGGCGCGCTCCCGCTGTTCGTCGATGGGCAACCCGCCCCAGTCCAGGGTGAACATCTGGCCGTTGGAGATGTTGGGATTGTGGGGAATGGTGAGCGCCTCGCAGCCGGTGCCGGTGTCGTTGCAGCGCGCCTTCAACCGGGTCCACAGGTCGCGGGGCTGGTCCGCGTCAATCCAGGAGATCGGCAGTTCCGGTCCGATCTCGTTGCGGAGAATGACGTTGCGGTGCACCTTGGAACGGCCCGGCGCGCGAGTGTACTCCCAGGCGTGGAACGTCGTGAACGAGCAGTCGCTGGAGCGGTCGTAGTAGCGCTCGGCCGCCTCGCGGGTCGCCTCCCACGCGGTGAGGAGGCCGTCGCGGCAGTCCCGGCCGTCGTCGCCGCAGACCACCGGGCCCCGTCCGGCAAGCCGGTCCGCCTGCCAGGCTGCGCGTTCCTCCGGTGTGCCGCCCGGTCGCAGGCCGCGGCAGGCGGCCGAGTCGTAGACGGGGGAAGACGGGTTGGTGCAGACCGCGACCTCGCCCAGCCATTCGGAATGATCCGTGACCGCGGCGAAATCGAGGGGGCGGACAAGCCGCGCGGCCCGCGCCGGCCGGCCGTCGGCGTCAAGCGGACTGAGGCCGATCTCCTCCCCGCGGGCGAACCGGTAGGCGTCGTCGGGCGTCTGGAATCCACCGCGTCCGAGGGCGTCGAGGGAAAAGGCGGTGTGGGTGTGCAGGTCGCCGAAGAACGCCTGCCGGAGCGGATCGTGATGGGTGCACGGCTCCCGCGTGACCAGGTCGGCCGGCTGCGCGGGGGCGCTCGGCGGGTTCCACTCCTGCACGACGCGGCCTGGCGCGGGCGCCGCAGGCGACGGCGTCTCCCCCGCGGGCTCCTCCGCCGCTCCGCAGGCGAGCATCGTCGGGATCAACAAACACGCCGTCAGCCGTGCTGTCATGCGAGACTCCCCACGCGTCCGGGACGCGTCTGTTTCACTTCAGTCGCTCGCTGCTTCCCGCAGGTAGCCGCACCTCGTAGCTCTCGCGCAGTTCCTCGTAGCCCGCCAGGCTTCGCTCGCGGCGGCGCTCCTGTCGCAGATCCGCGACGACGCGGTCGCGCAGCTCGGCAAGCGCCGGCGCGCGGGCAGCGGTTCGGCCGTTCACGCGCACCAGATGCACGCCGTAGGTCGATACCACCGGACCCTTCCAGTCGCCGGTGGGCAGGTCGGCTACGGCTTGCGCGAAGTCCGTTCCGAAAAGCCCGGCGATCTCCTGATCCGAGCGCTCGACGTACGACCGGGCCAGCATGAAGGGATCGCCCAACCGTTCCCAGCCATCATTCCCGTCGGCGCGCACCGGGTCGAGCAGGGCCCGGGCGTCGCGCGCCGCGTCGGTCCGGCGATCGCCCGAGAGGAAGACGTGATCGAAGCTCGTCCGCGCCGGCCTCCGGTAGCGTTCGGACTCTCGCGCGAAGTACTCCGCGATCTCCTCCTCGGTCGGCGCCACCGCGTCGCCGGCGTCCTCCAGCAGGAACGTGAGCTTCTGGGCGAGGCGGCGGCGCACGATGGCGTCGTCCCGGCCGAGCCCCAGCCGTTGCGCCTCGCGGTAGAGGATCTCCTCGTCGACCGCTTCGTCCACCAGCCCCTGCAACTCCTCCGGGTTCGGCGCCCTGCCCCACTGCGCCATCCAGCGCACGCGAAGCTGCTCCACCTGATCCGCGGTCACCTCGACGACCGGGCGCTCGTCCGCGCGGTCGCCCAACCAGTAATCGACGGCGAACACTGCCGCCCCCAGCAGCAGGAAGGTCAGCAGCAGGGGATCACGCACCGGATTCGAACTCCTCGTCCTTCAGGCGGAAGCCGTCCGCCAGCTCGGGTTCGCGATCGTCATCGAGCACACGGTGCGCGATGTAGTCCCCGAGCACCGGCCCGAACTTGAAGGCCTCGGCCGATCCGCCGCCGGCCAGCCAGACGTTGTCCAGATCCGGGTGGACATCGATGATGAAGTTCCGATCGACGCTGCTCTCGTAGTGGCAGGCCCGGGTCTCGTTGATGGGCGCACCCACCAGATCCGGAAAGTGCCGCGTCAGGATCTCCCGCGGGCGGTCGTGATACTCGGGGGCGATCCAGCGATCCGAGAAGTCCGGATCCTCCGGCGGGCGGCCGCCGGTGCGCACGCGGAATCCCCGGTGGTCGGGCGGCAGGGCCGGCCAGCCGGTGCACCCCGGCACGCCGTAGCTCGGCATGTAGGGATACGAGAAACGGGTATCGGCCGATGGGACCGCGAAGTAGAAGACGTGACCCATGGCGATGCGGACCCGCTGCCCCATCAGCCCCGGCAGGACCTTGGGGAACCAGGGGCCGCAGGCGAGGACGACTGTCCCCGCCGACAGGCGCTCGCCCGAGGCGAGTTGCAGCGAGCCGAGCGACCGCCCGTTCCGCGCGCCGAACTCGGCACGGTCTATCCTGATCGTCCCGCCTTCGTCCTCGAACACGCGGGCCACCGACTCTATCGCGCGTCGCGCCCGAACCACGCCGGCGCCCGGTTCGTAGAGGGCGACACCGAGATTCTCGAACCGGATCCACGGCCAGCGGTAGGCGACCTCGTCCGGCGCAAGCACTTCGTAAGGGGTGCCGAGCGCGTCCCAATGTTCGCGGGTCTCCGTGAAGTACTGGTTGGTCTCCTCACGCAGAATCAGGTCCCCGGTCCTGAAGAAGAGGCGCGGCAGCAGCCGCGCGCGGTGGTCCTCGTCCCAGGCGAGCCAGCCCTCGATGGCCCTCTGCGCCCAACCCGTCCACTGCCGCCCGTGGGGCCGGTCGCCGTACGACGTACGGACCCCGCGGGTCTCGCCACCCGAGGTCTGCCGGGAATTCCCCGCGCCGTAGGCGTCGACCACCGTGACGCGGGCGCCGAGACGCTGCAGGTAGAGCGCCGTCCACATGCCGAACGTTCCCGCGCCGACCACCACCACGTCGGGCGACGCCTGCCCATGAACCGCGTGGGCCCGCCCGGAGGCGCCTGCGGCCAACGTGGCGCCAGCGCCCAGGAGCTGCAGGAAACGGCGCCGACCGACGCGTGCGACGGATTCCGGCTGGCGAACCGGAGTGCGGGTTGGGTTGCTCAACGCGTCTTCCTTTCGGCTGAACAATGAAGAACCGCCACGCGCTCTGGCCGGCCATCATAGCGCACCGGGTCTGTCGTGCCATGATGGAGAGAATGCTCCGAGACCTCCGCCAGGCGGTGCGCGCGCTCCTCGGCCAACGCGGCTTTACCCTGACCGCGTTGGCAACCCTTGCCCTGGGCATTGGCGCGAACGTGGCGATGTTCGGCATCGTCTACGCCATGCTGCTCCGGCCGCTGCCCTATCCGGATTCCGACGCGATCGTGCGTATCGGCGAAATGGTCGGCCCGGCGGCCCGAGCGTCGCTGTTTCTGAGCAATGCGACGATGCCGCGGATCCAGGAGGAAGCCGATTCGTTCGAACAGGTCGCCGGCTATCGAGCGACGGAGATGCAGTTGGCAGGTTCGGACGGCGCGACTGCGACGCGCCTCCGCGGCGCGGAGGTCTCGCCGTCGATGTTCCCGCTGTTGCGAACGCGGCCCCACCTCGGCCGGTTCTTCATCGCGGATGAAGCTTGGGAGGGCGAGGATCAGGTCGTCGTGCTGAGCTACGGCGCCTGGGCCCGACGATTCGGGTCGGATCCGGGCATCGTAGGGGCCGTCCTCGACCTCAACGGCAACCCGCACACAGTCGTCGGAGTCACCGCGGAGGACTTCTATTTTCCCACCCCGGAGACCGAGGCCTGGACACCATTCGTGATAACGCCCTTTACGTCGCCGGCGCCGCCGGAGCCGGGCGAAGAGGCGCAGGGTGCCGTAGTCGTTTTCTTCAACGCACTGGGGCGTCTCCGCGCCGGCGTCTCGCCGCAGCAGGCCGCCACCGAGGTTCGCACGATTCTGCAACAGGGGAGCACTCCGTTCTTGCGAGCCCTTGCCAGGACCGGCACCAGCCAGGGAGGTTCAGGCGCGGGAGACACGCCGGAGATCGACGCGGTGGTGATTCCGTTGCGGGAGGACCTGGTGGCCGAGTACCGGCCGGCGCTCCTGGCGCTTACGGCGGCGACCGCGCTCGTCTTGCTCATCGCCTGCATCAACGTCGCGGGGCTGCTGCTTGCGCGAGGAGTGACACGGCAGCGGGCGCTGGCGGTCTGCGCGGCGCTCGGGGCGGGTCGCGGCCGCATGGTTCGGCAGGTCCTGACCGAGAGTATCGTGCTCAGCCTCAGCGGCGGGGCGATCGGACTGGCCGTGGCAACCGCCGTGTTGCGGGCTGTGCCGGCGCTGGTGCCAGGCGACATCGCGCGCCTCGACGAGGCGGGCGTGGACGACGTGGTGCTGGCGTTCACGCTCGGGTTGTCGGTGCTGGTGGGCTTGGTGTTCGGCGCCGTGCCGGCCTTCCAGTGGTCGCGCGTGCCACTGTTGCGGACACTGAACGAAGGAAGCCTGCAGTCGACCGGCGGTTTCCGGCTGCTGCGAGCCGGCCGGACCCGCGCCGCGCTGGCAACCGCGCAGGTGGCCTTGGCCCTGGTCTTGCTGGTCGGGGCCGGACTGCTGCTGCGCAGCTTCGTGGAGCTGGTGACGGTCGACCGGGGCTACGACCCCGCCAACGTCGTCACCGCCCTGACCTGGAACCCGGACCTGCGTCTTGAGTCCGGCGCGGTCGATGCGGAACGGATGGAGCTGATCAGGTCCGGAGGCCAGAGCTTCGCCGAGCCGCTGCTCGACGCGGCGGACCGGTTAACGGCTCTGCCGGGGGTGGAGGCAGTCGGCCTCTCGACCGGACTGCCGCTGGTCAACAATGCCTCCGGGTTTGCGAGCGTGCATGTCGAAGGCCGCCCGCCGGCGAGCGATCCGGCGGAAATGCCCTTTGCGTCAGTCCGGGTGGCGAGCCCCGGTTATTTCGACGCGTTGCGGCTACGCCTGCGTAGCGGACGCTTCTATACCCGTCGCGACAGGGCGGGCAGCCCGCAGGTCTGCGTGGTCAACGAGACGTTCGCTCGTGAGGTCTTTCGCGGTGAGCCCGCGGTTGGGCAACGGATCCGGTTCGGTCACGCCGAGGCGGGGGGCGAGCCGTGGGAAGTGGTCGGGGTGGTGGCGGACATGCGGTACGAGGGTATCGCGGTCACCCCGTCGCCGGCCGAGGTGTTCGTCCCCACCTACCAGATGGCGGGTGTGCCTACTGTCTTCCTCCACCAGTTCGTTGCCGTGCGGACGACCGGTGACCCGCTGCCCGCGGTCCCGTTCCTTCGCGAAGCGGTGGCCGAGGCACACCCGAGCGCGACCATCGACAACGTCTCGACCCTGGCCGCGCGGCTGTCCGCCGCAGTCGCTCAGCCCCGCTTCTATGCCAGCATCGTCGGCTTCTTCGCGGCGCTCGCGCTTTTCCTCGCTGCATTCGGCTTGTACGGCCTGCTCAGCTATGTCGTAGCCCAGCGGCGGCGGGAGATCGGTGTCCGGATGGCGCTCGGGGCGCAGCGCGGCAGCATCGTGGCGCTGGTGGTCCGTCAGGGGGCGATGCTCATTGCGGCCGGGGCCGTCGCCGGCCTGCTCGCGGCGGCCGCTTCGAGCCGCGTGCTGGAGGGCTTCCTGTACGGGGTCAGCACGGGCGACCGCCTGACATTCGCCGTAGCGCCGCTCGTGCTGGTGGCCGTCGCGCTCGTCGCCTGCTGGCTTCCGGCCCGGCGGGCGACGCGCATCGAGCCCATGAACGTCCTCCGCGTGGAGTAGGAGCCCGTAGCAGACCGAAACAATCCCCCTTGACGTATCGTCTGAACTCTTGACGTAATCGTTCAAGGCACGGGATCCGCATGGTCGAGTCCCTCGTGACCCAGGAGGCAAGATGTTCCGACGATTCCAATTCCTGATGGCGCCCTGCGTCGTCGGCATGTTGGCGGCCACGGTGGTTCCGGCCGCCGCCCAGACGAAGCTGCTCCGTTTCCCCGACATCCATGGCGACCGCGTGGTCTTCACATACGCCGGCGATCTCTGGCTGGCGCCGACCGCGGGCGGCCAGGCGACCCGGCTGACCGCCCATCCGGGGCTGGAACTCTTCGCGCGGTTCTCACCGGACGGATCCCGCATCGCGTTCACCGGGCAGTACGACGGTGACGAACAGGTCTACGTCATTCCGGCCACCGGCGGCGTGCCGCAGCAGATCACCTACTACCCCGCCCGCGGTCCGCTGGCGCCACGCTGGGGCTACGACAACCAGGTCTACGACTGGTCGCCGGATGGGCAGGCGGTGCTGTTCCGGTCGCTGCGCTACAGCACCGACCTTTCCGACAGCCGGCTGTTCCTGGCGTCCGTCGACGGCGGATTGCCGATCCCGCTGGAAATGCCCGAGTCGGGCGCCGGCGATCTCTCCCCGGATGGAAGCCGCGTGGTCTACTCTCCTCTCTTCCGGGACTTCCGCACGTGGAAGCGCTACGAGGGAGGATGGGCGCAGGAACTCTACATCTTCGACCGCGAGACCCACGTGGTCGAGCGGGTGACGACCCACCGGCGGGCCGATCGCGACCCCATGTGGATCGGCAACGCGATCTACTTCACGTCGGACCGGGACGGCACCCTCAACCTCTACCGTTACGACGTCGGCTCGCGCGAGACAACGCAGTTGACGGAGAGTGACACCTGGGACGTCCGCTGGCCGGGGGATGACGGCGCCAACCGCATCGTCTACGAGCTGAACGGCGAACTGGAGATCTACTCCATCGACGCGGGGACATCGCAGCCCATCGCGATCACCGTGCCCGACGACGGCCTCGCCATGCGGCCTTCCCGCGTGGCCGCGGCGGCCCTGATCGAGGACGCGGAGCTCAGCCCCGGGGGCGAGCGCGCGCTCTTCGTGGCCCGTGGCGACGTCTTCACGGCGCCGATCGAGAACGGCCCGACCCGCAATCTGACGCGCAGCTCGTCGGCGCACGACAAGTGGGCGCGCTGGTCCCCGGACGGACGGCGCATCGCCTACGTCTCCGACGCGAGCGGCGAGGACGAGATCTACCTCGTCGCCCAGGACGGCTCCGGCGAGCCCGAGCAGCTTACGACCGGCGGGCAGGCGATGCGCTATGCGCCGGAATGGTCGCCGACCGGCGACCACCTCGCCTTCAGCGACAAGGACGGCAGGCTCTACGTCATCGACGTCGAGACCCAGGAGGTAATCGATGTCGCCGATGAGGAACGCGGGCTGCTGCGCGACTACGTCTGGTCGCCCCGCGGCGGTTACCTGGCGTTCTCGATGACCGACGCGACGGGCTTCAGCTCCATCTACGTCTGGAGCCTGGCCGAGGGCGAGCTGCATCGCGTCACCGGCGAGTACTTCCACGAGTGGAACCCGGCATGGGACCCGGACGGCGACTTCCTGTACTACCTGTCCGACCGGCAGTTCACGCCGCAGCTCGGCTCGTTCGAGTGGAACTACCTGGTCGATCGGGAGACCGGGATCTACGCCGCGGCGCTGCGTCGCGACGTGGAGCACCCGCTGCCGCCGGAAAGCGACGAGGTCGAGCTGAGCGGCGACGATCCCGACGCGGACGAGGATGACGGCGAGGGTGACGATCCCGACGCGGATGACGAGCACGAGACGGCGGATCCCGACGATGACGCGGAAGGCGCGGGCGAGGGCGGGCACGAGAACGGAGACGAGGACGAGGAGGGGCCCATCGCGATCGACTTCGACGGGCTCGCCCAGCGCGTCGTGCGGCTGCCGGTCCCGTTCGACAACTACGTCGGGCTGAGCGGCGCTGATGACGGCGTCTTCTTCATCCGTGGCGGCCCGCAGTACTACGGGCGCGGCAGCAGCGTTCAGCCGGCGCTCCGGCGCTTCACGTTCGCCGACCGGGAAGCCGAGACGATCGCCGACGGCATCGGCGGCTACGCGGTGTCGCGCGACGGCGAGAGGGTGCTGGTGCGCGAAGGGAACGCCTGGAACGTCTATCCGGCGGGCGGCGGCGACGCCACGCGAGTCTCGACGAACGGCCTGATGGTGGATCGCGTGCCGGCCGAGGAGTGGGCGCAGATCTTCGACGAGGTCTGGCGGCGATTCCGCGATTTCTTCTACGTCGATAACATGCACGGCTACGACTGGGACGCGCTGCGCGACCGGTACCGCCCGATGCTGGAGCACGTCGGGCACCGGTCGGACCTGAACTACGTCATCGGAGAGATGGTGGCGGAGCTCAACGTCAGCCACGCCTACATCGCGGGCGGCGACTGGGAAACGCCCGACCGACCAGAGGTCGCCCTGCCCGGCGCGGTCTTCGAGCTCGACGCCCAGGCCGACCGCTATCGCATCGTCGAGATCTTTGCCGGCCACAACGAGGAGCCTCGCTACCGGTCGCCGCTCACGGAGATCGGCGTCGATGCGCGGGTCGGCGACTACGTGCTCGCGATTGACGGCGAGGATCTGCTGGGATCGGACAACCCCTATCGCGTGTTGCGCCATCGCGCGGATCGGCCGGTCCGGCTGACGCTGCACGCCGAGCCGACGTTCGAGGGGGCGCGGGAGGTCTCGTACACCCCGGTTACCCAGGAGCGGAGCCTGCGCTATCTGACCGAGGTGGAAGCCAACCGGCAGAAGGTGGCGGAGATGACCGATGGCCGCGTCGGTTACCTGCACGTTCCGGACATGGGCGCCGAGGGGATCCAGGAGTTCATCAAGTGGTTCTACGGGCAGATCCGCAAGGAAGGCCTGGTGATCGACGTCCGGGGGAACGGCGGCGGTAACGTCTCGCAGATGCTCATCGAACGCCTCCGCCGGGACGTTCTCGGCACCAGCTTCTCGCGAACCTACGACACTCCGGAGACCTACCCCCAGTGGGCGTTCCACGGGCACCTCGTCTGCATCCTCGACGAGGACTCCGCCTCCGACGGCGACATCTTCCCCTACCGCTTCCGCGAGGCCGGGCTGGGGCCGCTCATCGGCAAGCGCTCCTGGGGCGGCGTCATCGGCATTACCAGCCACGGGCCGCTCATCGACGGCGGCTCGGTCAACGTGCCGCAGTTCGGCACGAACGGCGCCGACGGCAGTTGGGTGGTGGAGAACGTCGGCGTGGAGCCGGACATCGAGGTCGAGAACGACCCGCGATCGGTCATCGCAGGGCAGGACCCGCAGCTCGAGCGGGCGGTCGAGGAAGTGCTGCGCATGATGCGGGAGGATCCGAAGGCGCTGCCCCAGCGGCCGGCCCCGCCGGTCAAGACGCCGTAGCGGGCGCGGGAGGCAACAAAACATGTTCGACACCGGCACGCTCGACAGGGCGGTCCGGGAGCGGCGACGAAGGCTGGCGGCGGAGCAGGCCGAACTGTTGCGGCGTGTCCGTGGCGCCCTGGCGGAGCTGCGGGAACCGCTCGGCGTGAAGGCTGCCTACGTCGTGGGATCCTTGCGATCACCGGAGCTCTGGCGGGAGTCATCCGACATCGACGTGGCCGTGGCGGGTTGCTCGAGCGTGGTCCTGGAGGTGATGAAGGCGCTGGAGGATGCGACCGGCAGGGAGGTCGACGTCATCGACCTCGATCTCCACCCCGACCCGCAGGCCTTCATCCGATCGGGAGTCAGGGTGTATGGATGAAGCAGCCTTCGCCGTTCTCGATGCGGAGTTGCGCGCGCGCCATCGGGACATCCAACGCATCGGCGACCGCATCGAGGAGCGACGGGGGTCGTTCGTCAGCGGAGCCGAAGCTGTCGACAGCCTGGGCTACCAGCTTCACAATCTCTACGGCGCCGTCGAACAGCTCTTCGAAGAAGTCGCACGCTCGTTCGAGAACCGCATCGAGGCAGCCGGCTATCACGTGAACCTGATCCGGCGGATGCAGCTCGACATCCCGGGTATCCGCCCGGCGCTCCTGTCCGAACGAACTGCATCGGATCTGGACGAATTGCGACGATTTCGCCATCGCTTCCGCCACGCCTACGCCGCGGAGCTGGATTCGGAGAAGATCGCGGCGTTGGCAGGCAAGACCCGGCAGATCCGGGAAGACTTCGCCCGGGACCTCGAACGCTTTCTGGCGCGGCTGCGGCCGCAATAGCTGACTTTCTTCATCGGCACGCGGAACGCCGCGCGCCTTGCCAGCACTCCGCGCAGGCGTCCGGCGCCTGCACGCGACGGAACACGAAGCGGTCGTTGGCAATGAAGTTCAGCACCGAACAGGACGCAATCGCCATCAGGTTGGCGAATGCGTAGTGGATGCCGAACGCCTCGGCGTAGAGCCCGGTGAACACGACGTTGGCAGAGATGGACAGCGTGCCCGTCACCAGGTTGAACCGGAGCAGCCGGCCCGCCCAACCAGGCATCCCGATGCCCCGGTCGCGCCACGTCCAGCGCTCGTGCCAGACAAAGTTGTGCAGGATGGCGCACTCCACCGCCAGCCCCGTGGCGACCAGGTAGTCGAGGGTCGCCACCTCGGTCAGGGTCACCAGCACGAGCAGTTGAACCGCCACGCCCATCGAGCCGACGACGTTGAAGACGAGCCATCGCCGCAGCCCCTTGATGGTCATCGCGGGAGTGGTTCCGCCCGGTAGAGAGCAAGCCCGTTGCGTAGGGCCGAGAACGCCAGCGCCCCGAACAGCCCGGCCGCGCCGATGGCCCCGCCCATGTCGAATAGCCGCCAGCTCGCGCCCAGCAGTTCGACATCTGGCCCACCCACGAGCAGGCGGACGGCGCCGGCTGCGAGCAGGATGCGGAGCTCGGTAGGACCGATCTTCATCAGCGATAGCCGGAAGACGCCGCACGCGTGCGTCGCGAGATAGGCCTCGGCGGAGACCATCAGGTAGGCGGCCAGCAACACCAGCGCCACGACCGGACTCATGTGCGGCGACAGCGCCATGCCCGCGCAGAGCAGCAGCATGCTGGCGATGTCGACCACGTGGTCCACGTAGAAGCCGTAGCGCGGCCGCTCGTGCTTCCGGATGCGGGCGACCGTTCCGTCAAGGCTGTCGCCGAACCAGCTGAGGGCGAGGCCGACGACAACGCCGATCAGGGCCAGATCGCTCCAGCGCGACGCCCAGAACGCCGCGCCCACACCGGCCATGGCCACCAGCCCCAGCACCGTCAGATGGTCTGCGGTGATCCAGCGTGGAAGGCGAGCCGCCATCCACAGCAGCGCGCGCTTCTCCACGCCTGCCAGCAGGCTGTCGTTCTCCCGCGCGTGGCGCGCGCGCGCCATGGCCGGTGACGCCGACGCCATACCTCCCGTTACCGTTTGCGTTGCCGTCATGGTTTCCTCCATCGCCCTGCCACGGGCTACCCCGGAGTGTGCAGACGGCGGAGAAACTGGCTCACGGCACCCATGCCGGAAACGAGCCCCGATGGAGGCGGTCGGACGCGCAGTTCACAACGTCCGGCTGATTAGGGGTTGCCGCACGTGCCGGCAGGTTGCACAATGGCGCAAGCGCGCCAGTGCGGGCGCGCAGGCTCCGGGCAGGGGGAGACGACATGACCACGAAGCGGCACATGATCGGCGGCTGCGCGGCGGCGGCGTTCCTGGCGGCGGGCCTCGCCCTACTCGGCCCACCCGTTGCGGCCCAGGACGAGGACATCAGCGGTGTCGTGACCAGCGCGGCCGGCCCCGAAGCCGGCGTCTGGGTCATCGCCGAGACGGACGACTTCGAGACCGGCTTCCGGAAGATCGTCGTGACCGACGACGACGGGCGGTTCCTCGTGCCGGATCTCCCCGACGCCAACTACGAGGTATGGGTCCGCGGCTACGGCCTGTCCGATTCGGACAGGACGCCCGCGCGGCCCGGCGACGACCTGGCGCTGACCGCGACCGAAGCGGCCTCGCCGGCCGAGGCGGCGGAGATCTATCCCGCCAACTACTGGTATTCGCTCCTCGAGGTGCCGCCGGCCAGTGATTTTCCGGGCACCGGGCCGCGCGGAAACGGCATCGGCGCCACCATGCATACCCAGGCCGACTGGATCGACCGGTTGAAGGACGGCTGCCAGCTCTGCCACCAGCTCGGCAATGAGGCGACCCGCGAGATGCCGATGCTCGATCTCGACGAGTTCGACTCGTCGGCCGACGCGTGGGAGTACCGCCTCCTGGCGGGCGGGGCCGGGCCGGCGATGTCCGTCGAACTCAACCGCATGGGCCGGCCGCGCGCGCTCGAGCTGTACGCCGAGTGGAGCGACCGGATCGCCGCCGGAGAGCTGCCCCCCGTCCCGCCGCGGCCGCAGGGGCGTGAACGCAACATCGTCCTCAGCATGTGGGAGTGGGGACACCCGCGCGGCATGGTGCATGACGAGATCACGACCGACAAGCGCAATCCGACGCTCAACGCGAACGGCCCCATATACGGAGTCGGCGGGGCCGGGTTGGTGATCACGGACCCCCGCACCCACGAGTCGGTCCGGATGGACCTGCCGACGCGTATCGAGCGCCCGCGGCGGCCCGTCTCGTATCAGGGGTCGTCGACCAGAATTCCGTCGCTCTACTGGGGCGATGAACCGGTCAACATCCAGAGCCGGAGCGCCCACAACCCGATGCTGGACGACAAGAACCGCCTCTGGATCACGCAGGCGGTGCGGCCGAACGACGTGCCGGACTGGTGCCTGGAGGGTTCGGACAACCGGTTCGCGCAGTACTACCCGATTCAACATCAGGACGAGACGCGCCAGGTGTCCTACTACGACCCCGAGACCGGCGAGTTCGAGCTGATCGACACGTGCTACTTCACGCACCACCTGCAGTTCGCGGACGACGCGGACGACACGCTGTGGCTGAGCGGATCGACCGAGGCGATCGGTTGGCTGAACACGCGGCTGTACGACGAGACCGGCGACGAGCAGGTGTCGCAGGGCTGGTGTCCGACCGTCATCGACACCAACGGTGACGGCGTCATCACCAGGCCGTGGAACGAGCCGGACTGGAACGGCGACGTCGAGATCGATCCGGCGCGCGACACGCGGGTCGGCAGCCTCGACAAGTTCAAGCGCGCCTACGGCGTCATCCCGCATCCGGACGGATCGGTATGGATCACGCGGCGCTTCCCGGTGCCGGGGAAGCTGATCCGCCTGGAGCTCGGGGACAATCCGCCGGAGACCTGCATCTCCGAGGTCTACGAGCCGCCGTACGATCCGGGTGGCGACCCGAACGAGTGGGGATACGGCCCCCGCGGCATCGATGTCGACCGCAACGGCGTGATCTGGACCGCGCTCGGCGGCAGCGGGCACATGGCCAGCTTCGACCGCAGCAAGTGCGCGGTGCTGAACGGACCGACCGCCACCGGCCAGCACTGCCGCGAGGGGTGGACGCTGTATCCGACCCCCGGCCCGAAGCTGAAGGGCGTCGAGGGCTCAGCCAACGCCGACTACCACTACTACAACTGGGTCGACCAGTTCGACACCCTCGGCCTCGGCGCCAACACGCCGATTGCCACCGGCACGACGTCGGACGCGTTGCTCGCCCTCGATCCGGACAGCGGCGACTGGGTGATCATGCGCGTCCCGTATCCGCTCGGCTTCTACAGCCGCGGTCTGGACGGCCGGATCGACGATCCGGACGCCGGCTGGAAGGGGCGCGGGGTCTGGTCCAGCTTCAATACGGGGTCGCCGCACCATCTCGAGGGCGGCAAGGGAACGACGAGCGAGATCGTGCGGTTCCAGATACGGCCGCACCCGCTGGCGAACTAGCCCGTAGATGCGCAAGGCGGCGATTACGCTCGCGGCGCTGGCCGTGCTCGGCGGGCTGTTCTGGTGGACGGTGCAGAGCAGCCTGGCCGAGCCCTACGTCGTCGACTCGGACCTGGTTTCCGATTGGGAGGTCGCGCTACGAGGCGGGCCGGCGCGGGGCGCCGGCCTGCTCGTACTGGAAACCGCGGATCAGCTTCGCGCCGAGCTTTTCCAGCAGATTTTCACCCGCACGATGGAGTCCATGGTGTCGCCGCCGTGGGCTTCGGTGCCGCTGGTGCTCAACGCCGAGTACGCCGACTCGCTGCGGAGCGCGCTCTCGCCGGAGGATCTGCTCCGCGCGGCGGAAGAATCCGGATTGTCGGACGCCGTCCCCGCGCCGATCTGCATCGGCGTGATCCGGGGTGAAGGCGCCCAGAGCACGCGCCAGCTCTACTACGCGATCTTCGAGGCCCCCGAGGTCGGCCGCTTCCGCGAGACGCTGGCGCGGCGTTACGCGGAGGCCGGCGGGACGGCAGCCTTCGAGCCGGGCGGGTTCCCGCTGGTCATGCCGCTCGCGGCATCCGACGGGAACTTCGCGAGCTGGTGGCCGCTTGACGTCAGCGCCGCCGACTGCCTGGCGCCGCTCGTGGCGCAGTAGGCCCGAAGCGGTCACAGCCGGCCAAGGGCTGTCAGTCGACGATGGCCTGCATCACGGCGTTCTGGAAGTCGACCCGGAGCGGACCGCCCGGCGTCTGCACCATCAGAATGGCCGTCAAGTCCTCCTTGGGATCGACCCAATAGGTCGTGCCGAAGGCGCCGCTCCAGCCGAAGCTGCCGGTCGATCGGTGGTCGTTGCGGGCCTTGACGGCGTCGAGCACGACGTCGACGGTCAGCCCGAAGCCTTTCCCGGGGCTACCGCCGGTGCGTCCGGCCTTCGCGTAGAGGTCGCCGACGTGATTCGAACCCATCAGATCGACGGTCCGTGAACCGAGCAGCCGCGTGCCATTCAGCTCGCCCCGGTTCACGAGCATCTGGGCGAACTGCAGGTAGTCCTCGGCCGTCGACCAGAGACCGCCGCCGCCCCCATGCAACGTCTTCGTGGCCACCCATTCCGGCACGGGGCGGCGCTCCAGTCCGTCGTCCGTGCGACCGTAGAGCGTGACGACACGCGGCATGTTCTCATCCGCCACGTTGAACGCCGTGTCCTTCATCCCGAGCGGCTCGAAGATCCGCTGCCGCAGGAACTCGTCGAAGGTCAGCCCCGAGGCGACCTCGACGATCCGGCCCAGGGTGTCGATCCCCGCCAGCCCGCTGTAGGCCCAGCGGGTGCCCGGCTGGAAGTCGAGGGGGGCCGCTCCGAGCGCGGCCGTCCAGTCCGCGACGGTGCCGGTCAGGTTGCGAGGCGCGATGCGTGACGTCGCCTCGCTTGCCACGCCGCCGCTCCCGAGACCCGATGTGTGGGTGATCAGATCCTGCACCGTGACCTCGCGGTTGGCGGGCACGGTATAGACGTCGTCTTCCTCGCCCGCGGCATTCGTTCGCGGCATCGCCACCTTCGTACCGTGGAACTCCGGGATGAAGCGGGACACCGGATCCGACAGGCGGACCTTCCCCTCTTCGACCAGCATCAGGATGGCGACACCGGTCACCGGCTTGGTCATCGAGGCGATCGGGAAGATCGTGTCCTTGCGCATCGGCGCATTAGCTTCGATGTCCATCAGGCCATGCGCCTCGAAGTGGGCGACCTGCCCGCGCCGGGCGACGACGGTGACGGCGCCCGAGATCTGGTCCGCGTCGATGGCGCGCTGGACCATCTCGCCGATGCGCTGGAGACGCTTCGCGGACAGCCCCACGTCTTCGGGCGTCCCGACGGGCACCTGGGCGCCGGCCGGGGCAACCGTGAGCAGGACAGCGAGGATGAGTATCAACGACACGCGGGGAACGAGGCGGACCCGGTCACGGGCAGTGTTGGCGCGCATGAGTAACTCCTTTGATCGCGAATCGACTGCGGTTGCCCCGCAGCATACCGCAGCACCGCGGTCCCTGCTCCAATCGGACGCACCGGCATCGGCGCGACGCTACGCGGCCAGAAGCGACGCTACGCGGCCAGATCGCTGTTTCGCACAACAATCGCCATATAAGCCTTGAAATACTCCCTTCAGTAGGGTCAGTCCATGATGTCGAGTGGGTTGAAAGCGAATGAGACTTCGCATCGCAGGGACTCGAAGACATGTTGCGGAACGGATCGAGCATCACAACGGGTCGGCCAGTGCGGGGTGTGGATGGGCCAATCGCCTCGGTGTGGAACGGGCTCACCGCTTCTCGGGTCTGGGCATGCGGTAGCCAACGCCGCGCTCATTGCAGACGTAGGCTGGGTTGGCCGCGTCGTCGCCCAGCTTGCGGCGTAGAGTCTTCACGATCGCACGTACCAGCTTCGGATCGCCGGAGCCACGGTCCCGCCTGCTCCACGCCCGGTGCAGCAGCGAGTCGTATGTCACGGTCCGGCCAGCGTCGGTCGAGAGCACGCGGAGCACCTCGTACTCCGTAACCGTCAACGTGACTGGACGGCCGGCCACGGTAACGCGGCGTTCGTCGTAGTGGATCGCCAGCTCCCCCAGCAGGAAGGCTTCCGGCTCGGCCCGTCGGCGTAGCGCCGCGCGTACTCGCGCCGTCAGCTCCGACGGTGAGAAGGGCTTGACGATGTAGTCGGCAGCTCCTGCATTCAGCGCCCTGACGATGGTCTCGTCCCGGCCGTAGGCCGAAATGAAGATGACCGGCAGATCCTCGAGCTCGCGCATCTCTTCCATCAACTCGATGCCGTCGGTGCCCGGCAGCATTAGGTCCAGCAGGACGAGCCGAGGCTTGTGCTTCCTGATGAGACCGGGCACGGCACTCGGGTCGCCGGTCACAACCGGGGCGTAGTCTGCCTCGGTGAGAGCGTCCCGAACGTACCTAAGCGTCTGCGGGTCGTCGTCTACGGCGAGGATGCACGTCTGCTCCTCCCCCTTCCGAAGTCCGCGAGGACGGCTCCGAGCGGAGCCGGTAGCCCCAGCGATGTCCTCTGCCACCGGCAGGGTGAATGTGAACCGGGTGCCCCGCCCCGCCCCGTCGCTCTCGGCCCAGATGCGGCCTCCGTGCGCCTCCACCAGTCCCTTGCATATCGACAGCCCCAGGCCGTAGCCCGCAAACCGGTGTTCCCCCTCTCCAGCGGCCGCGCCAGCATACTTCCGGAACAAATGCGGCAGACGGTCCGGCGGCACGCCCCGGCCCTGGTCGGACACCGAGATCGCCACATGCAGCCCGTCCCGCGCGGCGCCAACCCGGATCGGAGACGACTCTGGAGACTGTCGCGACGCGTTCGAGAGCAGATTGTTGAGGACCTGAACGATGCGGCCCGGGTCGGCCATCACCCGCGGCAAGTCCTCCGCAAGGTCGATTTTCAGGTCGTGCCCGCCGCCGCTGCTGAGGAGGGTGTTCCTGGCCCGCTCCACCAGGCTTGCCACCCTCGCCGGCTCGACCGAAACCGACAGCGTGCCCGTCTCGATGCGTCCCTGGTCCAGCAGGTCGGCGATCAGGCCAAGCATTTGGTCGGCCTGTTCGTCGATGACCCGGAGAAACTGTAGCGTCTCAGCCGGGTCCGGCGCCCGCGAGGAACCCAGCAAGGCGACTGTCGAACCCTTGATCGAGCTCAGCGGCGTTCGCAGTTCGTGGCTCACCATACCCAGGAACCCGACTCGCAGGCGCTCCAGCTCCTCCAGCGGCGCCAGATCCTGCATGGTGACCACCATCGACTCGACCGTGCCGTCCGCCGACCGGATCGGCGTGGCATTGACCAGCGTTGTGACGCTCGGGCCGTGAGGGACCGAGAGCGTAATCTCCTCGGCGCGCACCGTTTCGGCGCTTGTCAACTGCTCCGCATTCGGAAACTCCGCCAAGGCGACTTCGCGCCCGTCGCCGAAACGGCAGGTAGTCACGTCCAGCAGATCCTCCAGCGCCCGCCCCGGCACGCGCAGGCGCTCGACGATCCGTCGCGCCTCTCGGTTCAACGACACGGGGCTGCGGCTCTTACCGTCGAAGACGACAACGCCTACCGGCGAGGTCTCGACGAGAGCCTCCAGGTCGGCCCTGGCCCGCCGTTCGTCCCGGTGCGTGCGGGCGTTGGCGATCGCCGTCGCCGCCTGCGACGCGAACAGGACCAGAACCTCCTCGTCGGCACTCGTGAACTGCTGTCCGCCCTCCTTCCCGCCCAGAAAGAAGTTGCCGACGTACACATCGCGGTGGCGCATCGGCGTGCACTGCATCGCCCCTGACACCATCAGCTCCCAAGAGAATCCGAGCTCCCTGACATAGGCTGGCAGATCGGCCACCCGCAACGACTTCCGTAGATTCCGGAAGTGCTCGAACAGCCGCGGTCCGTCGGGCCACGCAGCCATTTTCTCGTGCTGTCCTGGCGCGAGGCCGACGGTCACGAAGTCCTGCGGCTGCCCGGCTTCATCAACCGTCGCGATCACGCCGTACCGGGCGCCGGTCAGCGCGCGGGCGTTGTCGACGATCTCCCGCAGGACGGTTTCGAGGTCGAGGCTGGCGCTGACGCGCAGGACCGCGGCGCATAGGTTCGAGATGCGGTCCTCGAGCGTCTTGATCCGTCGGCGCAACTGGTCGGGACTCTCCTGCACGTTACCCCCTCCTTGCCGGACGTGGCGCGCGAGGCATCCCGAGACGCGAGGCGGCTCCTCACGCGTTTCGTCGCCGCAGATTATTGCATACTCGCACAATAATCGTCATACGGCCTTTCACCATCTCCCAAACCTCACACACGATCTGCGATCCTTTTGGAAGTATGTCCTACAGCGTCGAGAATTGGGCCACGTTCCGGTGATTTCGCGGGCCTGTTCGGCGGGCATAGTCCTCCTCGGGGAACCTCCCGTCAAATGGGGGTTCTCCCCCTGACCCACCCGTCGGGCAGGCCCGCACTTCGGGACATCGGGGAGAAAAGCGTGGCGCGCCCGCTCATGCCCGAGGGCTCGGCAGTCTAACGCCGCCTGTTTCTAACCTGGCAGAGGAGAGAAGCTCCAGATGAGTAGTGAAGACGATCGCTCACCTGTTGCGCCCCACGTTCTACGTGCTGAAGTTCTTGATGGGAAGGTGTGGATCGAGGTTCTGACCCCTGTTTATCAGGTTGGTCAGCCGGGGATGACTCGTGTGCTTCATGTGCCGATGGAGGTTCAATCTGCATTGGAGGCGGCATACGAACTTCTGCAGGCAGCGGGAAAGGCGGCGGAACAGCGCCCCCGCAGTTGACGCCCCGGTCCGAAACCGTAGTACGCTTGTTGGGTAGTTCCGTAAGTCGTTCATTCCAAGAGTACGCGCCCGTAGCTCAGCTGGATAGAGCGTCGGCCTCCGGAGCCGAAGGCCACAGGTTCGAATCCTGTCGGGCGCGCCAACCCCCATTCCCCGGCAGCAACACAAACAACTTGCCTGTTTCGTTCACAATCGGTGCTTCCCCATCAGGATGCGACGGATACGCTCCTCCCGCTCCTTTCTGCTTCGGTGCGCCTCGCGGAATGACCGGACCAACACCACGACGAGCCAAACGACCACGCCGGCAGCAACGATGAACGGGACGTACTCCATACCGTCGAAATGTGCTTCAGTGGCTGTACCTAAGGGAGTATCTCAAACAACGTGTGATCTTTGGGAGATGAAGAAACGCCATATGGTGATAGTTGTGCGAAACAGCGACTTGGCCGCGTAGCGCCGCGTCGAGCGCGGCGATACTGCCGTCGTGCATGTAGGACGCCGTCACCGAGACGTTGCGGAGCGTCCGAATTCGACGCCGGCCGGATGCTCGTCGACCGGGGCCGCGGACGGAAACGCCGCGCCTTGTCAGGGAACGAGCGCGAACAGGACTTCCGAGCGCCCCCCGCTGCGATGATCGCCGCGCGCGTTCACGTTGTCTTCGTTCCACGCCAGCGCGAAGCGCGAGCCGGCGGCCCGGATGGCGGGAATGAGCGACGCCGTAGGGTTGTCGGTGAGCCGGCGCGGCGCCCGGACGGGGATGCCCGCCGCCGTGAACTGCTGGAAGTACACCTCGTGGGGCCGGCCCGGCTCGGACTCGTCCGACCATGCCAATCCGAACCGCGCGCCGTTCCAGGCGATGTAGGCGCCCAGCGATTCCCCCGCGGTGTCGGATACACGCGCCGCCACCGGCTCGATGCCGTGAGGCAGTTCCTCCTCGTCGACGACCGCGAGATAGACTTCCGCGTTCCCGTCGCGCGTGTCCCACCAGGTGACGGCGGCTCGCCCGGCGCCGAAAGCGAGGTCGGGATAAACGGAGGATGCGCCGTCGTCGGCGCTCAGCCGATGGAGTGCCACCCGGTCACGGCCGAGGCGCGCGACGAAGAGCTCGGAAGCGCGCGTCCCCAGTTGCGCATCGAAGGCAACCCACGGAACGCCCTCGGCGTCCACGCGCAGATTCAGGTTCCACGTCGTGCGGCTCGCATCGGCGATGCGGCGCGCCGCTCCGACGGGCTCGCCGTCCAGATCGAGCTGCTGTGCCCAGATGGCGGCCGAAGGCTCTCCCTCCGCAGGCGTCCGCGGGTCGTCGGCTGCAGGCCTCCGCGAACCGTCGCTTTCCGACTCCCGCGCCTCCTCGATCCAGACGCACTGAATCCGGTCGTCGGCCGCCGCGACCACCGTCGCCCGCCCGTGGCGGCGGGGATCGGACAGCGTTCTCTCCCAGAGGGGCGCGCCGTCGGCCGTCCACGCGCCGACCTTGGCGAACGACGTGGAATCGTCTGCGGCAACTTCGTACCAGCCGACGACCAGGTCGTCCGAGACGCTCGGGCGGGAAACCGCGAGGCTCGGCTCGTACGAGCGCCCCGCGCCCGTCGTTAGTCGGTACTCCTGGGAGACCGGCCTGCCGCTTCCGTCGACGAGCCGCGCATGGATCTCCGGCAGCCCATGGCGCGTGTCATGCCACGCGATCGCGAAACCGCGGGGATGCGGCGCGAGGCTTGCTTCGTAGGCCCCACGCCCACTCCGGCTGACCTGTACGGCGTCCGACTGGGCGCCAGCGGGCGACGCGGCGGAAAAAAGAGCGGACGCCAGCAGTATGGCAACCGACGGCCTCATTGAAGCATGTCCCCGATGCGGCGCGCGATCCGCCCTAACGCTGCTCGAATGCAGCGGGGGCTTCACCACGGCCTCCTAGCCGCGCCGGCGCCAGCGCCACAGGGCGAGCAGGCCCAAAACCGGGACGCCGACCCAGAGCGGGGTCCACACGCGGTCATCCGACCCCGTGGCCGGTGGCGCGGGCAGCAGTTCGGCGGCATCCGCCGATTCCTCCATCCGGTAGCCCTCGATGTTCATCGTCGTCAGACTCGGCCGCGATTCGTTCCAGCGGACGAACTCCTCGGCCTCCGCCGCCGCGGACTCGATGTCGGCGCCGATCGCCTCCTCCATTGCCGTGCGGTAGGCCTCGAGCGCCGGACCCGGAATGTTCATCACGGCCCCCTGCTCCAGAACGTAGCGCAGCAGCCGGGGATTGCCGCAGGTGTGTGTGGAGCAGCCGACCCCGTGCGCGGCGACGCTGTCGACGTGCTCGCGGAGCAGGCGATCGAGCGTCGCATCGTCCGCCGACCAGTACCCCTTGCGAATCGTCTCGACCATCCGGCCGGTGATGTCCTGGTAGGCGTGAGGCGAGTGCTCGTCGAAGAACGCCTTCAGGTCGAGGTCGTGCTTGTCCTCGACGTACACGGCGAACGACTCGTTCCACATCGCGTCGTCGACAGTCTCCGGCACCGTGGCGTCCCAGCCCCACAGGTACTCGACAAACGCGCGCATCTCGCCGGCGCCGGCGTAGCCCTCGCGCTGCATCCCCTCGATCCAGACGGGGTTGACGTAGCGCGTCCGGAACTCCGCGCCGAGGAACTTGTCGATGCCCGTCATCTCGGGCCGGCCCGGGTCGCGCGTGTTGGTGACGACCATCTGCGGGCTCTCGCCGTCGATGTTCCGGACGGCCGCCGCGAGGCCGCCCGCGTACATGAAGAAGTCGTCGTTGTCGAGGGCGCCGTAGAGCATGGTGGAGCTGCTGTGCACCACCTTCTCGGTACCGGAGAGGGCAAGACGGAACACGTCCTCCATCGGCTCGCCCCAAAATCCGTTGCCGTAGCCGTGGCCCATCTTCGACAGGTACTCGTCGGTCATCGGCCGGTCGCTGTCCCAGGTGCCGCTCGCGGCGGCGATTCGCGACGTGTTCAGGTTGAACGTCCCCGGTGGCTCGTCGAAGATGCGCACCCCGGCGCGCCTGTCGGCTTCCTCCTCCGCGTATCCGCGGTCGATGAGCGCCGCACGCGTCGCCAGGTAGTGACGACGGACGAAGTTCTCGGCTTCTTCGAGCACCTTCACCCGCTGCACCGCTTCGTCCATCAGCCGCGTGACGTTGTTGAACATCCCCTCGGCGGCCGAGGCAATCACGATGTCCACGCGCGGCCGGCCGAGTTCGCGCGCCGGAACCACCTCGACGTCGACTACGTTGCCGCGAGCATCCCAGACCGGGCGCGTACCGAGAAGGTGGAAGATCTGGGACTCCAGCACGCCCTCGTGCCGCATCGTCTCGGTGCCCCAGATCACGAACGACACCTTCTCCGGGTACCGCCCGTGCTCGGCGACGTGGTCCTCCAGCATCTGGTCGGCGAGAGAGACGCCGAGTGTCCACGCGGCCGGCTTCGGCACCTTGTCGGGGTCGATGCCGTAGAAGTTCTTGCCCGTGGGGTAGGCGTCCGGATTGCGGATGGGCTCGCCCCCGTTCCCCACGGGGACGTAGCCGCCGTCGAGCGCGTGCAACAGGTGGCCGAGCTCGCGCGGCCCGGACTCCACGATGCGCCGCTCCATGTCCGCCGCCATCACCGTCGTGTCGTCCGGCAGCAGGTCGCGGTCGACCGACACGATGGCGTCCACCGTGCTCGCGCGCATCTCCGCCCCCGGCGTACGGCCGAAAGCATGCAGCCCATAAGGGATGTTCTGCCCCCGCAACTCGATCAGGTAATCCTCGATGGCGTGCAGCGTGTCGTGCTCGATCTCCGCCCCGGTCCCCAGGTCCAGGCCGAGGTCCTTGACCATCCCCAGGTCCTGCGCCTGCCGCCGGATCTCGTCCGCGTACGCCCCGGCGAGCTGCACGTTCTTGTGGACGTTGTTGTGATAGTCGTCGACGCTCTCGCTGAGCACGGCCAGCTCGGGCAGCAGCCCGCTCCTGACGAACGGCGGCACCATGTGGTCCACCAGCGTCGCCATGCCGCGGCGGCGCGCCACCAGTCCCTCCCCCACCACGTCGACGTTGTAGACGTACAGGTTGGGCAGGTCGGCGATCAGCGCATCCGGCGCGTCGGCCGCCGACAGTCCCAGGTCCTTGCCGTCGAGCCATTCGAGGGTGCCGTGCGTCCCCAGGTGAATGACCGCATCGGCGTCGAACCCGACCGGTTCGGGCGCCCGCAACCAGGAATAGGTCGCGACATACTGGTGATGCGGCGCCAGATCCTTGGCGTGATACAGCTTCTCGCCGTCCGCGCCCCACCCGCGCGCCGGCTGCGGCAGCACGGCGACGTTGCCAAAGCGCAAGGCCGGGATGATGAAGCTGCCGTCCCTCGCCATGAGGTTCACGTCCTCCGGCCTGCCCCAATCGGCGACCACCTTCTCGCGCAGCTCCGGCGCATAGCCCTCGAGCCAGCGGAGATAGTCACCCATCCAGGCGCGCGCGGCGCCGCGCCGGGTCAGCATCGCGTCGAGCTCGCCGGGGGCGTACCCGCCGACGTTCCGCGCCCGGGCGATCATCTGATCGAGAAGCCCTTCCGACGACAGGTCGATATCGTCTCCGCCGAGGTCGTACCCGGCCGCCTGCATCCGCTGAAGGACGTTCGCCAGCGACTCGGCGACGTTCAGGTAGCTGGCCCCTATGCCGGCCTTTCCCGGCGGGTAGTTGTAGAAGAGGATCGCCACCCGCTTCTCGGCGTTGTTGGTGGCGCCCAGCACCGCGTAACCCAACGCCCGCCGGACGGCCAGCGTGATGCGCGAGGAGATCGGCTGACTGGAGATGATGGTCAATCCCGTGTCCGGATCCGTGCGGCGTTCCTTGCTCCCGACGACCGTCGGCGCGACCAGCCCGGCCAGCTCCGGCGCGGCGATCTGGAACGTCCCCTCGAACATCGACAGCCCCTGCGCGGAGGCGCGCCACTCGGCCTCGCTCCGGCCGTAGAGGCTGATCAGGCTCAGAACCGGGATGTCGAGCTTTCGCAGCGACTCGCCGGCGTCGGGGCCGGCGAAGCGGAACAGGAACGTCAGCGCCACGTCGGCGCGCGCTGCCCCGTCCGGATCGCGGAGCAGCGTCTCGAAAGCAACGCCGGCCGGATAGCCGAAGATCGGAATCGCTTCGGCGCCCTGTCGCTCGATCTCGGCGATGATCGCATCGACGAGCGCGGTGTCTCCGTCGTCGTAGCTCGATCCGTAGAAGCCCACCGCCACTCGCAACCCACCCGGCCGGTGCTTGCCGGCGGCCCGGCGCCAGGTATCGAACGCCTCCCAGTCGGCAAACGCCCTGCCACCCGGCTCGGCGGCGTCTCCGCCCGTGCCTGGCAGGTCCGGGTAGTAGTAGCCGGCCTCCAGGCTCGGCTGCGGCTCCGGCACGTCGAGACCCGGCACGCCGGCCGCCGACAGCACGTACTTCAGCAGCCCCACCTGGTTCGCGAATCCCGAGTACTCCCAGAACGCCCGTGCGCGGAGATCCCAGGCTACCCCGCGTTCGACGTAGTGCTCCCGTGGCAGCAGACCCTCGCCGACGCCGAGCACGAGCCCCTGACCGGTGATCTGTTCGACAAGGTCGACGTCGTAAGTGGCGTCGAAGCGGTCGAGCGTGTGCGCGTCGTGGACGTGGAGAACAAGCACGTCGCTACGCAGCACCTCTTCAAGATCGACAGAGTCGAGCAGCGATTCGGTAACAAGAGTGACCGAGACGCGCTCGCGCAGTCCGGGACGCTCGTCGAGCACCGCCTTCCAGGCGCTCAGGATACCGGGCAACGTGGTGTCGCCGGTGAGATACGCGAGCCGGATCTCCTGCGCCGCGGCCGAACCGGCCGTGGCGACGGTCAGCAAGGCGACGCCGGCCGCGATCCGCGCGATCCGCTTGAGCCGGCCGCTACGTCCGCAGCCGGCCGCACGCCATCGGGCATCCACAACCGCGTATTCCATACCGCACCTTTCAGTCGGGCACGTAGACGACCTGTCCATCGGCCAGGCGATAGGCGGTGCCGAGGCGCTCACCCTGTCCCCCGAGCGTCTCGCCGGTCAGCTCGTAGGCTGTGATCTCGGTGCCCCGCTTGACGATGATCTCGCTCAGGCCATCGGCGTTGGTCTTGACCAGCGTCACCTCGCTCTCCGGATTGACCAGATCGCCGATGCGATAGACGGAAAAGAGCGTGATCATCAGGCCGACGATGAACACCACCGACACGTCGAAGATGTTCGCCACGCCGGAGAGCGGATCCTCGTCTTCCGCGTCAGCGGGCGACGGCAGATGCAGAAAGCGTCCCATGGTGTCGTTCCTCCGGCGCGATTCCGCTCAGCGCGTCCCGCGCGAGCTCTCCGGCAAGGCGCTCGGCCAGGAACCGCTGCTCGCGCACAAACTCGTTGACCCAGCCGTGGCGCACGATCTGTATGACGTAGGCAATCGTCCCGGCCGCGAGGCCGACGATGGTCGTCGTGAAGGCGACGACCATCTGACCCGCCATCGCTTCGAGGTTGCCGGCCGTCAGCGAGGCCAACGCCGTCCCCATGGGAATCAGCGTCCCGAGCAGGCCCAGGCTGGGCCCCACCTTGACCAGCAGCCGCGACCCGTTCAACGTGCGCCGGACCCGCTCCTCGCGCTCCAGAACGAGGTGCTCGAGACCACCGTCGGAGAACGACGGCTTGTGGCGTTCGGCCTCGACGTCACGGAGCAGGCGGCGGAGCGGCGCCGGCAACGCCGCACGACGCCCGGCGTCGGCGCCCAGCACCGAACCGGCATCCAGCCACGCGTTGAGGTCGAAGCCGCTGCGCTCCCGCCGCCGGGCGAGCCATTCCATCACGCATCCGCCAGCCATGAAGACCGCCGCCGCCACCGCGACCCAGAGCATCGCGATCACCGGGAAGCGCAACACCTGCGCCAGAGCGAACAGGCCGTTCTCGAGGGTTCCGAGCAGGCTCACCCGCGCCTCCGGAGCGTGTGCAGACCGCCGAATGCAACGACTGCGGCGAACCCCAGGACTACGCCTGGATGCACGGAGGGCCTGACCATGTCTCCTGCAGCGAGGTTCATCCCCTGGGCCGCGCGCCATCCTCCGGCTACCCCCGGAGCGGCGGCGACGGCCAGTCCCAGCACGCCGAGTGCGGCCAGCGCGTCCTCACGGACCGAGCGCGCCGCAAACCCTGCATCGCGTGCCGCGGAAACGGCTGCAAGGGTGACGACACCCGCCGCCAGCAGGCACGCGAGCCACAGCGGCAGGCCGTAGCCGTCCAGCACCCTGCTCCATAACCCGCCTGCCGTTCCGGCGACCAGCGGAGCCACCAGCGATGCCGGAACTCCTCGCGGACGAACGAGCGACAGGCCGGCAGCGGCCGCGACGAGCACGCCGGTCCATCCCGGATCCGGGCGGAGCCAGGCGCTGCCGATCAGGAATCCGGCCGCCAGCGCCAGGGCGCCGTAGCGGTCCCGCGCCTCGGTCGCTAAGACCGAAGCAGCGAGCGCGCACAACAGACCGACGGCATGTAGCGGCAAAATGAAGAAGCCCCGGGAAATCGGCGTGTTCGGACAGTCGCCTCACTCTATACGAGCGCCCCGAACGACGCCGTCGACTTTCAGGAATTCTTCAGGAACTCTTCAGGAACTCTTCAGAACGGCGCTACGAGCACTCGCTACACTCCGTTTTCGCGTCGAGTCTTCTACGTCAGCAGCTTGGCATCGCCTGGGTTTCCACACGTCGGCGCCCCCGTCGTCGACCCAGAGGAAGGACATCATGACGACCCGGTATTCCGCCCTACTCGGCATTCTGCTGTGTTCGCTTGCCGTCGCTCCCCTCGGCGCCCAGGAGTCGACGATCGTGGCCGGCACGGTCACCGACTCGTCCGGCGGGGTCCTGCCAGGCGCCACCATCGAGGCGCTCCGCGGGCTGCGGGTGATTTCGACCGCGACCGCCGGGGCTGACGGACGGTTCCAACTGGATCTGCCCTCGGGCGAACGCTATCGCGTGACGGCGCGACTCGACGGATTCGCGGCCGGCGAGATCGATCTCATTGCGGCCGACGACGCGACCGCCGACTTCCGGCTCGGCATCGCCCCGCTGACCGACACGGTCGTCGTCACCGCGTCACGGACCGCGGAGGGGAGCGCGTCGGTCATGGATTCCCACTCGGTCTTCACCGAGGACGACATCGAGACGCTCGGAAGCCACTCTGTCGCGGACGTCCTGCGCTACGTGCCCGGCCTGAACATCGAGTCGACCGGGCGCGAAGGCCAGCTTGCATCGGTCTTCGCGCGCGGCGGCGAATCGGACTACAACCACGTGATGATCGACGGCGTCCGCGTGAACGCCAACGGCGGCTACTACGACTTCAGCCGCGTCTCGGCCAACGAGATCGAGCGGGTCGAGGTGGTGCGGGGCGCCCAGTCGGCGCTCTACGGCTCGGACGCGATCGGCTCCGTCATCCAGATCTTCACGAAGCGGGGAGCGCCGGACAGCGGCCCGGGGCTGGCCGGCTCCATCGAGGGAGGCTCGTTCGGGACCGCCCGCGGCGACCTGCGGGTGCTGGGCGGCGCCCAGCAGCGCGTCGACTACCAGCTCGGCGTCGCCTACCGCGGAACCGACGGCGCGTTTGGGGACCGCCTGACGGAGCGCGACCGCTTCGATCAGCATTCGATCGACGGCAACGTCGGCGCGATCATCGGTGACAGCACCAGGCTGCGGACCGGGTTCCGCTACAGCAACGCCCGCGCCAACTCCGTCGGCCCGATCACCTACGCGCCGGGCGACACCGGCACCGGCTACGACACGGACGACCTGACCTGGCACCTCGACTTCGACCAGACCCTCTCCTCGCGCATCGACCATTCCGCAACCGTGAGCTACTTCCGATCCGGGCGCGAGTCCGTGGACGCCATCGGCGATCCGCAATACCGCGTCTTCGCGATCCTGGAAGGAACGCCGGGCGCGCTCTATCCGGCCGGGCCGCGGCTGGTACGGTTGCTGGACCAGGCGGCATTCGACACATTGGCTGCCGATCCTTCCAGTCTCGGCGCCGGCCAGTTCCTCGCACAGACCGGCCCGTTCAGCGGCTTCGACTGGCCCTTCGAATTCGAGGCGCAACTGCGGCGGCCCGCCGCCCGCTACCAGCTCAACGCGATCTGGATGGGTAACCAGGTCCTGAGCGCCGGGTATGACTACTACAGCGAGACCAATGCACTCGACGAGTTGCAGACGGTGGCGAACCACTCCTACTTCGTACAGCAGCAGTTCAACGTCGCCGACGCCTGGTTCGTCACCGCCGGGACGCGTATCGACGACAACGCCCACTACGGCGCGTCGGTCAATCCGAAGCTGTCGGCAGGAGGGTACCCGCTGCCCTTCCAAGAGGGCCCGCTCTCGTCGCTGAAGGTGTCGGCCAACATCGGCCGCGGCATCAAGAACCCGAGCTTCTCGCAGCTGTACAGCTCGCAGTGGGTCGACGGAAACCTGTTGCTGCTGCCGGAGGAGGCAGTTACGGTCGACGCGGGCGCCGAGCTCACATTCGACGACCAGCGCTGGCTCGCGAGCTTCACCTGGTTCAACAACAACTACGAGAACCAAATCGCCTATTCACCCTCACCCGGCTTCGGGGGCGACGGCCTGCCCGACTACGTCAACATCGACGGGTCGCGCGCCGGCGGCATCGAGTTCGAGTTCGGCCTGCAGCGGCCGATCGGCGGGCTCACCGCGAACGCCTCCTACGCCCTCGTCGACACCGAGGTGGTCACCAACGTCAGCACCAGCCAGCAGTTCCAGCCCGGCCAGCCGCTGCTGCGCCGGCCGCTGCATTCCGGCAACCTGCGCGTCGGCTACACGCGGGGGCGCGGCAGCCTGAACCTGAACCTGCGGGTGGTGGGGAACCGGCACGACAGTGCGTTCCTCGGCCTCGTGCGCGCCTCGGATGGGCGCAGCGTCGACATCACCGTCAATCCGGGCTACACGCTGCTCACTCTCGGCGGACAGTTCCGCGTGCACCAAGACCTGACGCTCTTCCTGCGGATCGACAACGTGACGGACGAGATGTACGACAGCGCGCTCGGCTACCCGGCCCTGCCGCGTGCGGTGGTCGCCGGCGGACGCTTCAACGTCGGCGGCTGATCGCGCGTCTCAGGGCTCCGAGGCACACGGAGATCATCAACTTGAGCCCGCTCGACCGTTCGGGCCCGTTGCGGCGCGTGCTGTTCCAGGTGCACCTCTGGATCGGCGTGGCGGCTGCGCTCTATGTCCTCGTCGTCTCGGTGACGGGAGCCGCTCTGGTCTTCCGCATCCACCTGCAGCGCGCCGTGCACCCGGAACTGCTCACGGCGCAAACCGACGGCCCGCAGGCGGACATGGCGACCGTCCTGGAACGGGTGCGGGACGCCTACCCGCAGGGGCGGCTGGTCGGCGCCGATTCGCCGACCACCGTCCGGCCGACCCATCTCGCGTACGTCACCGAGGACAGCGGGTTCCATACCGTGCTCATCGACCCGGTCACCGCCGACGTGCTGGGCGAGCTGCCCGAGCACTCGGTGATACGTACCCTCCAGGATCTGCACTTCGACCTGCTCGCCGGCCGCACCGGTCGGGTGGTCAACGGGGTCGGGGCGCTCTGCCTGCTCCTGCTCTGCGCCACCGGCCCGTTCATCTGGTGGCCCGGCCGGGCGGGATGGCGGCGCGGCTTCACTGTCGACTGGCGCCGGCCCTGGAAACGGGTGACCTGGGAGCTGCACGGCGCGGTGGGCATCTGGACGCTCGTTCTTACCGCCGGCTGGGCCGTCACCGGGGCCTACTTCGTATTCCCCGACGAGTTCCGCGCGGCGGTCAACCGGATCTCGCCACTGAGCACGGTCACTGCGCCGCAATCGAGTACCGACGGCGCCGCCTACGAACCGCGCCCGAGTTGGCGCGAGATGATCGAACTCGCCCGACCGGCGGAACCCGACGCCTTCGTCGCGAGGGTCGTCCTGCCTGCGACCGACGAGGCGGCTTTCCAGGTGCTGTTCACTGACCGGCAACCCACACGGCTGGGCATACGCCATCTGCGGACGGTCTACCTCGACCAGTACACCGGCGAGCGGCTCGCCACGCCAGCGGCGCCCGCTCCCACGCTCGGCGACAACGTGATGGCCTGGATCGGCCCGCTGCACTTCGGAAACTTCGGAGGACCAGGCATCCGCGCGGTGTGGCTCGTCGCCGGCCTGGCGCCGGGCCTGCTGGCGGCAACCGGCCTCATCTTGTGGTGGACCCGCGTAGTCGCGCCCCGGTGGCGAGGCCGGCGAGTACCGGAGGCCGAGATGCAACCGCTGCACGCGAGTCGCGCCGGTGACGGAGGACGTAAGCAGGCGAGCGCATGAGAGGAACCGTGAATCGGATGCAGGGACCCGTGGCGGGCAACGCGCTGTCGACCACGGAACGGCGACACCTGTTGCGCCGTCTCGCCTTCACGGCGACTCCGGACCTGGATCGGGCCATCCAGGGGATGTCGGCGGACGAGGCCCTGTCGGTGCTCGTGCGCGCGGCTCGAGACGCGCCGTACCCGCAGGCCCCGGAGGCTGCCAGCGGGATCTGGAGGAACCCGGCTCTGCGATTCGACGGCCTGTCCGACGAGGACTTCGAGGCGATCGCCGACCGGCAGGCGGAACGCGCGCGGGCCGCGACCGGGGAAGTGCGCCGGTGGTGGCTGGCGGAGCTGCTTACCTCCCCGGCCCCGCTGCGCGAGAACCTCGTCCTGTTCCTGCATGGCGTGTTCGGCAGCAACACGGGCTCGGTCGACGCCCCGCACGCGCTTCACGGACGCAACGCCCTGCTCCGCCGACAGTGTCTGGGCACGGTCCCGGATCTGCTCGCGAGCCTCGTCGTCGACCCGGCCATGATGATCCAGGTCGGGATGGACGGGCACCGGCGGCTGCGTGTATCCGATCGTCCCGCCAAGCTCATTCTCGATCACTGGACGGTCGGTGCGGACGCCTACGAACCGCGCGACATCGAAGAGCTTTCGAGAGCGCTCACCGGCTGGCTCCTGGTGGCGCCCGAGGGTCGCGAGCCGACGCGGCCGCTCGATCCCAGGGCGTCCCGAGCGGCCCGGCGCACCGGCCTCGTGCCGATCTTCCGGCCTGACGAGTTCGATGCCGGACCGAAGACGATTCTCGGCCGCACGCATCCGTTCGATGCGCGTTCGGCCGTCAGGTGGCTCGCCTCGCACGAGGCGACGGCTCGCCGGTTCGGGCGCCTGCTCATGACCCATCTCGGAGTCGAGGACGGCGGCGCGGCCCTGGAGACCCGACTGCTCAGTGCCTACCGGACGACGGGCGGTTCCCTCGAGGCGATGCTCCGCGAAATCGTGCGGTCCGATGCCTTCTGGTCGGAGTCGTCGCGGTGGGCCCTGATCAAGAGCCCGGTCCATCTCGCGGCCGGCGCCTGCCGGCAGTTGGGCATCGCATCCCCTCCCGTCGCCGCGATGGATAGCTGGCTGCGGGCGAGCGGCCAGGCGCTGCTCGACACGCCCAACAACGGCGAGGGCGGCTGGCCCGGGCAGGAGGCCTGGGTTACACCTGCGGCGCGCCTCACGGTGCGGTACTATCTGGCCGCCGCCCTGGCTGACCGATTGCCGCCCCTCGGTCTCGAACGTCCCGGCCCGTCTACCGGCGAAGCGGCAGTTGCGTTCACCGTACCGATCGAGACCCCGCTCCGTGACGCGTCCGCCGCGGCGCTGCTCGAGCGACTCGACCCGGCTCCCGGCCTGGACGCGGGAGCCATCGAAACGGAAGTTGCCGGTGTCAACTCGCCGGAAGGGCGGAGTGCCTTCATCCGGCGCGTGATGATGTCTCCGCAGTATCAACTGGCGTAAGCGCCAGCGTGGAGGACCCCATGAGTTCCATTAGCCGACGCGACCTGCTGACCTGGTTCGCGCTGACCCCGACGGTGCCGTTCTTCGTCCGCCGGAGCGCCCACGCGACCGCCGCGGAAGCGCAGGCGAGCCACGACGGGCCCATTGTGGTCGTCCTGCGCCTGAGGGGCGGCAACGATGGTCTCAACACCGTTGTTCCCGTACGCGACGACCGCTACTATCGGGCTCGTCCGACCATCGCCATCCCCGGGTCGCAGACGCTCCGACTCGACGGGAGCGATCTCGGCCTGAACCCCTGGCTCGCCGATGTGCGCCGGCTGATGGACGACGGCCTTGCCGGAATCGTGCAGGGCGTGGGCTACCCGCGGTCGTCCCGGTCCCACGTTCGCGCGACGGAGATCTGGGAAACGGGCTCGGTCGCCGCGTTGGCGCCGGAACACGGCTGGCTGGGACGTTACCTCGATCACGCCTGCGACTGTGGCGGCGAGCCGCTGGCGGGCGTGGATTTCGCGGAATCGCTCGGTCGGACGCTGGCCTCCGCGTCCAGCCGCAGCATGGCGATAGCCCATCCCGAGCTGCTGCTGGAGATGGCCGCTCCCGAGACGGCCCCCGCTACGGCTCGCGGTCCACGCGCCGCGCGGCTCGACTACCTCCAACAGGTAACCAATGGACTCGCCCACGCCTCCCGCCAACTCCACCGCGCCCGGGCCGGGACGGGCGCCCGCTTCGACTATCCCGACACGGCGTTCGGCCAGTCCCTGCGGTGGACCGGCGACATGATCGAGACCGGTTGCCCGACCCGCGTCTACTACGCCTCCATCGGATCGTTCGACACCCCGGGATCCGCTTCGTTCGACACGCACGTGGATCAGCTCGCGAAGCACCGGGTCCTCTTCACGGAGCTCGGGCGCGGTCTGCGCGCCTTCGCACGTCATCTGCGCGAGTCGGGACAGCTCGACCGCGTACTCCTGCTGACGTTCTCCGACTTCGGCCGTCTCGTAGAGGAGAACCGAAGCCACGGCACCGAGCACGGCGACGCCGGGGTGCTGTTCGTGATGGGCGGCGGCATCCGGGCCGGACTGCTCGGCGAGCCGGCCGACCTCGGCAAGGTCACTCGTGGGGGCCTCGACGCCACGGTCGACTTCCGCGACATCTATGCAGACGTCCTGCGGCGCTGGCTCGGCGTCGATCCGACCGCAATCCTCGGCAACGAGGTCGGTTCCTTCCCGGTCGTGAACGCTTGACTTAACGCTGGAGATCCACCATGCGCATGAAGCTCCCGGCCCTGGTCATTTCCCTGCTGCTGCTGAACGCCGCCTTGCCGGAGGCGCAAGGGGAAGACCACCTGCAGACGCTACAGGGCGAGTGGACGGTGGCCGCCGCCGAGCAGCGGGGGCAACCGTTCGACGCTATCGTCGGCGGGGTTCTCACCATCACGGGCGATCGCTTCGCCCTGCTCACCGCGACCGGCAACGAGTTCCAGGGGCAGATCCGAATCGACGCGACGCAGTCGCCCGCCCACCTCGACTTCGTCCACGACGACGGCGTGCTGTGGGAAGCGATCTACGTGGCGCAGGCGGACTTTTTCCGTCTCAACTACGTCGAAGCGGACGCAGGCACCCCACGCCCGACCATGTTCGCCACCACGGCGGACACCCCCGGCACGGTGATTGTCCTGCAGCGGTGACGCTGGCAGCCCGTGGTGAAACTGTACACGGGCGTCCATCGCATGACGGGACTGCCCACGCGCAACCGCTGTAGAATCCCGACGAGTTGCGGCAACGCATCGAGGACTTCGACGAGCGGGCGTCCCGGCTGAGCGCGGCCGTTCTGCGCATCAGTTCCAGCCTCGACCTCGATACCGTGCTGCACGAAGCCGTCGACAGCGCCCGCGCCTTGACGGGCGCCTGCTACGGCGTCATTACCACCGTGGACAAGGACGGACGCGTCCAGGAGTTCGTCACCTCCGGCTTCACGCCCGCCGAGGAGGACCGGATGGCCACCTGGTCCGACGGGCCGCGGCTCTTCGAGCACTTCCGCGACCTTGACGCCCCGCTGCGGCTGGCGGATCTTCCCACCTACGTCCGGTCGCTCGGCTTTTCGTCCGAGCTGATGCGGTCGAAGACCCTGCAGGGCACGCCGCTGCGGCATGGCGACGACTACGTCGGGAACTTCTTTCTCGCCGAGAAGGAGGGCGGCCAGGAGTTCACCAGAATCGACGAAGAGATCCTGACGCTGTTGGCCTCGCAAACGGCGGCGGCGATCGCCAATGCGCGCGCGCACCACGACGAGCGGCGAGCCCGCGCCGGCCTCGAGGCCCTGATAGAAACTTCGCCCGTGGGCGTTGTGGTCTTCGACGGAGCCGGCAAGCCCGTCTCGTTCAACCGGGAAGCGCGACGAATCGTTGAGGCCCTGAACACGCCGGGGTACTCCCCGGAACAACTGCTGGACTCCATCACATGCCGGCGCGCGGACGGGCGCGAGATCGCCTTGCGGGAGTACCCACTGGCGCAGCAGTTCAGCAACGGCGAGACTGTGCGGGCGGAGGAGATGACGCTGTCGGTCCCCGATGGCCGCAGCGTCACCACCCTGGTCAACTCGACGCCTATTCGTCCGGTCGGAAGCGCCGTCGAGTCGGTCGTGGTCACGCTGCAAGACCTCGCGCCGCTCGACGAACTCGAGCGGTTGCGCGCCGAGTTCCTGAGTTTGGTGAGCCACGAGTTGCGCACGCCGTTGATCTCGATCAAGGGCTCGACGGCCACCGTGCTGGGCGCCGCGCCGGCTCCCGAACCGGCCGAGATGCTGCAGTTCTTCCGGGTCATCGACCAGCAGGCCGACCACATGCGCGGTCTGATCGGCGACCTGCTCGACCACGGGCGCATCGTGACGGGCACGTTGTCCGTGTCGTCCGAACCGGTGGAAGTCGCCGCGTTGGTGGATCAGGCGCGCAGCACTTTCCTGAGCGGCGCCGGCAGCCAGCCCTTGAGCATCGCCCTGGCGGAGGATCTCCCCCGAGTGCTGGCCGACCCGGGACGGATCGTGCAAGTTCTCAACAACCTCCTGTCGAACGCTGCAAGGCACTCCCCCGAATCGACCCCGATCCGCATCGCGGCCGCGCGGGACGGCGTGCACGTGGCGATCTCGGTAACGGACTCGGGTCGGGGCGTGCCGGCGGACCGGCTCCCACGCCTGTTCCGCAGGCACGCCGGAGACGCCGGCGAAGACGCGGAGGGTGGCCTCGGGGGGTCCGGCCTGGGCCTGTCCATCTGCAAAGGACTGGTTGAGGCGCACGGAGGCCGCATCTGGGCCCAGAGCGGCGGCGCGGGCCGCGGCACGTGCTTCACGTTTACGGTGCCGGTGGCCGAGGAGGCAGTCGTCGCCACCGCCGCGGCGAGCTCTGGACGTTCCCGGCCCGCCCGGAAGGGGCAGCAGCAAACGTGCATTCTGGTGGTCGACGACGACCCCCAGACGTTGCGGTACGTTCGCGACGCCCTCGCTGAATCAGGCTATTCGCCTGTCGTCACCGCGGATCCGGAAGAGTTGGTCGACCTCATCAGGATGCACCGGCCCGCATTGGTCCTTCTGGACCTGCTGCTTCCCGGAACGGACGGCATCAAGCTGATCGAGCGCATCCCCGAACTGGGTGACCTGCCAGTCATCTTCATCTCCGCCTATGGCAGGGACGAGACGGTGGTAAAGGCGCTGGACGCGGGCGCCGCCGACTACATCGTCAAGCCGTTCTCGCCGTCGGAGCTGACCGCGCGCGTCCGGGCGGCCCTGCGTCGCCGGACCGAGCCCGAGCCGTTCGTCCTCGGGGGGCTGAGCATCCACTACGAACAGCGCCGCGTAGCCGTGGAGGGGCGGCCGGTGGAGCTGACGGCGACCGAGTACGAACTGGTCCGCTTGCTCTCCGTCAACGCCGGACGGGTGCTGACCTACGACACTCTGCTGCGTCTAGCCTGGAAGAGACAGGATCGTGGCTCCCCTGACCCGAAACTCGTGCGTGCCGTAGTCAAGCGGCTCCGCCGCAAGCTGGGCGAGGACGCCGCAAGTCCGGCCTACATCCGCAACGAGCGCGGGGTCGGCTACCGAATGCCCGGACCGGCCGACCTCTAGCAGCCCGTGGTGGACCGGCGCGGTACGAGTGATTATCTCGTGTATGCTGCCCGGAAGTACGTTTGCCGCCGGATTACCGGCTGGTTCCAAGCGCGCCCGTAGCTCAGCTGGATAGAGCGCCGGGCTTCGAACCCGTAGGTCGGGGGTTCAAATCCCTCCGGGCGCGCCATCGCACTCACAACACCATGAACTCCGGCAGGTAGCGCGCCACTCCACTACACCCCTCGAGCGCGCCCGGCAGGAGTTCGATGACCATGAAGGCCTCGTCCGGGACGTCGAGCGCGAACCGAATGCCGTGCAGGCTGCCAGGCACGAAGCCAAATCGCGGGTAGTATGTCGGATGGCCCAGGACGACGGCGATCCCGTAGCCCGCCGCGCGACACCGAGCGAGGCCCTCTGAAGCAAGCCGGGTGCCGATGCCGCGACCCTGATGGCCCGGATCGACGGCCATGGGGGCCAGCCCTGCCGCCTCGCGGACGTGCTCCGACGCACTGATCGTCACCGGCGTGAAGAGAATGTGACCGACAAGCTGGTCGTCCGCGACGGCGACCAGCGAGATCATCCAGCCGCCGCGCGCCCGGGCTTCGTCAACCATCCCGGCTTCGTCAGGCCCGCCAAACGCCCGCTGGTTGACCAGGCGAATCCCCGGAACATCCTCGGGGCGCTCCGGGCGTATCGTGATCATGCCTCCCACCTTTCAGGTTCGCGCGCCACGCCGCTACCTCAAGCTCTGAAGCTGGTTCGAAATCTGACCCACACCCTGGATCTCGCCAACCATGAGTTCGAGTTCCCGGCGCTCCAGATCGTTCTGTACATAGCCGGCCAGGGTGACCGAGCCATTGCTGACCAGGATTCGAAACGGCGGTGGCCGCGGGCCGGCGAACCGCATGAACGTCAGGCTGCCGAATACGCGTCGGCGGATCGCCTGACGGAGCCGGTCGTCCTGCAGGGTGGCGGGCAGCGGCTCGATTCCGTTCCGAATGTCCTGAACGCCGCGGAGCCTGGCGATACGCTCGAAGATCTCTCCCGCCTTGTCCAGCTCCGGCGTGACCCACCCGGCAAGCGTCACGACACCCCGGTCGACGGAGGCGCCGACGAAGTCCCACACCGTCATGTCCGGGTAGTTCCGGAGCACGCGACCCACTTCCTCCGCCAGTCGTGCGTCCGTCTCCCCCGCCGGTACGGTGATCTCGCTCACCACCGTTCGCACCCCGGGCACGTTCAGGGCGCGCTGCAGGGCAGCGTGCTTCAGCCAGAAGGTGGCCACTTCACCGGCGAGGGTGACGTCGCCGCCGTCGACCGCCACTTCGAGGTCACGGAGCCCCCGTTCCTCGCGTAGCGCTTCCTCGACCGCCGCGACGACTGCAGTGGGCGGCTGCGGGCGCGCCGGGGCCGCCCCGACGTGCAGCAGCGCGGCCAGCACCACCGATGCGGCGAATCGCGAACCCGCAGACCGCATGGCAACCCCTTCCCTGAAGTGTCATGATACGGGCAGTCGGCTGCGCGGAGGTCTCGCTGGGAATCAACGCGGGAGGACGCTCATGACGGCAAACAGGTCAGTTCGCAGCGTTGAATGGAGCCGCCGCCAGGCGCTGCGGCTGCTCGGACTCGGCGGGGCCGGCCTGGCGGCGGCGTGCGGCAGCACGCGGGAGCCCGAGGAACCGGCGGCGGACTCGACGCCCGCCGACTCGCCCGGCTCCCCAGAACCGATCGTCCGGACCATACTCGAGGACCTGACCCCGGACCGCCTGAGGGGCGGTGCAGTGCTCTTTCACGAGCACATGTCGCTGGACATTGCGTTCTGGGATCGGCTGGTGGGCGCCGACAGCCCCGCGCGGGAGATCTTCCTCGGCCCGCCCGACAGCCCCTACTTCATGCAGGACGTCGACATGATGGCGGCGGAAATGCAGGCGGCGGCCCGCGAGGGAGTGTCCGCCGTCGTCGACGGCGGCCACGCCGACATGGGGCGCGACGTAGCTTTCCTGCGAGCCGTGTCCGAGCAGTCGGGCATGCCGATCGTGGTGAGCGGCGGCTACTACACCGACCCCTTCCACCCGCCCGAGCTGGCCGATCAGACCGAGGATGAGATCGCCGAGGGACTCGCCGCGACGGCAGACGCCGAGCGCTGGGGCGCGTTCGGCGAGATCGCGAGCTCCGAGGAAATGACTCCAGGCGAGCGAAAGGTGTTTCGAGCGATCGGCAAGGCGCACCTGTCCACGAACATTCCCATCTTCACCCATACCGCCAACGGGCTGGAGGCCGAGACGCAGCTCGACATCTTCGAGTCGCTCGGTGTTCCGACCGGCGCCGTCGCCATCGGGCACATGGGTGGGCTCGAAGACCCCGAGGCGACTGTCCACCGCCGGCTGGCGGAGCGTGGCGCCTTCGTTGGGTTCGACCGGCTCGGGAGCGGTCCGGAGGCCGACGGGCACAAGGTGCCGATGGTTCAGTCGCTCATCGACGCCGGCTACCTGGAGAACATCCTCCTGGCGTCGGACTTCGCGACGGCCAGAGACACGCAGCGCAACGGCGGCCCGGGCTACGCCAAGACCGTCACGCAGTTCGTTCCCATGCTGCGCGAGGCGGGAATCACCGAGGAAGACATCCGCGTCATGACGGTCGAGAATCCCCTGCGGCTGCTCGCCTTCGTGCCAAGGAGGGGGTAATCCCGGTTCCCGCGCGTCAGTGGCGCTGGCTCGGCTGCGTCTGTTTCGTCTCCGGCGCCGCCGGTCTTGTCTTCCAGGTGGTCTGGTTCCACCTGGCGGGCCTGGTCTTCGGCGGCAGTGTCTGGGCAACCAGCCTCGTGCTGTCGAGCTTCATGGGCGGCCTCGCCTGTGGAAGCGCCCTCGTCGCTCGCTACGGCCACCGGATTCGGCGTCTCGTGCGCGCGTACGCGCTGATCGAGTTCACGGTCGCGGCGTCCGGCGCGATTCTGGCCTTCGCCCTGCCGCAACTGGGACTCGCCGTCACCACGGCGACGGCGCCGGTTGCTGAGACGATCTGGCTGGCGAACAGCATCCGTTTCGTCGTGGCCTTCTTCGCCCTGCTGGCGCCCGCTACCGCGATGGGAGCGACGCTCCCGTTGCTCGTCGCCGCCCTGACGCACCGCGAGAAGCAGCTCGGCCCGGCCCTTGGGCATCTGTACGGATGGAACACGCTGGGTGCGGTGACCGGCGTCGCCGGCGCCGAACTCCTGCTGATCGGCGCTCTCGGAGTGACCGGCGCCGCACTGTGCGCCGCACTGCTCTGTTTGATTGCAGGCGGCACCGCGGTTCTCCTTGCGGAACAGCCCCACCGGGCGCGCACGGCCCCTCGCACCGCCCATACCCCCTCCGCCCAAGACCGCACGGCGGGTGGGGCGGCTGGCGAGACTCAACCTCGGCGTCTCCGGAACCTGCTTGCGTGCGCGTTCCTTTCGGGCGCCATCCTGCTGGCGCTCGAAGTGCTCTGGTTCAGGTTCCTGACGATGTACGTGCTGTCGACGACGACAGCCGCCAGCCTGATGCTTGCCGTCGTGCTGGCCGCCATCGCACTGGGCGGGTTGACGGCCGCCGCCTGGCTGCGGCGGCGCCCGGACGCAGCAGCCCACCTGCCCGCCGTCGCCGCACTGGGCGGCTGCGCGGTCATCGCGTCCTACACCGCCTTCGCGCTCCTCACCACCGGCACGCAGATCGAGTCGTGGCGCCGGATCGTCTGGCTTGCCTCGGTGCTGACCTTCCTGCCGTCCCTCCTCTCGGGCGCGTTCTTCACGCTGCTCGGCGACGCCCTTCAGCGGCAGGTCCGCGTCGCAACCCGCACTTCGGGCTGGCTGACGATGTGGAACACCGGGGGCTCGATGTGCGGACCGCTGGTAGCGGCGTTCGTGCTCTTGCCGGTGCTCGGGATGGAGATCGCGTTCTTTGCGCTGGCCGCCGCGTACGGGGTGGTCGGGTTGCTGGCGCTGCCCGGCAGCAGCGGTTGGCGGCTCCGTCTGCCCGCTCCCGCGACCGCGATCTGCGGCGTCGTTCTGGTCGCCGCCCTGGCCGCCTACCCGTTCGGCCGGATGCGCGACGTCTACTTCACGCGGGTCGCAGAGCCGTATGCCCTCGACGGCTCGGAGATCGTCGCCATCCGGGAAGGTCCGGCCGAGACGATCTTCCTGATGCAGCAACGCTGGCTGCAACAGCCCGTCTACAACCGCCTGGTAACCAACGGATTCTCGATGTCGGGAACCGGGATCTCCGGGCTCCGTTACATGCGCTATTTCGTCTACTGGCCCCTGTTCGCGCACCGCGGGCCCATTGAGAGCGTGCTCGTGATCTGCTACGGCGTCGGCGTCACCGCCAGCGCCGCACTCGATCTGCCCGATGTCGAGAGCGTCGACGTCGTGGAGATCTCCCCGGACATCGTCGCCGTCAGCGATCTCGTCTACCCGGATGACCATCCGCTGCGCGACCCGCGCGTCACCGTGCATGTCGACGACGGTCGTCAGTTCCTTCACCGGACGCCGGAACGCTACGACCTCATCACCGGCGAGCCGCCGCCCCCGCGAACGCCCGGCGCCGTCAACATCTACACGCGCGAGTACTTCCAGCTCATCCACGACCGCCTTGCGGACGGCGGAATCGCCACCTACTGGCTGCCCGTCGCCCGGCCCGATCCGGGCACCAACGTCAACGGGATCATCCGGGCGTTCTGCGACGTGTTCGCTGACTGCTCGGGTTGGACCGCCACACCGTTCGACCTGATGCTTGCCGGGACGCGGAACGCGAGCGGACCCGAATCGGTGGCGGAATTCGCGGAACCGTGGCGCTTGCCGGCGCTGCGCGCGCGCCTGGAGGAGATCGGCATCGAGCTGCCGCAGCAGATCGGGGCGACGTTCGTCGGGGACGCCGACTACCTGAATGACCTGGCGAGGGAAGCGCCACCCCTGGTGGACGACCATCCTCGACGGCTGCGCCCGGATCCGCAGGTCCCGTCGCTGTCGGATCCGGGATATGGCAGCAATCCGCGAGTCACCGAACTCTACGACCGCGTTCTCGATCCGATGCGCGCCCGGGACGCACTGATGGCCTCGGACTACGTGCGCCGCCTCTGGCCGGCTGAACTCATCGACGCAAGCCTGCCCTATTTCGAGCACCAGCGAGTTCTGAATCGCGTGATGTGGGACGGTGGCCGGCCGCTGGCGCAGATCGAGGACCTCCACTGGCTGCTGACTGAGACGCCACTCCGCACGCTACCGCTCTGGATCCTGGGCAGCGACGACGTCAGGGCTCGCATCGCGGAAAGCGGCGACGACGGAACCGGCGCCGCGGAGTACGCGCGCGGCCTGACAGCCTTGGCACGCCGTGACTACCCCGGGGCCGTCGACGCCCTGGCGAGTGCGGAGCGCCGCGGTCTCGCGGGGGAGACGGTCCGCCCGCTACTCGTTTACGCCCTCTGTCTGGCCGGAGAACTGGACAACGCGACGCTTCTGGCGCGGGACCAGACCGCCAGCAGCCCGGAGCAGCGGCACTTCTGGACGTGGCTCGGTTCGCGGTTCGGCGTCGGACCGCTGACGACGGGTTGAGGCCGCCGGCAGCGGGTCCAACCCGCCGGGCCTCACCGCCCCGAGCCGTTGACCGCCGTCTCCAACCTCGCAAGCTCGGGGCGTTCAGGATGGATGCTACGCGCCTCGGCCAGCCACGCGCGCGCCTCTTCCAGCCGGCCCAGTCGGATCAACGCGTCCGCCCGCCCGAACCAGGCCTCGGCGAATCCGGGGTCGAGTTCCGTTACCCGCGCGTAGTGAGGCAGGGAATCCGCAAGGCGTCCGGCTCCTCGCAGCGCCTCGGCAAGGCCCATGCGCGCCTCCACGTAACCCGGCTGCAGCCGGAGCGCGGTTTCGTAGTGCTCCACCGCCTCCCTCTGACGGCCCTGCAGGGCAAGGATCGCCCCGAGGCTGAAGTGCGCGCGGGCGAATTCCGGCGAGCGCCGCAACGCCTCCTCGAGTTGCTCGACTGCCGCGCTGGTCTCGCCCCCCGCGGCCAGGGCTGTCGCCAACCGCTGCCGCAAAGAGACATTGTCGGGTTCCAGTTCCAGACCCCGGCGGAAAGCCCTGACCGCGTCGGCCAACCTGCCGCTCTGCAGCGCCTGAATGCCCTGCCCTTCGAGCTTCATCGCGCTGGGCAGGAGCGCGTCGAGCTCCTCCATCAACGGATCCGCCAGCGGTGGATTCGCTCCGCCGCGCCGGGCCAGATGCGCCTCGGCAAGGTCGGTTTCGCCCAGCCCGCGGTAGGCCATCGCCAGCGGATAGTGCAGCCGGGAAGCCGCTGGCGCGATAGCCAGCGCCTCTTCCAGATACTGGGCCGCGTCGAGGAAGTTGCCCCGCGCCAAGGCCGCTCGTCCGGCGCCGGCGAGCGCGGCGGCCGAGCCCGGGTCGTACGCGGCAGCCTGGCGGAACTGCCGCTCCGCGAGGTCCGCCTGACCCTGGTCAAGACGAGCGCGGCCGAGCCAGATCAGCGTCGGCACGTCGGAGGGCCGGAGGGCGAGCGCCCGTTCGAAGGCGGCGGTGGCCGCATCGCGATCTTCCGTCATGCGATGCAGGTGAGCCAGGTAGTACGGCCAGCGTGGGTCGCGCGGCGCCATCACCTCGGCATGCCGAAAGCTCTCGGCCGCCGCCTCGAAATACTCGGCCGCCATCAGGATCAGACCGAAAGCGCCATAAGCCGTGGCGACTTCCGCGTCCGGAGCGCCGCCCTCCAGCGCGGCCTGAACGACATCGTAGCGGGCCCGTGCCTCCTCCGCCGCCGACTCCCCGAGTCGCGACAGGTCCGGCAGCGCGATCGGCGCCAGCGCGGACGGATCCACCGGCGTCGGGCCAGGCGCAGCCGATCCACCCGACCGGTTCGGCGCGTCCGAGGCGGCGCAACCAACCACCACGAGACCGAGGAAGACGCCGATCAACCGCGAGGCGGTCGCCGCGACCCGCCTCTTCACGGCGCGCCCCCTTCGGTGAGCGTCGTGTAACGGTCCACGGGGATGCCGCGCCAGGCTTCTTCCCGCCCGCTGGGCCAGGTGACGCGGACTTCGACCGGGTCCGCGTAGGAATCCAGACCGACGAGCACACGCGGGTCGTTGGCCGACGCGTAGCTGCCGTCGGCGCGGGCGCGCCGCCACAGCGTCGTGCCGTCCGATCGGAGAACCGCGACCCGGGCGCCCACCATGCCCCGACCCGCCGCACCGACGAGACGCAGCCCGACCCAATGGCGGCGGTTCCCGATCCCGTTGATCAGCAACCGGGCCGGCCCCGCTGCGTTCGCCACCACGACGTCGGTGTCGCCGTCGTTGTCGACGTCACCGAACGCCGCGCCGCGGCTTACCTCGGACAACTGGAACACGGCGCCGGCCTGGTCTGTGACGTCCTCGAATCGCCCGTCCCCACGGTTACGCAGGAGCTGGTTTCGCTGATCGAGCGGAAACACGGCCCTGGAAGAAGCGTGATCGAGGCTCTCGACCACCAGACCGTTGACCGCCAGTACGTCGAGCCAGCCGTCGTTGTCGAAATCGATCCAGCCAGCCCCGAAGCCGGTGTACGGAAGGCTGGAGTAACGGACGCCGGCGCCGGCGCTCCGTTCGTTGAACAGTCCGGAGCCGTCGTTGACGTAGAGCGTGCTGCCCTGGCCGGTCAATTCCGTGATGAACAGGTCTTCATCACCGTCGTTGTCGAAATCGCCGAAATCGACGCCCATGTCGGCCTTGGCCTCTCCTGCTTCCCCGAGCGCCACGCCCCACAATGCCGCGAGATTCCGGAAGGTACCGTCTCCCTGGTTCACCCAGAGCTGGTTTTCCTGCTGATCGTTGGCCACGAAGATATCGATCCATCCGTCGCCGTTGACGTCGGCTGAGGCCACGCCGAGCGCCGGTCCGAACTCGCGCGCCATGCCGGCGGCGGCCGTCACGTCGGTGAACGTGCCGTCACCGCGGTTCCGGTAGAACCGGCTGGGTTGCGCCCGGTACATTTCCGGCACGCAGTAGTTCTCCGGGCCGGTCGGGTGAAAACACGGCACGTGCATCTCGAGGCTGTAGTAGAGGTAGTTCCCGACGAACAGGTCGAGCCATCCATCGTGATCCGCGTCGACGAACGCCGACGAAACGCTCCATGACGGATCGTCCGTGCCGCTCGCGGCCGAGACCTCGATGAACGTTCCGTCTCCCTGGTTGCGAAACATCTGGTTGGCGCCGAATCGCGTCAGGTACAGGTCGATCCATCCGTCGTTGTCGATGTCACCCGTGGCGACCCCCATTCCGTAGCCCTGCGCGACAATGCCGCTCGCGCTCGTGACGTCGGTGAACGAAAGGGACGGCTGCCCCTCCGAGTCCACCGCCAGGTCGTTGCGGTAGAGCCGATCCCGCGGGGCCGCCTCCGGCCGCGGGGCGAGCGGCGGGTCGCTTCCGAGGGTGTCTCCCTGCACGAGATACACGTCGAGGTCGCCGTCGTTGTCGTAGTCGAACAGGGCCGCGCCGGGCCCCATGATCTCCGGCTGGTAGAAGCGGCCCGACATGCCGTTGAAGTGGACGAAACCAAGGCCGGACCCAGCCGCCGCATCCGTGAACCACTCGACGCCGGCGTAGGCATCCGGCGCCGTCGCGACGGCGGGTTCTTCGCGCGGGGCGGGCTCGTCCGCACAACCGATCGCCGACGCCAGGAGCAGGGTTGCTACCCCGATGCGCGAACGAGACTTCATGCGGTCGGTCACCTTTCGGGCTCAAGTGCCGGCCCGGCGGGGGGAGCGGGCAGGAGATCCGGATCGTCATCCCGCCACGGTGTGCGGCACGGCTCTCGCCGCAGGTACAACTCCAGATTCGACGCCATACGATCCGCGACGTCGGGGCGCGCGGCCCTGGTCGCGATCGCCATCGCCGCCCGCTGCCACTCAACGGCCTCGGCGAACAGATCCAGTTCGGCCAGCGTCATAGCCATCGTCTCGGCGACCGCCGACGTCTGCTCGGAAGTCACCAGGGTTCGCATCAACTCCAGAGCCCGCCGGCCGTCGCGCACCCCGTCATCGGGCGCCGCCGCGAACAGGCGCGCCAGCGCGTGGGAGAACTCGGCGCGGCCGGGATGGACCGCCGCCGCCCGGACCAGGCGGTCGCGGGCTTCCCCGTAGCGCCGGAGGCGCACCAGGGCCATCGCTTCTCCGAACCGGGCCGCGGCGTTAGCCGGGTCGAGCTCGATCACGCGACGGTAGGAGGCCAGGGATGCCTCTACCCTCGTCGTCCGCCGCAGAGCGTCGCCGAGCGCGAGGTGCCCGGCGACGAAGTTGGGGTTGTGAAACACCGCGTCGCGGAACCTGTCGATCGCTTCGGCGTCGCGGCCGGTTCTCGCGAAGAGGGCGCCCAGTGCGTGGTGCGCCTGATACAGGCCGGGGTCGAGACCCAGCGCCTCGCGGATCGCGGCCTCCGCGCCGCCGGTGTCCCCCAGGCGCTCCAGAGCGGTCCCGAGGTTCAACCGGAGCATGGCCACGTCGGGGGCCGCGACGGAGGCAGTCCGGAAGTGCGCCGCCGCGAGCGCCCAGTCGCCGTTGGCCGCGGCGTAGAACGCGAGGTCGCGGTAGTACTCCGGGTTCTCCAGGACCCCGTTCAGGGACGCCATGACGGGATCCGGGAGCTGGACGGGAGCGCCCGGACCTTCCGCCCGCCGCCGCCGGAGGTGTTGTTCCGCCGCCTCACGATCGCCCAGGCGCCGGTAGGCCATCGCCAGGGGATAGTGGATGCTGCCTGCCTCGGGATCCAGGTCCAGGGCCGCTTCCATGTGTTCCGCGGCCGTCGCGTAGTCCTCCGCCGCCAGCGCGATGCGTCCGGCCTCGAAGCGGAGGGCGGCCGTGTCGGGCCGCCGCGCGAGCATCCCGGCGACGAGCGGGCCGGCCCGGTGCGGTTCCCCCAGTTCCTGGTAGACGCGGCTGAGCCAGACGGCCGCCGCAAGATAGTCCGGCCGGAGCTCCAGCGCGCGCTCCAGACGAGCCGCGGACACGGTGAGGTCACCCATCCGCCGTCGAACGTGACCCAGCACGTACGGCCACCGGAAGTCCTCCGGCGCCAGCACCTGCGCATTGTCGAGACACTCCTCCGCATGCGGCAGCAGGTCCGCGGCCATGAACAGCATTCCCAACTCACCGTAGGCGTCGGCGCGCGCGGCCCGCCCGGCCGCGGGATCCCGCGCTACGGCGAGAAGTGTCCGGTAGGCCGCCCCGACTTGCTGCTGCACCGCCGGATGCAGGCTTCCCACCTCGGGGAGCGTCACCTCCCGCACCACCTGCGCCTCGCCGGTTGCCAGTCGGGCGCCGGTGGCGCCGACCCGGCCCGGCACGAGCCCCACGGCGAGCCCGAGCAGTGGCAGCACGGAAAGAAGCTGGCGCCGCAGGCCTCTCCCGCACCTCACGGGGTCACCTCGAGAGGGGCCGTCCGGTCCCCTGCCTGAGCGAGAGCCACCGGTCGGCCGCGACGTCCACCCATTCCTCGACCTGCCCATCCGGCCACGCCACCTCGACCCGTTGCACCGTTGCCGTTTCCCCGAGTCCGACCAGGACGCGCGGGTCGCTGGCGGAGGCGTAGCTGCCATCGGTGCGGGCCCGGCGCCGAAGCGTCGGGTATCCGTCCCGGAAGACGCCAACTCGGGCGCCCGTCATCACCCGCGGCGGATCACCTCCCACCAGCCGCAGTCCCAGCCAGTGGTTCCGGTTGCCGACCTGGTTGAGGAGGAGCCGCGCCGGCCCGTTGTTGTTGCCGATGACGACATCCATGTCGCCGTCGTTGTCGAGGTCGCCGAAAGCCGCACCGCGGCTCACCTCCGAGAGGCGCAGGGCCGGTCCGGCGTGCCCCGTCGCGTCCTCGAAGCGGCCGTCGCCGAGGTTGCGGAAGAGCTGATTCGGCTGGTGCAGCGGAAACGGGTCTCCCGCCTGCACGAGCGGCCAGAGGACGCTCACCGCCCCGTTGACCGCAAGCAGGTCCAGCCAACCGTCGTTGTCGGCGTCGATCCAACGCGCGCCGAAGCCCGTGAACGGCAGACTCGGCGCCGCCAGCCGGGCGCGGGCGCTGCGATCGTCGAACATCGCCGACCCGTCGTTGACGTACAACGTGTTGGTCTCGTTGTCGAGGTGCGTCACGAAGAGATCGACATCACCATCGTTGTCGAAGTCGGCCGCGTCGACTCCCATGCCCGCCTCGGCCGTCCCCGCATGGTTCAGCGCCACTCCCGCCAGCAACGCCTCGTCCCGGAAAGTGCCGTTCCCGTTGTTGATCCACAACTGGTTCTCGTCACCGTCATTGGCCACGTAGATGTCGGTCCACCCGTCGCCATCGAGGTCGTCGGCGACGACGCCGAGGGCGCGGCCGTACGTGGTCGCGATCCGGGACTCGGCCGTTACGTCGGCAAACGTCCCGTCACCGCGGTTGCGGTACAGCCGGTCGGCCACCGGCAGGTACCGCTGGGGCCCGCAGTAGTTCCGTATTCCCGTCGGCGTCGAGCAGTCGGCGTCGCCGCCGGGGCGGTGATCCACGTAGTTGCCGACGTAGAGGTCCAGCCAGCCGTCGCGATCGAAATCGAGAAACGTCGCCGAGAGCCCCCAGCGGTCGTTGTCCGTTCCCGCCCCGAGGGTCACGTCGTCGAACGTGCCGTCGCCGTTGTTCCGGAACAGGCGATCCGCACCGAGGCGGGTGAGATAGAGGTCGACCCAGCCGTCGTTATCGAAGTCGCCCGCCACGGCGCCCATGCCGTACCCCGGTGCGTCCAGGCCGCTCTCCGCCGTCACGTCGGTGAAACGAAGGGTTCGGGAGCCGTCGGCGTGAACGACGAGATCGTTTCGGTACAGGCGGTCGCCCCACCGGGGCGACGCCGCCGGCGCATGGTTCCCTTCCGCTGACATGGCGGGTTCCAGCGGCTGCCCCTGCGGAAAGTAGATGTCCAGATCGTCATCGTTGTCGAAATCGACCAGTGCGACCCCCGGGGCGAAGATCTCGGCAAAGTCGTAGCTGCCCGACATTCCGTTGACGTGCACGAAATCGATGCCGGCGTGGGCGGTCCAATCCTCGAACCACTCCGCGCCGGACGCGCCCGCCGCCAGCAGCCCCACGCCTGCTGGAAGCGCGAGCGAGGCGGCGAGAACCAGCCCGGTCAGAGGCTGCGCGCGCATGCTGTGAACATACACCGCACTCGCGGTTTCTCCACCCCGGAAGCGTGGCCGCCATGGCCTGAAGAGACGAAAGGCCCGCCCCGGGTTCGGGACGGGCCCTTCGCGCACAACCGAAGCCTTCAAGCGACGGTCAGTAGCTGATCGTCGCGCCGACCTTGAACATGCGCCCCTGCATGATCTGCGTCGGCGAGAGCCAGGCCGATCCGAAGGTCGTGTTCCAGGTGAGGGTCGCGTCGGTGTTGAACACGTTGTACAGAGCGGCGTTGACCTGGAGCCGCCCCTCTCCAACGTTCAGGTTCTTCGAGAACCGGAGGTCCAACTGATTGACGCGCTCCCCGTAGTGCGTCCCCGGCGGAACGAGGTGGACGACCTGTCCCCCGCCCGTCAGCGGCCGGCCTAGCCCGGTGATGTCGGCGTTGGTGGCGAAGTAGGGCGCCAGCACCTCCGGTCCGGCCCGGTTCTGCCAGACCAGGCTCAGGGTCAGGTCCCCGGGCAGAGGATAGGTGGCAAGGGCCTTGAAGTCGGGCTGGTAGGGCGGGGACGTCGCGCAGTAGTTCGTGCTCGGGAACGACGCGACGTTCGTCGACCCGATCGTGCCCGCCGAGGTCGCGGCGTTCGAACCGAGTCTCGCGTGCTGGATGATGTCGCAGAAGTCGGTGCGCTCGCGTCCCGTGCTGACGCCGGCGTTGAATATGCCGCCGTTGGCGAGCCTCCCCTGCACCGATACATCCAGCCCCGTGTACACGTCCGTAACGTCACCGAACTCGTCCGCGGACGTGACCCAGTTGTCCGTCTGCCCGAAGTACTGCGGCTGGATGTTCATGAAGCCGCAGATCTCGTTGCCGCCACCGTTCGGCAGGCGCGAATCGACCGGCGCCGTGACGCAGAATTCGTCGAAGCCCGACGCCGGCGTCGCCCGGTTCTGCGTCACGAAGAAGTTGCCGTACCAGTGGCGGGTCCACTGGACATCCAGACTGATGCGCGGCGTCAACTCCTGCTGCAAGCCGAACAGGATCTCCGTGTCGTTGGGGCGGACGCCGGAACCGCGAACGATCGCGGGATTCCAGCGGGTGACGATGGCGGGATCGCCAAGCTGCGCGCTCATCGCGCCGCATTCGCCGTTTGCCCCCCGGTTCCGGAGATCGCAGTCGGGAACGAAGTCGCCGTTAGCATCGCTCCAGGTGCGGAACGCGGCATTGATGCGCGTGTTGACGGGGTTGTTGGCGGTAGCGGTCGCGACCGACTCGCTGGCCACGTACCGCCCGAAGTTGGCGCGGACAACGGTTTGTCCGGTGCCGAACACATCCCAGGACATCCCCACCCGGGGCGATATGTCCTTCCAGGACGGGGTGTCCGGCACCTCGGCATACGTTGTCGCGGGCACCCAGAGGAGCTCCGCGGTAGTCTGCCCCGGCACGTAGGCCTCGTGGAAGTCGTAACGGACGCCCAGGTTCAGCGTGACGCGATCGATGGTCCAGCGGTCCTGGGCGTAGATGCCCAGCGCCGCCCGCAGCTTCTGAAGATCCTCGAGGGGCCTTGCATATTGCCAGATCCGCGCCGGCATCCCCTGATTGAAGTCCCAGTGCTGCGCCTGGGTCCCGAAGGCGGTGTAGTTGCGCGTTCCCCACATGTCCTGCATGCCCACCTTGAAGGAGTGCGTGCCGGTCACGTAGTTGAGCGAGAAGCGCATGTTCCACTGGTGGTTGTAGGCGTCCCAGGTCGTCTCGTCCGCCGCGTACCGCGTATTGGTCGACAGCTCGCGCTTGGCTATCACGTCCGCCGCAACCGGGAACTCGGGCTGTTGCAGGAAGCGCCACGTCTCGTTGTAGAACGTCAGGCCTCCCTCGAGCAGCAGACGGCTCGTGACCGGACTGGTCCACCGGAGCTGACCGAGGTAGTCGGGGTCCGAGGTGAGGTAGTCCGTCGCCTCGGGCGTCCGGTTGAGACCGGAGTCGCTCACCTTGTGCCGCTTGCCGAACTGGTAGTAGGCGATGAGCTTGTTCCGGGGGGTGAGCTGTGAGGTCAGGTTCAGCGTGGCGGTGTGGAAGTACCGATCACCCGCGAAGGCCGGCTTGGAGAAATCGCGCTGATCGGGAACCAGCCTGTCCCCGTACTGACACCCGCCTTCCGTGCGGCAGAACTGCGGATCGAGCGGATCGATCCGTTCGAACGAATCGGTGTTCCACTGCGTCGAAACGAGATTGCGGTAGCCGAGATAGAACCACAAGCGGTCCTGAACGAGCGGCCCCCCCATTGTCGGGTTGAACTCCGACACCTGTTTGACGGAGTTGACCTGCCGCAACCCCAGATCGATCAGGTCCTGCCCGAGGTTGTCGGACTGCATGCCCCCATTCGTGTAGTCGGCGTACAGGTCGAAAGTGAACTGGTTCCCGCCTTCCTTGGCGATGCTGTTCGCAACCACCCCGCTCGACCGGTACTCCGCGTCGGTACCGCTCGTGGTGACGGTCATTTCCGCCACCGCGCCGGTGTTGATGGCCATCGTGTGGTTGTAGCCGCCTCCGGTGTTGTTCATGTTGTTGAACGGCATGCCGTTCATCACCAGAGGCATCTGATCGCCGCGGCTTCCGTGAACCTCCATCGTCTGCCAGTTCGCGCCGTCGGCGCCGCCGACGTCCTGCTGGCTGAGGGGCACCTGCACTCCGGGCACGAGGATGCCGACGTTCTGGAACGAGCGCCCCGTCGGCAGCTCGGCCAGCACCTCGGCGGTGAGCGCCTCGGTCTGGGTCACCGTCTGGACGTCGATCAGCGGACTCTCGCCGGTGACGGTGACCGTCTCCTCCACACCGCCTACGGCCAACTGCGTGTCGACATTGGCGGTGAAGGTGGCCGTCAACTCCACCCCCTCGACGACCACCGTGCTGAATCCGGGCAGGGTGAACGTCACCGTGTACACGCCCGGATTGAGTGCGATGATGCGGTACGCGCCCTGGCCGTCGGTAAAGACCACACGCGACTGCTCGATGAGCGCCGGGCTCGACGCTTCGATAGTGACACCGGGAAGAATCCCCCCGGTGTTGTCCGTCACGACGCCCGCGATCTCGGCATCCTGTGCCAGAACCGCGGACGGGACGGTGAGGAAGGTGAAGACGACCGCCGGAGCCAAGGCCCGACCCAACCGCCGTACTCGCATGGAGTACCCTCCTGTCGCATCGCGCGACATTACGGGCCGACACTAACGTCAGCCCGCCCGAACCGCGGCCCGCTTCGCGCAGGATCCGGTGTGCGAACGACGACGTGCCTGAACGACGATCGATAACGGCCCGAGCGAGCGGGCGGCCTTTCGGCATCATACATCGCCGATCAGTGATGGACAACCGGACGCTGTGGCTACCGCGGGCCCAGTTGCCGCAGGCCCTCGGCGGCGCCCGCGTGGCCGGGATCGATCTCGAGCGCCTGCTCGAACGCCTGGCGCGCCGCCTCGCGCGCACCCTCCGCCAGGTAGAGGGCACCCAGATTCGCCTGGGCGTCCGCGTGCTCCGGATCGACCGTCGCGGCACGCTCGAACAGGCGCGTCGCCCGAACGAGTTCCCCTTGCCGCGCCAGTGCGATACCGAGGTTAATCAATGCGTCGACGTGGTTCGGGTTTCGATCGAGCGCGCGCTCGTACTCGGCGACCGCTTCGTCGAGCCGGCCGCTCCGATCCAGTACCAGGGCCAGGTCGTAGCGTGTCTCGGACGTGTCCAGAGTCTCCATCGCCTCGCGGAGGAGCGGCTCCGCGGCGGCGTACTGCCGTAGCGCGGACAAACATCTCCCGATGTCCGCAACCACCTGAGGATCGCCCGGAAAGAGCCGGCGATGGCGCTCCAGCAACTCCAGCGCCTCTCCGTAGCGCCGTTCGACGCGCAGCATGGTGGCGAGCTCAAAGAGGGCGTCCCGATTGTCAGGGTCGACCGCCAGCGCCCGCCGCACCAGGTGCTCACGCCAGGCGCCGTTGGTCGTCAGATCGGCGGTGGACGCTTGCTGGAGCAGGAAGGCTGCGCTCCGCGACTCGTCGATGAGTGTCTGGAAGAACTCGTCGACGTACGGCGCGAAGCGCGGCAGGGCTGCCGCGCGCCGTCGAGCGCGAGTGGCGTCGTCGTCTCGCCCAAGGGCGGCATACGCGTCGCCGAGCAACCGGAACGCCGGCCCGAACCGCGGCGCCTCTCCGGTCGCGCCTTCCAGCAGCTCCCGAGCCTGCGCCGGGCTGTCGTCAAGGTGCAGCCGCGCGAGCCCGAATGCGGCGTAGGCCGCCAGTGGGCCCAGCGGCGTGTGCCCAGCCGTGGCCGCCGCCGGCGGGGTAGCGGGTTCGGGAAGCTCCATCACGCGCCGCCAGGCGCGGGTGGCCTCGTCTCGGCGGCCGGTCTTGAACGCCACGTCGCCCAGGCGCCACCACGCCGGAGCAATATCGGGAGCAGATTCGACCACCCGCACGAGGGCTTCACGGGCTCGTTCGGCGTCACCCCGCGAGACGTGGGCCATTGCGCGGTAGTGGGTCCATCGCCATTCGTCCGGATCCAGAGCCTCGGCGAGCGCGTAGCTCTCAATCGCCCGGTCGTAGTACAGGTCCGCGTGGTAGGCGAGCCCGAGGGCGCCGACGGCTTCGGCTGAGCGCCGGTTGGCGCGCGCGGCGTGATCAGCGTCCGTCAGGTGGATCCGCACCGCTTCGGGCTCGAGCGTGTCGGGCAGGGCCGGCAACTGCAGGCCGGGGGCGGTGCCGCCGGCGCCGCACCCAAGCGCCAACGCGAGAGCCGCCACCACCACCGCGGAGCGCGAATACCGGGGGCGTTGCCCACACCGGGCGCGTCCATCCACCGGGTCTGGCCCGCAACTTGGGAAGGAATCAGGGGCGAGGCCCGTTCTCACGATTGCTCCAGATCGTCACGCGCGACATCCGGTCATACGGAGGGCTGATGTGCATGCCGCCGGTCACCAGATCGGGTGTTCCGTTTCCGTCGAGATCTCCCATGGCCAACGTCACGAGGTGTGTGGGTGCGACGGCTATGCGGCGCATCGCGAATCGCATCTCGCCATCGTTCTCCAGCCACACCAGGCTGCGCACCTCCGGGTCGCTCCATTGGTTGTATGCGCTGGCCACGACGACATCCAGGTCGCCGTCGCCGTCCACGTCATCCGCCTGTGGACTCGACGCTCCGGACAGGTCGGCAATGCGGCGGGGCCGGAATCGCCGATCACCCAGATTCTGCAGCCACTGGACGCCGTGCCAGGGCCGGCTGTTGGCCGGTGCGTAGTCGAACGCATCCCCGTTGCTGTGCAGAAGGTCCGAGAGCCCGTCGCCGTCCAGATCGACCACGCTGATCCAACTCGATCCGAAATCGGCGTTCGCGGATCCCCAGATCAGCTCTGCTTCGAACTGATCGCCCGTATCGAACGCCCACACCTCTTCCCACTCCTGGCTGACCAGCGAGACCACGTCGGGCGCATCGTCACCGTCGATGTCGACGATCACGGCGTTGATCGCGCCCGACAACCGCTGGAGAACGTGCGGTTCGAACACCCAGCCCCCCCGGTTCTCCAGCCAGAGGGTCTCGCCGTAGTCATAGCCGAAGGCGGCGACCGTCAAATCGGGATCACCGTCGCCGTCGAGATCGCCCGCGCGCGCATCGGCTACCCGGGGAATCCCGTCGGCAACGACATGACTCTCGAAGCGCTCGCCGCCAAGGTTCTCGAGCACGACGACGGCCCCGATTCGCAAGTTGCTCGGGAAGAGCTGCCCCAGGCTCGCCACCAGCAGATCACGGTCTCCGTCTCCATCGAGATCGACCGCCTCGACGTGGGCCGGAGCGAGGATGTCGTCGCTAATCAAACGTTCCTCATAGGTCCCGGCCGGCGCCTGCCGTATCCACGAAATCCGGCTGCGCCCCGCATCGCAGACCAGGATGTCGGGCAGACCGTCAGCGTCCAGATCGACGATCTCGACGTGCGCGATCTGAGGCCGTTCGTTGGGGCCTGGGGGATGCCCCAGGGGG
>VXRJ01000004.1:0-2500 GCA_009838525.1 Acidobacteriota bacterium
AGCCTGTTATCCCCGGCGTACCTTTTATCCGTTGAGCGATGGCCCTTCCATGCGGAGCCACCGGATCACTAAGGCCTGGTTTCCCATCTGCTCGACGTGTCTGTCTCGCAGTCAAGCTCGCTTCTGCCTTTGCACTCTACGGCTGATTTCCAAACAGCCTGAGCGAACCTTCGCGCGCCTCCGTTACAGTTTGGGAGGCGACCGCCCCAGTCAAACTACCCACCAAGCAATGTCCCTGGCCTGGATTCACAGGCCGAGGTTAGAACACCGAAATGCTAAGGGTGGTATCTCACCGACGACTCCCCCGACCCCGAGAGGCCGGGTTCAAAGTCTCCCACCTATCCTGCGCATAACACACCAGCATTCACTACTAAGCTGTAGTAAAGGTGCACGGGGTCTTTCCGTCTTACCACGGGCAACCGGCGTCTTCACCGGTACCACAATTTCGCAGTGCCCCTCGTCGAGACAGCGCCCAGATCGTTGCGCCATTCGTGCAGGTCGGAACTTACCCGACAAGGAATTTCGCTACCTTAGGACCGTTATAGTTACGGCCGCCGTTTACCGGGGCTTCAGTTCAGAGCTTCGCTTGCGCTAACTCCTCCCTTTAACCTTCCGGCACCGGGCAGGCGTCAGACCCTATACGTCGTTTTCGACTTGGCAGAGTCCTGTGTTTTTAGTAAACAGTCGCCTGGGCCTCTTTATTGCAACTCCCTCCCGCTCACCGGGCGTGCCGGATCACGGGCGGGAGCACCCCTTCTCCCGAAGTTACGGGGCGAGTTTGCCGAGTTCCTAGACGAGGGTTCTCACTCGCGCCTTGGGATGTTCTCCCTGCCTACCTGTGTCGGTTTACGGTACGGGTACCTGAATCGTTGACCCTTAGAGGATTTTCTCGGCAGCATGGCAGCACCCACTTTGCGACCTTGCGGTCTCGCCATGGCACCTCGGGGTTACGAGCCACCGGATTTGCCGGGTGGCTCCCCCTACATGCCTGAACCTGCACTTCCAATCGCAGGCTGGGCTGGCCTTCTGCGTCCCCCCATCGGTGGATTCAGGTAGTTCCGGAATGTTGACCGGATGTCCATCCGCTACGCCTTGCGGCCTCACGTTAGGACCCGACTGACCCTGAGCGGACGAACCTTCCTCAGGAAACCTTAGGCTTTCGGCGGAGTGGATTCTCACCACTCTTATCGCTACTCATGCCGGCAGGGTCACTTCTCTGCGCTCCAGCGGTTCTCACGATCCGCCTTCACTGCCCAGAGAACGCTCCTCTACCACTTGCCGGACCCCGAAGGATCCGGCCAATCTACGGCTTCGGTACTGTGCTTGAGCCCCGTTGAATTGTCGGTCCAGAGCCGCTTGACCAGTGAGCTGTTACGCTTTCTTTAAAGGATGGCTGCTTCTAAGCCAACCTCCTGGTTGTCTCGGCGTCCCCAGTTCCTTTCCCACTTAGCACAGATTTCGGGACCTTAGCCGGTAGGCTGGGCTGTTTCCCTTTCGACCCTGAAGCTTAGCCCCCAGAGTCTCACTCCCGGGATGCGAGTCGTCGGCATTCGAAGTTTGGTTGGATTCAGTAAGATTGTGGTCCCCCTAGTCCATCCAGAGCCCTACCGCCGACGCCGACCTCCCGAGGCTGCTCCTAAAAGCATTTCGAGGAGAACGGGCCATCACGAGGTTTGATTAGCCTTTCACCCCTACCCTCAGCTCATCCAAGCCGTTTTCAACCGACACTGGTTCGGGCCTCCACGTGGTGTTACCCACGCTTCACCCTGGCCAAGGGTAGATCACCTCGTTTCGCGTCTACTCCCCGCGACTGGACGCCCGTTTCGGACTCGCTTTCGCTGCGGCTCGCGTATCGCTTAACCTTGCCACGAAGAGTAACTAGCCGGCTCATTATGCAAAAGGCACGTGGTCAGGCGTTGGCCGGCGAACCGGCCCATAGCCCTCCCACTGCTTGTAGGCATACGGTTTCAGGTACTATTTCACTCCCCTAACAGGGGTTCTTTTCACCTTTCCCTCACGGTACTGGTTCACTATCGGTCGCCAGGGAGTATTTAGCCTTGGGAGATGGTCCTCCCGGATTCACGCGGGATTCCCCGTGTCCCGCGATACTCAGGAACCTGCCCAGCGAGCCAGCGCCCTTTCGTCTACCGGGCTGTCACCGTCTATGGCCGATCGTTCCAGATCGTTCGACTAGAGCACTGGTTGGTAACTCGCCGGCCTTGCGGCCGGGCAGGCCCTACAACCCCGGCATGCAAGCACACCGGTTTGGGCTGGTCCGCGTTCGCTCGCCGCTACTAGCGGAATCACTATTGTTTTCTGTTCCTGCAGGTACTGAGATGGTTCACTTCCCTGCGTTGTCTTCGACGGCCTATGGATTCAGCCGCCGATACCCAGGCATGACCCCGGGTGGGTTTCCCCATTCGGAAATCTCCGGATCAACGTTCGTTTGCAACTCACCGAAGCTTATCGCAGCTTGCCACGTCCTTCATCGACTCCTGGC
>VXRJ01000004.1:5000-107017 GCA_009838525.1 Acidobacteriota bacterium
TCGGCTGGTACCGTGTGGAACCGGTCCTGGATCCTGGCGCCATCCACGCGGACGCCTCCCTGGCCGATCACACGGGTCGCCGCGCCGCCGGACGGGGCGAGACCCGCCGCCACCATGATGGCCGACAGGCGTCGCCCCTCGGGCGGCGTCCGGTCCGTCCATTCGTCCACCTCGTCAGGCAGCTCGCGCCTGGAGAACTGCCGTTCGAAGGCCTCCGCGGCGGCGCGCGCGGCTTCCCCGGAATGGAAGTCGCCGACGATCCGCACCGCCAGGTCGACCTTCGCCTGCTTGGGATGGAGGTCACCCGCGTCGACCCGGGAACGCAGCGCGTCGACTTCCGCCGTCGACCGGTCGGTCAACAGCTCCTGGTAGCTCCACATCAGTTCGTCGGAGATCGACATGAGCTTGCCGAACATCTCGCCCGCCGGCTCGGTTATGCCCACATAGTTCCCGGCTGACTTCGACATCTTCTCGGTCCCGTCGAGGCCAACCAGAAGCGGCGTCGTCATGACGATCTGCGGCTCGACGCCAAACGACGGCATGATGTCGCGGCCGACGTTCAGATTGAAGAGCTGATCCGTTCCTCCCAGCTCGACGTCGGTCCGCAGATGGACCGAGTCGTAGGCCTGCGCCAGGGGGTACAGAAACTCGTGGATCGCGATCGGCTGGCCCGCCTCGTAGCGCTGGCGGAAGTCGCGACGCTCCAGCATCTGGGCCACGTTGTAGCGGGCCGCGAGCCGAATCAGCCCCTCGCTCCCGAGCGCGCCGAGCCAGGAACTGTTGAAGTCGATCACCGTAGCCTGAGGATCGAGCAGCTTGAAGATCTGCCGCTTGTAGGTCTCGGCGTTGGCGTCGATCTGCTCGCGCGTCAGGGGCGGGCGGGTCTTCGAGCGACCCGTCGGGTCGCCGATCAGGCCGGTGAAGTCGCCGATCAGGAAGATCACCCGATGTCCCAGGTCCTGAAAGTGCTTCATCTTCCGGATCAGGACGGTGTGCCCCAGGTGCAGGTCGGGAGCAGTCGGATCGAAGCCCACCTTTATGGTCAACGACCGTCCGGTCTCGGACGCCCCGGTCAGCTTCGCGCGCAGCTCCGTCTCGCGGACGACGTCGACGCACCCCTTGGTCAGGTACGCAATTTGTTCGTCAAGGGTCATCTGAACCATTCATTGTACCGGCGCGCCCGCCAGCGAGTGGCGCCACCCCGCGCTTCAGCGCCCGCTGCGGATCAGGCCGGCGCGATGAAACGGCGGCCTTCAATCCGCCAGCCTCCCGCCAATAGTGTGGCAATCGCCTCCGGATAGATCCGGTGCTCTTCGATCAGGATACGGGAGGCGAGGGTCTCCGGCGTGTCGTCCGGCTCCACAGGGACCGTGGCCTGCCGAACGATCGGCCCATCGTCCAGCTCCGGCGTGACGATGTGAACCGTGGCGCCGCTCACGGCCACGCCGTGCGTCCACGCCTGGCGCTGCGCGTCGAGTCCGGGGAAAGCCGGCAGGAGCGACGGATGGATATTCAGAATCCGGTTCGGGAACGCCTTGACGAACGCCGCGCTCAGGAGACGCATGAAGCCGGCAAGGCAGACGACGTCGACCGAGCGGCGCCGCAGCTCGTCCGCCATGGCCAGGTCGAACGCCTCCCGCGAGGGATAGTCGGTGTGGCGCATGACCAGCGTCTCGACACCCGCTCTCGCCGCCCGTTGCAGACCGGCGGCGCCCGGCTTGTTGGAGATGACGACGGCCAGCTCCGCCGCGAGCCGCCCGCCGGCAATGGCGTCGATGATTGCCTGCAGGTTGCTGCCGCGGCCCGAGATCAGGACGCCGATTCGCCGGCCGCCGATCCCGGGCTCCGCCGCCGAATTGCCGCCCCCGCCGTTGGCCATCGCTCTCCGGTCAGCCGTCAGAAGGACGCGGCCTTGTCGAGCGGGGCGTACTCCACCCCGCACTCACCGGCCCGCACCTCGCCGATTACGCCCGCTCCCACCTCGCCACAGGTGATCAGCTTGGCAACGACGTCGTGCACATCGTCCGGCGCACAGACAATCACGAGGCCGATGCCCATGTTGAACGTCCGGTACATGTCCGCGTCCGGCACCGCTCCCTCCTCCTGGAGCAAGTCGAAGATCGGCAGGCGGGACCAGCGATCCGGATCGATGACAGCCTTGCACCCGGCCGGCAGAATGCGGGGCACGTTGTCGGTCAGGCCGCCGCCCGTGATGTGCGCAATGCCCTTTGTCCGGCCCATGTCGATCGCCGGGCGGACCGTCGGCACGTACGACCGATGCGTCCGAAGCAGCTCTTCGCCCACCGTGCAGCCAAGCGCGTCTACCTCCGAGTCCACGGCGAGGCCGAGTTTGTCGAACAGGATCGCGCGGGCCAGGGTGTAGCCGTTCGTGTGCAGACCGCTCGAGGGCAGGCCGATCAACGCGTCCCCCGGACGGATTGAGCGGCCGTCGAGGATCCGGGCGCGGTCGACCAGGCCGACGACGAAACCGGCCAGGTCGTACTCGTCGTCCGCGTAGAATCCCGGCATTTCCGCCGTCTCGCCGCCGAGCAGCGCGCAGCGGTTCTCCCGGCAAGCGGTCGCGATTCCCTGGATAACCTCCGAAGAGACCTCCGGAGACAGCCGGCCGGTCGCGAGATAGTCGAGAAAGAAGATCGGTCGAGCCCCCTGCACCAGGATGTCATTGACGCAGTGGTTTACGAGATCGGCGCCTACCGTGGCGTGGACACGGGCCGCGAACGCGACCTTCAGCTTTGTCCCGACGCCATCGCAGCTTGCCACGAGCACCGGTTCGTCCATCCCCCCGAGTTCGGGGCGGAACAGCCCGCCGAACGTCCCTATGTCGCTCAGCACGCCCTCGCTGAACGTGCTTCGGGCGAGGTGCTTGACCCGCTCGACCACCGTCTGGCCGGCATCTATGTCTACCCCGGAGGTCTTGTAGTCCATCGTCCGCAGCCCGTCGTCAACCGCTGCCCGCGGTCAGAACTCCAGCACCTCCATCGCCCTCTCGACGGCCGCCCGCACCTGGCCCGATTGCCCGTCGGCCCAGTAGAGATCCCGCATCAGGACGTAGAACCGCTCCTCCGCCAGGTCCTCGTCCAGCATGTCGAACGCGTCGCGCAGGAGCAGCAGTACGTCTTCCAGATCGCCCCGCGCCACGATCGCCTCCAGCGCCCGTTCCGGCGTCCGGAGCGCAACCGCCCCGAGCGCAAGGGCGATCGGCGCGCGCCCGGGATCAGCCGCGCCCACACCGGCGTCCAGCAACCCGCCAAGCGCCTCGGCATGTCCCGCCATCGCGAGTGCGGCCGCGGCCGACGACGCCGCACGCAGCAGTTCCGGGTCGCCGCCGGCGCCGCTCGCACCGTACTTCAGGGTTCCGACGACATAGTCCACCTGGCTCCGGCAATCGACCCCGAGCAGGCAGGTGGTAGCCGAGACGATCGGCTGATCGGGATCGTCAGGGTCCACCGCGGTTCCCGCGAGTGCCCGGAGCGCCCTCTCGTCTCCGATCTTGCCGAGGGCAAGAAGCGCGTCGTCCCGCAGCGGTCCCTCCTCGGAAGCGAGAGGCAGCAGTTGGTCGACCGCCCAGGCGGCGCGCTGATCGCCAAGCGCCTCGATGACGGCCGAGCGAAACGCCGACTCGCCCCGGTTGATGTCGGCCGTCAACTGCCCCCGCACCGCCGGGTCCGCGGAATGCGCGGCGAGCGCCCGAATCAGTTGCGGCCGGACGAACTCGGAGGCCTCCTGCTCCAGGGCCCCGAGCAGCCGGCGCGCCAGGGACGGGTCGGGACGGTACGCCGCCGCTTCGTAGGCCACGGCGCGAACGCGGTCGTTCAGCGACTCGAGCGACTCGCGGAAGTACGCGTCTACTCGCGGATCGGGATAGCCGGAAAGGATCACCGCGGCGCGAAACTGCACGTAGCTGTCAGGATGCGTCCGGGCCGCTTCGAGCAGCGCCGGCACGACGATCCCAGCGTCGGTCCGCCGCACGACGCGCGACGCCTCGGCCCGGACCTGATAGCTGAAATCGCCCAGCGCGGTGATCGCCTGTGCCAGATCAGGTGGCGTCTGAGCGTAGACGGACGCTCCACCCGCCGCCGCGCCGGCGATCACCCACGCGCAGGCGGCGACCGCCAGGGCTTCACCACGGGCTCGCGGGGAAAGGCGCACCCTCACGGTTCATCCTGCAACCCGCTGCCCGCCTCGGGCGCCATCTTGAGCACCATCTGCATGTAGGCATCGGAATCCTGCGGTGGGGGGACCGGGTACTGGCGCGTATAGCAGGCAGTGCAGTACTCGACGTTCCGCTCGCCCACCGCGGCGCGCAGCCCCTCGACACTCAGGTAGGCCAGCGTGTCGGCCCCCATGAAATCCCGAATCTCGTCGACGCTGCGGGAGGCCGCAATCAGTTCGTCGCGATGGGGTGTGTCGATGCCGTAGTAGCAGGGCGCCACCGTCGGCGGGCAACTGATCCGCATATGGACTTCGGTCGCGCCCGCCGCCTTGATCATGGCGACAATCTTCTGGCTGGTGGTGCCTCGCACGATCGAGTCGTCCACGAGTACCACCCGCTTTCCTTCCAGAACGTTGCGGACCGTGTTCAGTTTCACCTTCACCTTCAGTCCGCGGACCGCCTGGTGCGGCTGAATGAAGGTGCGACCCACGTAGTGGTTCCGGATGAGCCCCATCTTGAGCGGAAGGCCGGAGCTCTCGGCGTACCCGATGGCCGCTACGAGGCCGGAGTCGGGAATGGGCACGACAACGTCGGCGTCGACGGCCGATTCCTTCGCCAACCGTCGGCCCAGGTTCGTCCGCACCGCATTCACGCTCTGGCCGAAAACGTAGCTGTCGGGCCGCGCGAAGTAGACATGCTCGAAGACGCAATGCGAAACCTGGGTCGGCGGGAACGGTTTGTACGACCGGAGGCCGTCGCGGCCAATCACCAGCACCTCGCCGGGCTCGATCTCCCGCTCGTAGGTGGCGCCGATCAGGTCCATCGCGCAAGTCTCGGAGCAGACGACGTAGGCGTCATCGATACGGCCCAGCGCCAGTGGACGGAATCCGTGGGGGTCGCGCACGGCGATGAGGTTCTCCGGTGTCAGCAGGACCAGCGAGAACGCGCCGCTCACCTGCGAGACCGATTCCACGATCGCGTCCTCCGGCGTGGCGGCGGTGGACTTGGCGTAGAGATGCAGCACCACCTCGGTGTCGCTATTGGTCTGGAAGATCGAACCCTGCCGGACCAGCCGCTCGCGAAGCTCCGCCGCGTTCACCAGGTTGCCGTTGTGGCAGAGCGCTATCTGGCCGTGCGCGCAGTCGATCAGGATCGGCTGCGCATTGACGATCCGGCTGTCGCCGAACGTCGAGTACCGCACGTGGCCAATGGCCGAAGCACCCGGGAGGTTGGCGAGCAGGCCATCGTTGAAAGTGTCGCCCACATAGCCCATGGCGCGCGAGAGCTTGACGCGGCCGTTGTTCGCCGATGCGATGCCGGCGGACTCCTGGCCACGGTGCTGTAGCGCGTACAATCCGAGATAGGCGAGAGACGACGCGTCCGCATGGCCATGGATGCCGAAGACGCCGCACTCGTCGTGGAACTTGTCGTCGTCCAGCGGCTCGCACCGCGCCCGCGTGGTGACGTCCCGTTCCCGCCCGACCACCGACGCGTGCCCTTCCCCTGCACTCATGCGGCCGTCTCCTCAAAGTGACGCGACAGGCCGGTCGACCAGGCCCGTTCCGCCTCCGCGAGCCCAACGTCGACCAGCGCTTCCGTTCCTCCCTCGATGGCAAACCGCAACCGCTCGCCGCCGGTCCGCCCCAGAACACACGCCGGCACGCCAGCCGCGGCCGCGACCGCGGCCACCCGGTCGGCGTCCGCTTCGCGCACCGACACGACAATCTGCGACGCCGCCTCGCCGAAGAGCGCCGCGGCCGCCCCTCCCGCACCGGGAGCGGCGGGTGGCAAAGTCACATCGCCGCCGATTCCGCCGTCGCTGTCGAACGCGCATTCGGCCACCGTCACCGCCAGGCCGCCGTCGCTGCAGTCGTGCGCCGATCGGATCAGCGACTCGGCCGTAAGCATCAACATCAGTTGCTGCAGCGCCCGTTCGTCGGCCAGGTCGATTGCCGGCGGCGCGCCCCGAACGACGCCATGCACCACCTTCAGATACTCGCTGCCGCCCAGTGTGCCGCCTGGCGGCCCAAGGAGCAGGATGACATCGTCCGCCGCGCGGAACGATCGTCCCACACACCGGTCCGCATGGTCCATTATCCCAACCACGCCCAACACCGGCGTCGGAAGGATGGCCTGACCGTCGGTCTCGTTGTACAGGCTGACGTTCCCGCCCGTTATCGGGATCTCCAGCTCCCGGCAGGCATCGCCCATGCCGGCAATCGCGCGTGCGAATTGCCACATGATCTCGGGCCGCTCCGGGTTGCCGAAGTTGAGGCAGTTCGTCGCGCCGACCGGCTGTGCGCCCGTGCAGACGACGTTGCGGGCCGATTCCGCGACCGCGAGCATCGCGCCGCGGTGCGGGTCGAGCCAGCAGTACCGTCCATTGCCGTCAACGGAAAAGGCCAGCGCGCGGCGGGTTCCCTTGACCCGCACGACACCCGCGCCGGCTCCCGCCGGCGCAATGGTGTTGGTCCGGACCATGTGGTCGTACTGCCGGTAGATCCAGCGCCGGCTGGCGATGCCGGGTGACGAGACAAGGCGCAGGAAGCTCTCGCTGGTCACGGCGTCCGCCGCCAGCGCGGCGGTGTCGAGCGCTTGCCGCTCCGCCAGATCGTCCGGCTCGCGCACCGGCCGGTCGTACAGCGGCGCCTCGTCGGCAAGGGGCCGATTCGGAATCTCCGCCACCACCTTCCCGCCGTCGCGGACCCGCAGCAGGCCGTCTCCCGTGACGTCGCCGATACGGACCGCGTGCAGATCCCACTTCTCGAAGATGCGGTCCACCTCCGACTCCCGTCCCTGCCGGACGATGAACAGCATGCGTTCCTGCGATTCGGAAAGCATGATTTCGTACGGCGTCATCTTCGACTCGCGCTGCGGCACGCGGGCCACGTCGATGTCGATGCCGGCGCCGCCGCGCGCTCCCATCTCGCACGACGAACAGGTCAGCCCGGCCGCCCCCATATCCTGGAGGCCGACCAGCGCGTCGGTGCGCAGCACCTCGAGGCAGGCCTCGAGCAGCAGTTTCTCCATGAATGGATCGCCCACCTGCACGTTGGGACGCTTCTCGGCGGAGGCGTCGTCAAACTCGGCCGACGCCATCGTGGCGCCATGGATCCCGTCGCGGCCCGTCTTCGCTCCAACGTAGTAGACCGCGTTGCCGGTTCCCTCCGCACGGCCACGGATGACGCCCTCCGCCGGCGCAACGCCGAGGCAAAAGACGTTCACCAGCGGATTGCCGGCGTAGCTCTCGTCGAACCCGACCTCGCCGCCGATCGTCGGCACCCCGATGCTGTTGCCATAGCCGGCGATCCCGGCCACGACGCCGTCGATCAGCCGGCGCGTCGGCCCGGTTTCGGGCGGTCCGAACCGGAGCGAGTCGAGCAGCGCGATCGGGCGCGCGCCCATCGTGAAGATGTCGCGGATAATCCCGCCCACGCCGGTTGCCGCCCCCTGGTACGGCTCGATGAACGACGGATGGTTGTGCGATTCAATCTTGAAGACGGCCACCAGGCCGCCGCCGATATCGATCACGCCGGCGTTCTCGCCCGGCCCCTGCACCACTCGTGGCCCGGAGGTGGGGAGCGTCCGGAGGTGGATTCGGGAACTCTTGTAGCTGCAATGCTCCGACCACATGACCGAGAAGATGCCCAGCTCCAGCAGGTTCGGATGGCGGCCGAGGATGGCGACGATCCGGTCGTACTCGTCCGGCGTCAGCCCGTGCGCCGCGATCGTCTCGTTATCGATCCGCACCGCGCCGGGCACCGCGTCGCGACCGGTCATCTTGCGGTGGGGCCCGCCACGGCACGGCCGGGCACGGCGGCTGCGAGGCCGTCCCGAGCCAGCGCGGCGGCGACCGACTCGAAGATGATGCGGCCGTCGGTACTGCCGACCGCCGCCTCGCACGCCCGCTCCGGATGCGGCATCAGACCGACCACGTTCCGGGCGCGGTTCGCAATGCCGGCGATCGCGCCGACCGACCCGTTGACGTTCCACGCTTCGTCGAGCGCGCCGTCGGGCGCCGTGTAGCGAAAAATCACCTGGCGGTGCACACCCAGCTCGGCCAGCGTGGCCTCGTCGGCGTAGTAGTTCCCTTCGCCGTGCGCGATCGGAATGCGGAGGACTTGTCGCTCCGCTGCCAGGCCGGTGAACGGGGTGTCCGTCGCCTCGACGCGCAGGTGCACATGCTCGCAGATGAACTTCAGATCGCGGTTCCGTCGCATGCCGCCGGGCAACAGTCCCGCTTCGAGAAGGATCTGGAACCCGTTGCAGATGCCGATCACCGGTCCGCCCGCCGCCGCGAACTCGACGACGCGCTGCATGATCGGCGAGAAGCGCGCAATGGCGCCGGTCCGGAGGTAATCGCCGTAGGAGAAACCTCCCGGAAGAACCACGAGATCGGCATCCGCCAGCGAATCCGCCTTATGCCAGATCAGGTCGACGTCATGACCGAGCACGTCGCCGAGCGCGTGGGCGGCGTCGTGGTCACAGTTCGATCCCGGGAACACGACCACCGCCGCCTTCACGCCTCCACCTCCACCCGGTAGCTCTCGATCACCGGATTGGCGAGCAGCCGATCGGCCACCTCGGCGCCGAGTGAACGCGCCTCGTCGGCGGACGCCGCGTCGATGTCCAGCTCGAAGTACTTTCCCTGGCGGACATCGCGCACCGCGCCGTAGCCGAGCGACTCAAGCGCGCCCGTGATCGTCTTGCCCTGCGGATCGAGAATCGACCGCTTCAGGGTGACGTACACCTTCACCGTCACGAGGCTGTATCCCGCGCGCCGGCGCCGACGGGTTCCCGGCCATCGCCCGCGTCACCTGCATCGCCCTCGCCGACGGCGTCGCCCGCGGCAAACGCGCGGTCCATGATCGTGTCGACATGCCGGAGCTGCACATCGAGGTCGAACGCCTCCTCGATTGCCTCCGGCGGCAGCGCGGCGGTCACTTCCGGGTCGTCGAGCAGCAGCGTCTTGAAGTCGCGCTGCTCGTCGTGCGACCGCATGGCGTTCCGCTGAACCAGCAGGTACGCGTCCTCGCGCGACACCCCCCGCTTCGCCAGCTCCAACAGCACGGTGCCCGAGAAGACGACGCCGCGAGAGCGCTGCAGGTTCTCCAGCATCCGTTCCGGATAGACGACCAGGCCGCGGACGATCCGGGTGAATCGCCGGATCATGTGATCGAGCGCGCAAAAGCTGTCGGGCAGAATCACGCGCTCGACCGAGGAGTGGGAAATGTCCCGCTCGTGCCAGAGCGCGATGTTCTCGAGGGCGGCCATGGCGTTCGCGCGCACCACGCGCGCCAGCCCCGTCACCTGCTCGCACCCGATTGGGTTCCGCTTGTGCGGCATCGCCGACGAGCCCTTCTGTCCCCTGGCGAACGGCTCGGCCACTTCACCGATCTCGTTCTTCTGCAGGCCCCGCACCTCCACCGCGAACTTCTCGAGGGACGCCGCGGTGATCGCCAGCGCACCGAGCAGGTCGGCATGGCGGTCACGCTGGATTACCTGCGAGGCAACCGGCGCCGGAGTCAACCCGAGGCGGTCGCAGACGCCCCGCTCGATGGCCGGATCGAGATGCGCGTAGGTTCCGACCGCGCCGGACAGCTTCCCGACGCTGACTCCCTCCCGAGCCCGCACGATCCGGGCGCGACCCCGCCCGAGTTCCGCGTACCACAGCGCCAGCTTGACGCCAAACGTCATCGGCTCGGCATGGACGCCGTGCGTCCTCCCGATCATCGGTGTGCGCCGGTGCGCATCCGCCTGGGCACGCACGGCGGCGCGCAGGCCGTCGAGGTCGGCGAGCAGCAAATCGCAGGCCTCCCGCATCTGCAACGCCTGTGCCGTGTCGATCACGTCGGACGAGGTCATGCCGAAATGGAGCCAGCGGGCCGAGGGTCCCACGACTTCCGCAACTGCCGTCGTGAAGGCGATGACGTCATGCTGCGTCGTCTCCTCGATCTCGGCCACTCGCGCCGCAGCGACCGCTCCCTTCTCTCGGATATCGCGTGCCGCATCGCGCGGGATGAGGCCGTGCTCGGCCATTGTCACGGCGGCGGCGATCTCGACGCTCAGCCAGGTGTCATAGCGACGCTGCTCCGTCCAGAGGCGTCCCATCGCGGCCGGCGTGTAGCGGGGAATCATCGGCGCTGCCTCATCCTCTTGTCTCCACGCCGTTCAGCCGGGATGCATCGCCGCTCGACTGTAGCAGGGGTTCCACCACGGCCTCCTAACCCAGGTCGAGCCGGGAAGGCTCTATCGGCTCGGCGACCGGACCGACCAGCGCGCCGCCTAGCGCGCCGTTACGGAACAGGTCGTTCGCGACGCGTTGGACATCCCCGGCGGTCACCGCCGCGTAGTTCGCGAGCGCCTCCGTTACCGTCATGTGCCGGTCGTAGTACATCTCCGCATGGGCGAGCTCCGCCATCCGCCCGCCTGGACTCTCGAAACCCAACAACAGGTTGCTCTTTACGTGATCCTTCGCGCGCTGCAACTCGTCCTCCGGCGGAGGCGTGTTCTTGAAGGCGCGCAGCGCCGCAACAATCAGATCGACCACCTCACCCACCGAAGGCTGTCCGCAGCCGGCGTGTATGGTCACCAGGCCGGCGTCACGATAGGCGATCATGCCGCTTCCTACCGAGTAGGCAAGACCCCGCTGCTCGCGGATCTGCTGGAACAGGCGGGAGCTGGTCGGCCCTCCCAGCATGTCGATGAGGAGCGCAAGCGCGTAGCGGTCCGGATGCCGCTGCGGGTAACCGCGCGTACCCAGACAGACTTGCACCTGCTCCAGGCCCTTGTCGCGCACGTCGAGCCGGACGCCGGTCCGCGGTTCCACGTCCTCCACCGGTTCGCATCCGGTCGGCACGGCAGCGAATGCCTCCCCCACGAGCGCGCCGAGGTGGTCCGGGTCGACGTTCCCGGCCGCGGCAACGATCAGGTTCTCCGCCCGATAGGCCCGGCCGAAGTAGTCATTCAGGGCGGCCCCATCGAACGCGGAAACCGTCGCGGCGGTTCCCAGAATCGACCGGCCAAGCGGATGGCCGGGAAAGAGCCCGGCAGTGAGCAGTTCGTAGGCGAGGTCTCCCGGCGTGTCCTCAACCTGATTGATCTCTTCGAGGACGACGTTCCGCTCCCGCACGATCTCCTGCTCCGGGAACACGGGATGCAAAAGGAGATCGCTCAGCAGGTCGACGGCGTGCGGCACGTGTTCATCCAGGGTCAGGATGTCGTAACCGGCGCTCTCGTGCGATGTGTACGCGTCGAGATTGCCGCCGATGCTGTCCACCTCCTGCGCGAACTGTTCCGCCGTGCGCGTGGCCGTCCCCTTGAACAGCATGTGCTCCACGAAGTGCGCGATGCCTCCCTGGGCGGGATCCTCGTGCCGCGATCCGCGCGCCAGCCAGACCCCCAGACTGACGGAGCGGACGCCAGGCATCGGGTCGATCAGGAGGCGGAGTCCGCTCGGCAGGACCCGTCTCGTGATCGATCGCTCGGTCCGATCGGGAGGGGCTACTGCCGCCGTCGCCACGGGAGCGGGACGACCAGTCGTTGGGGACACGTAAACGTCTGTAAAATCTATGGTTAAGGAAATCTCTGGAGATGTCGATCATATCATGGCAGCCTTCCGCGCGGCAATGGCGCGTATACGATTGGCGCCATCCACCGGCCCGCATGGCATGACGACGCACGCGGTCTTGACCGAACTCGAACCGGAGGCATTGGCGTCCGCACTCGCCGCGCTCGACGCCCCAGGGTTCCACGCCCGGCAGATCTATCAATGGATCTACCGCCGCGGGATCACCGACTTCGCCCGAATGACCGACCTCTCCGGCGACCTTCGCGCTCGCCTGGACGACACCTTCACCATCCCGACTCCCGACGTGGTCGCACGGCATGACTCCACCGACGGCGCGGTGAAGTTCCAGCTTCGCTTCGACGACGGCCGGGAAGTGGAGACAGTATTCATTCCGGACACTCCGGCGATGACCTTCTGCGTCTCGACGCAGGTGGGCTGCGCGATGCAGTGCGGCTTCTGCCTGACCGGGAGGATGGGACTCCTGCGGAACCTCACGGCGGGCGAGATCGCGGCGCAGGTGCGGCTGATGGCCCATGCGCTCGACCTGGCCGGCCGTCGCTTCAACATCGTGCTGATGGGGATGGGAGAACCTCTCCACAACTACGACGCCACCATGAAGGCCCTCCGAATCCTCGCCGCGGACTGTGGCCTGGCGGTCCACCCGCGCCGCGTGACGCTCTCGACGGTCGGCGTGCTGCCGGCGCTCGAGCGGCTGGCGCACGAGCCGCTGATGCCGAACCTGGCGGTCTCGCTGCACGCGACGACGGAAGCGCAGCGCGACCGTCTCGTTCCGGTCAACCGGGCTTATGGCCTGGCCGACCTCATCGCCGCGTGCCGCCGCTTTCCGACGAAGCGGCGAGATCGGATCACCTTCGAGTACGTCCTGTTGCAAGGCGTCAACGACAGCGTTGCCGACGCCCGGCGGCTGGGCCGGCTGCTGCATGGAATCCGCTCGAAAGTGAACGTGATTCCGCTGAACGAGGCGCCCGGCATTCCGTACCGCCGGCCGACCGACGCCGAGGTCGACCGCTTCGCGCGCACGCTCGCCGGGCGGGGCGTCACCGTCTCGGTCCGCAAGAGTCGCGGCCGCGACATCCGCGCGGCGTGCGGACAACTGATTGTGGGCGGGACGCGGCCCAGCGCTGGTCAGCGCGCCGCGGCGCTGCTGCCGTAGCTTCCAGCGTCTAGCCGATGAAGCGAAGGACGGCGCCGATGGCGGCCATCGCGCCGACCAGGCGCCACGTCAATCTCGCTTCCAGTGCGGCCAAGTCCGCCTTGGTGGCCATGTCGCCGTTGTGGCAGCCGGCCGCGGCGGCAATACCGGCAGTGATGGCGTCCACCTGCGCCGACGTCAACTGGGTGGCGCTCAATGAACGGGCAATCGCATGGGTGTCAAGCATGTTGAGGTCCCCTCCGATAATCGGTAGACCCCCCAGCGCACGCGACGGTAGTCCGCCCAGCGGTGCGGGTGATTCTTCTTCCTCACCTTGAAGTTCGACTATACACCTGTAAACCGCTGGAGGCGCCCCAGTATCCCTACCCGCGATGCTGCAAGCTTCATTCCGTCGCGCGCGCCAGCACGGGTTCTGGGAGGAGTAGCAGGCTCCCGCCGGCTGTATGATCGCGAGCCGTGACGTTCGCGATCATTACGTTCGGGTGTCGGGTGAACCAGGCCGACTCGTTCGGGCTGGAGAGCCGGCTGCGTGCAGCGGGTGCGAGCCGCGCGCCGGTGGAACACGCCGACCTGGTGGTCGTCAACAGTTGCACGGTGACCGCCAACGCCGATCAGGGGACGCGGCAGGCGATCCGGCGGATCGCGCGGGTGAACCCGCGAGCCCGAGTGATCGCCACCGGCTGCTACGCCTCGCGCGACGCTGAGGCGGTGGCGGCGCTGCCGGGCGTCGTCGCGGTGGTGCCGAACGCGGAGAAGGAAGCGCTGGCGGAGCGGATCCTGGAGGCTGCCGCTCCCACGACGGCGGTCCGGTTCGGCGGCGGCGATGGGGCATGCGGCGCCCTCATCCCGCCGGGAGAGCATGGCCGGACCGCCTGGACGCTGCGGGTGCAGACGGGATGCGACGAGAAGTGCGCCTACTGCATCATTCCGTCGACCCGGGGCGGGGGGCGGAGCGTGCCGCTTGCCAGGGTTCTCGACGAGGTGGACCGGGCGGTGGAAGCGGGCTATCGCGAACTGCAGTTGACAGGCGTGCACCTCGGCTCGTACGGCCGCGACCTCGATCCGCCGTCGTCACTCGCCGCGTTGCTGCGGGCCCTCGACGCACACGCGTCCGATCTGCTCGTCCGGATCAGCTCGCTGGAGCCGATGGACTGCACGCCGGAGGTGGTCGAGCTGGTGACCGGCAGCCGGCGGTTCGCGCCCCACCTGCATCTGCCACTGCAGCATGCGAGCGACGCAACGCTGCGGCGGATGCGCCGGCCGTACACGCTGGGCGCCTACCGCCGCGTCGTGGACGACGTCCGCGCGCGCCGGCCGGATGCCGCGATCGGGAGCGATCTGGTGGTCGGCTTTCCGGGCGAGACCGACGCCGATTCCGACAGGACGCTCCGCTACGTCGCCGAGAGTCCGATCACCTACCTCCATGTGTTTCCGTACTCGGACCGGCCGGGCACCGAGGCAACCGGCATGCGGGACAAGGTGCCGGGCCCGGTAATCCGCGAGCGGGCACGCGCGCTGCGCGACGTCGGCGCGGCGCTGTCGGCGCGGTTTCGCGCGTCGCAGGTGGGGGCGGTTCGCGACGGCCTGACGCTGGCCGGCGCCGCGGACGGGACGGGCGGCGGCACGACCGTCCTGACCGACAATTACCTTCGCGTCCACCTTTCCGATCCGCTTCCCGGCAACGAGCGGATCCGCGTGCGCCTGACCGGCGCCGGGGAAGCGATGACGGGCGAGCTCGTTCCGTAGGGTGCGTCGACGCTGCCGCCCGATCCCGGCGGGCGGCTGGGTGCGTCCGCTCTACTGGGTCGCCTCGCCGTAGCCTTCGAGCACCTGATCGAGGGCGAGTACGCGCCGCACCGCGTCGCTGATCGCCCGGCCGGTGAAGGAAGAGCCGGCAATGGGCCGGATGCCGGCGCGGATCCGCAGAGAGTCGTGAAGGACCTGGTCGTCGAACTGGCGGAGGAAGTCGGATGGCGCCATGTACTGGGCCGGCTCGAAGAAGACGGTGACGTCGACGCGCTTGATCCGGCCCTCCGTATCCAGCGAGATGAGCAGGCTCTGCCGTTCGGTCTTCGCCGTGTGCGTGTCGATGTAGGCCCGCCCCACCACGTCGTCGCCATCGCGCGCGATGTAGCGCGGAAAGATCCGCCCGTGCATGCCGACCCGCGCGATGGCGGCGACCGCGGACATCTGCTCCGGCTCCAGGATCACGCGATCCCGCGTCACCACCGAGCCGGGATAGGCGAGCTCGAGCGCTTCCGCGCGCGTCATCACGCCTTCCTGAGCGTGCGTCCGCGCCGCCGACGCCAGGAGCGACAGCGTGATTGCGAGCGTAGCCGCAACTGGTCTGAGCATCGCCACGCCGGGCGCGGCTTACCGGCCCGGCATCAATCCGGTCACTTCCGTCCGGACCCGGTAGAGACCGGTCCGCGCCGTCATGTAGAGGGTGCGGCCGTCGTTGCCGAAGGCTGCGTTTGCCGGCTGCTCGTCGGGGCGGACGGTCCCGAGAAGTTCGCCTTCCGGACTGATCACGGCGATGCCGCCCGGGCCGCTTGCCCACAGGTTGCCCATCGTGTCCACCGCAAAGCCGTCCGGGACGCCTGCATCTTCGCTGTCGGTGAGGTCCAGCAGAACGCTTCCCTCGCCGACCGTCAGGTCTTCATTCACGGGGTACGCCATCCAGATGCGCGCTTCCTGATCCGAATTGGCCACGTAGAGCGTCTGTTCATCGGGCGACAATCCAATGCCGTTCGGCCGCGTCTGCCCGTCGGCCAGCAGCGTCACCGTCCCGTCCGTGTCAAGGCGGTAGATGCCGTTCCAGTCGAGCTCGGCCGCCTCCGGACTGGCGAGACCGTACGGCGGATCGGTAAAGAACGCGGCGCCGCTCGAGTGGTAGACGATGTCGTTCGGGCTGTTGAGCCGCATGCCGTCGTACCGGTCCGCCAGCGTGATGCGCGTGCCGTCGGCCTCGATCCGCGCGACGCGGCGGTTGCCGTGCTCACAGAGGACGACGCGGCCTTCGCTGTCGACGGTCAGTCCGTTCGATCCCCCCTGGCCATTCGTCTCGAGCTCGGGCAGGAAGACAGGATCCAGGAAGACGCTGGAGCCCTCCCGCTCGGACCACTCGTAGACGCGGTCGGCGGGGATGTCGCTGAAGAGGAGGGAGCCGTCCTCGGCGCCTCCAATCCAGACCGGCCCCTCAGTGAACTGAAAGCCCTCGCTCACTTTCTCGACGACCGCGCCGGCTGCGACCAGGCCTTCGAGACCATCTACGGTCCCCGCCTCGTCGAAAACCGGTGGCGCGTCGGCCGACGGTTCAGGTGCGGGCGCCGGCTCCTCGGCCGGTCCGCCGCACGCGGCGAGGAATCCCGCGGTGATCAACGCCAGGGTTGTCATGGTAAGTTCTCGACGCATCAGTAGTCCTCCACTCTTGTCTGAACCGATCTTAACGAATCGGAAGAGGGGAGTATCACGGCACCGGTTCGATCTTCAACCGCCGCCGCTTTGCACGCAGCGTCTTCAGCGAGATTCCCAGTCGGTTGGCCGCGGCGGTCACGCGCCCGTCGACGGAATCGAGCGCCCGGACGATCAAGGCGCGTTCCACTTCTTCCAGAGCCGTTGCCAACGGCTGATCCGTCGAGAGCGTTACCGTCTCGCGCGACACGTCCGGCGGCTCCGGCGTGCTATCGCCGTGCTCGAGAAAGGGAAGGCGTTGCGTCGTTATGCGCGTTCCCCCGGGGGCAAGCACCACAAGGCGATGCATCTCGTTCACCAGTTGGCGCACGTTGCCCGGCCACGGGTACTGCATGAGGGCCTCCATGGCATCGCCGGACATCTGAAGGCGCTGCCTGCCGTAGTGTGTCGCGAACAGGTGGAGAAAGTACCGGACGAGCGGCGGGACGTCACGCCGCCGCTCGCGCAGCGGCGGAAGGTGGATGTGGACGATGTTCAGGCGGTAGAACAGGTCCTTCCGGAACCGCTGCTCCTTTACCCTCTGCGCCAAATCGGCGTTGGTAGTGACTAGAATGCGGACATCGACGATGGACGGGCGGGACTCTCCTACCGGATGCACCTCGCGGCTCTCGATCAGGCGGAGAAGTTTCGGTTGCACGCGCGGGTCGATGTCGCCGATCTCGTCGAGCAGCAGTGTGCCGCCGTCGACGCTCCGTACCACCCCGAGCGCATGTTCGTGCGCGCCCGTGAACGCGCCGCGGCGGTGGCCGAAGAGCTGTGCATCGACCAGGTCGGCCGGCATGCTGGTGCAGTTGTACGGAGCGAAGAGCTCGCGCGGGCGCCCGGAGTGGTTGTGTATGAAGCGCGCCAGCACTTCCTTGCCGGTGCCGGTCTCCCCGGTGATCAGGACCGGCAGGTCGCTTGGCGCCGCTTGCCGCGCGAGGTTCGTGAGTCGACGCATTTCGCCCGAGGTCCAGACAAGATGAGGAGAACGAACCGCGCGGGCCGCCCCCCTGGGCGCGTAGCGGCTCGTCGGACTATTCCGCTGTGCCCTGAGGTTCCTGGTGGTGTTCACAATCCGGTCGGGTGGGGGCGTCTGACACGCCGACGAAGAAATGAACAATGGTGATGGGCTGAAGCAGGTAGTGTTTTATCACACCTGCGGTAGCACCATCCAGATCGGCGCAACTACCTGTCTCCATGCCTGACTACCCTGCCGGGGAGCGCCCCGACGTACCCCTGCATCTGGCGCTCGTCCCGGTCGTTCTGCTCATCGCGCTGCTTGGCGCTTCCGTCTACCTGTTCGGGGACGATTCATCGTCCGGGCCGAACCAGATTGCGCTCGTGCTCGGCGCCGCGGTCGCGGCAGTCGTCGGCCTGGTGGGCGGTCAACGTTGGAAGGACCTGGAACGGGCGATCAGCCAGGGCGTTTCCACCTCGATGGGAGCGATCCTGATCCTGCTGACGGTGGGATCGGTAATCGGCACCTGGATCCTCGCCGGCGTCGTGCCGACGATGATCTACTACGGGCTGTCGATTCTGGCGCCCTCGGTTTTCTACGCCGCCGCCTGCGTTGTCTGCGCGGCGGTGGCGCTCGCCACCGGCAGCTCGTGGACAACCGCCGGCACGGTCGGCATTGCCCTCGTCGGCATCGCCGCGGCGTACAACCTCAACCTCGGCCTGGCGGCCGGCGCGATCATCTCGGGCGCGTACTTCGGCGACAAGATGTCGCCGCTATCGGACACGACGAACCTGGCGCCCGCCGTCTCCGGGACGGAGCTCTTCACGCACATCCGCCACATGGTCTGGACGACGACGCCCAGCTTCGCCATAGCAGTTGTGCTGTTTGCCGTCGCGGGAGCGGTCGCCGGCACGCCGGAGGGGACGGGTGATGTAGGAGCCGTCCTCGCCGCGCTCGACTCGGCGTTCATCATCGGTCCGCACCTCCTGATACCGGTGGGCTTGGTCCTGGTGCTGGTGATCCGCAAGATGCCGGCCTTCCCGGCCCTGCTGATCGGCGCGCTCACGGGCGGACTGTTCGCCGTGCTGTTCCAGCCGGAAGCCGTACTCCGCTACGTTGGCGAACCTGAGCTGCCCCGGCCGGTGGCCCTGGTCAAGGGGGTCTGGCAGGCGCTCTACGGGGGTTACGCGCTCGACTCCGGCAATCCCGTGCTCGACGACCTGCTGTCGCGGGGTGGAATGGCGAGCATGCTCACCACCGTCTGGTTGATCATGACCGCCATGATGTACGGCGCGGTACTGGAGGCGACCGGCATTCTGCGGACTCTCGCCGGCCGGATCCTCCGCTCGGTCCGGAGCACCGGGTCGCTCATCAGCGCCACGCTCGCCACCTCGTTCAGCATCAACGTTCTGGCGTCGGATCAGTACATCGCGATCGTCCTGCCGGGACGCATGTTCAAGAGCGAGTACGAGCGTCGCCGTCTCGATCCCAAGAACCTGTCGCGCACGCTTGAGGACTCCGGAACCCTCACCTCGGTCCTGATCCCCTGGAACACCTGCGGCGCGTTCATGGCGCAGACGCTCGGCGTCTCCACGCTTACCTATGCCCCGTTCGTTTTCTTCAACCTGATCAACCCGTTCGTTGCGGCCTTCTACGGCTTCGCGCAGATCGGCATCGCGCGGCTGCCGCAATCGGCGCCCGGCGCAGCAGCGGCGGCCGGCGCAGGAGCGGCGCCCGACGCAGACGTCGCCGCGGCCGACAGACATTCCGCGGGTGACCGCCCCTGAGCGGCGGTCCGAACCGAGAACCGTCGTGCAGTCCCCCGAAGGCGATCCTCTCGTCAGCCGTGACCGGCTGATCGACACGGTCATCAAATCCCTCCCGGAGTTCGACGCCGGGAGCGTCAAAGACATTCGCCGACTGTTGAATCGCGAGGTCGACGGGGCCGGCCCCGATGCCCTCTATGCGCTCAACCGGCGACTCGCAAGCGTCGGTTCCGACTGGAGCTACTACCCGCGGGATCCGCTGGCCGGCCGAATTCACGAGCTGCTCGCCGAGCGGGTCCTCAACAAGGGTTCGCGGATCGTGGGTCCCCGGCACCTGCTGAGGGTCGCCGGCGAGCCCGTCGTCATCTTCGCCAATCACCTGTCCTACGCCGACGCCAATCTGCTGGACGTGCTCATGAGGCGCGCAGGCGCCGTCGCGCTGGCCGACCGTCTGACGGTCATTGCCGGACCGAAGGTCTACTCGAGTCTCAAACGGCGTTTTTCCAGCCTGTGTTTCGGCACCGTCAAGACGCCTCAGAGCAGCGGACTGTCAACGGAAGACGCGGTCATGTCCCCGCGGGACGTGGCCCGCGCCGCGCGCCAGTCCATCGAGATCGCCCAGGAGCGGCTTCGTCAGGGCGAGGCGCTACTGGTCTTTGGTGAAGGGACGCGAAGCCGCGACCGCGGCCTGCGCAGGATGCTCGCGGGAGCGACACGCTACCTGGTGGAGGTTCCGGGGACGTGGGTGCTGCCGATGGGCATTGCCGGCACCGAGACGCTGTTCCCGGTCGGCGCCGAGAAACTGCATCCGACCGAGACCGTGGTGCGGGCGGGGCGCCCCGTCCTCGCCACCACCCTGATGGAGCGGGCCGGCGAGGACCGGCAACTGGCCATGGACGTTGTCGGTCTCGTTCTAGCAAGCCTGGTCCCCGCGGAGTACCGGGGGGAATACGGCGATGACGCCGCCGGCTTCGATCACGCGCGGCGGCTTGTCCAGACGCTGTACGCGTGAACTCTGACCGGGCTCATTCGCCCGCCCGGGCCCAGGCGACGAGTCATGCCTAGCCGCCATTGTGCGACACCCGCGACCTGTATAGTTGACTTCAGTGGGCAAGAAAACTTCAGTCCGCAACCAGGTGTTCGCCAATGCGAATCACCTGCCTTTCCAGCCGGGCTTCCGTAGCGAGCGTTGGAGGGTCTGCCGATTAACGGAGGGACCCCAACATGCTTGATACCCACGCAATTGCTCGTTCGTTGAGCGCCACCAAGCTTACGCCCGCTCAGGTGGACGCCATCACGGCCGGGATCGCCGCCGCGGCCGAACGCGGTAGCGGCGACGCGGCAACCAAGGCAGACCTGGCCGCGACGCGCGCGGACGTTACCGCAGAGCTTGCCGTACTGCGTGCGGAAGTGGCCGCACTGGAGACCCGGCTTACATGGCGCCTCGTCGGCGCGATGGCCGCCATCGGCGCCGCCCTTCGCTTCATCGGCTAGACGTCGCCGGTTCCGGTAGTAGCCGCCCGGCCCGTCAGAAACGCGCTTCGAAGGCGGACGTCGCGCGGACGTCGACCTCGTCCACCTCGTCGGCTATGAGAAAGCAGGCGGCGATCCCCCGCGCCTCCGCCCAGGCGATGCCTTCCTCCGGACCCATGACGTAGAGGGCAGTCGAGAGGATATCGGCGTCGAGTGCGCGCTCGTGCCACACGCTGACGCTGAACGGTTGGCGCGCCGGCGCGGGACGCCCGGTGCGTGGGTCAAGGATGTGACCGATGCGCGTGCCGTCCGGCAACGTCAGGTCGCTCTCGGAGCCGCCGCTCGTGGCGAGCGATCCCTCCGACAACGTGATTTCGAGCGCGGCCTCGTTCCGTTTGACCGGATGGGCAATCGCGACCGGCCAGCTCCCGCCCGCCACGGCCACCTGCCCGCCGAAGTCGATCATCCACGCGTCGGCTTCGGCGCCCTCCGCGCGGCGCACCCGGTCGATCGCCTCACCCTTGCCGAACGCGCCCGCATCCAGTGTCACGTCGGCCGTGCGCGTGATCGCACATTCCGCCGCGCCGCCGAGCCCGACCGTCAGATGTTCCCAGCCTGCGTTCCGGCGGGCCGCCTGCAGCGCGGCGTCATCCGGCTGACGACCCTCGCCGCGCAGATTCCAGGCCTCGATCAGCGATCCAATCGCCGGGTCGAACGCACCGCCAGTTGCGTCGTGCCAGCTCTCCACGCGCTCGAGCAGATCGCAGACCGCAACCGGCGCGGACATCGCTTCGCCCACCGGTTGCCGGTTCAGCCGTCCAAGCACGCTGTCATCGCGCCAGGTGCTCAACTCCGCCTCGGCCGCCTCCACGACACGCACCATCCGTTCGAGCTGCCGCAGCCCCGCCGCGCGATCCGCCGCATCGGCCGCGAGGGTCGCGATGGTTCCCATCAGATAAACGGACCGCTCCACCGGCACGGGAGCGAGAGTGGTGGTTCCCGGCGCGCCGCCCGCGCCGAGCAGGAAGCCGGCCAGCAATCCGTACGCGGCGCGCCGCGCGGCGCGCCGGGTCATGTCGAAACCCGTGCGGGAGCGCCAACGCCGTGCGTGCCGGACGGGAGCCGGTTGATGCGCCAGCCGTTCAGCCAATGGCTCGTGTAGCCCAGCAGGAAAACGACGCTCGCCGCGACGTGCGTCCAGACGGCAACGCTGAGCAGCAAGGCCGACGTCACCACCTGAATCAGGTACCCGGAGAACGCCATGATGGAGAAACTGACGAGCGACGTCCAGCCGGTCCAGCGGTTAGCGGGGTCGGGCGAGTAGAGCTTTCGGAACGTGTGCGACCGGAACACCATCCCGAAGAACGCGATGAAGAACGGGGCCGCGATCACATGCGCGGTCAGCATCGCCGGTTCCCACGGATGGTTGACGATCGCGAACGGATCGTCGGTTGCCAACAGGTACTTCATCCAGAAGTAGACGATGCCGGTCGCGGCGACGGTTACGTGCAGCGTGTTGAAGGACCAGCGCTCCCACCAGGTCACGGCGCCGCCTCTCCGCTGCCAGCGCCCGAGCCGGCCTGGAGTACCCGGTCGAGGGCGAGGATGCGGCGAACCGCCTCGTTCACCGAGCGCGTCGTCAGCGTGGCCCCGGCGATGGGACGGATCGCGCGCTGAATCGCCAGGTCGTCGTCCAGCGGCTTCTCCAGGTACTGGTTCCTCCATCGCTCAGAGGGGATGTACTCCGGCGGCTCGAGAAACGCGGTGACGTCGATGCGCCGAACCCGGCCGTCCGCCTCGAGTGAAATGAGCAGGCTCGCCCGCTTCGTACGGACCACGTGCGTATCGACGTAGGCGCGGCCCACAACCGCCCCGCCCTCCGTCGCGACGTAGCGGGCGATGATCTTCGTCACCAGGTCGCCGCGGGCGAGATCGGCGATCCGGTCCGCCTGCGCGTCGGTCAGATAGACCCGGTCGGCGTCGATCGCCGCGCCCGGGAAAACCTCCGAGAGCGCCTCCTCGCGCGACACGACACCGGACTGCGCCGACGCCGCGCCGGCGGCGAGGATGGACATCGTCACGGCTGCGATCGCCGCGCGGCGCCACGTCGTCCATCCTCTGCCCACCAGTCGCGTCATGGCCCCTGCCTGTCAGAATGCGTAGCCGACATTGACGTTGAACTGGTTCACGCCGCTGTCGACCGTGTTGTTCACCCACATGTGATCGACCTTCAGGACGATTCCCGGCACCGGCTTCAGCTCGACGCCGAGGGTCGTGTAGGTGTTGTTCTTCGAAGGATTGCGCGTGAAGCCGGCGGCCACCGCCGCCTGGGTGTCCACTTTCTCGTAGCGGACATACGGCGTAAGCCCCACGCCTCCCGCCTCCGGCACCTGCGACAGGAGGTCGTAGCCGAGCTGCACGTAGCCACCCTTCATGGACTCGCCGACACCGTTGTTGCCCGTCAGGCCGAGCACGTGGTTCAACTCGGCGGTGTCGTCGAGACTCGCCTGCGCATAGAGGGCACGGATGTCGAGCCCGCGCACCTGCGCCTGTCCATGCAAGTCGAAGATGCTGGTGGTGACCGGGTAGATGACGTCGTCGATCGCGATGTCGCCCTGTCCCGACCCGCCGTTGTAGAAGCTTGCTCCGAAGAACACGCCCGGTGTCGGCGTGATGTCGAGCCGCCCGGTGAACGCCATGTTGTCGGCCTTCGCCTTGCCGCCCTTCTGCCGGCCGCCGCGGACGCCGCTCGACGAGAAGGCGGAGCCGTTGAATCCGTTGACCACGTAAGCGCGAGCTGAGACCAGCTCGTGGGCGAAGTAAAAGCCGCCGCCGTTCTCCCGCCACGTGCTCGGGATGATGCTCTTCTCGGTCACCGGCCGCTCGGCCCCGATGAAGACGGTCGGCTCGTGGAACTCGTTCACCAGCCCCATCGGGATCAGCAGCATGCCGGCGCGCAGTCCGAAGTTTTCGGTCGCGAGATAGTCGACGTAGGCGAACTCCACGAAGATCTCCTTCGCGTGCTCCACCTCGATCTCGGAGTTGAAGAGAAACTTGTCGTTGAAGCGGTAGCCGAAGTACATGATGGCGCGCAGGTAGTCGAACTGCGACGTCTTGTCGGACGCGTAGTTCTCGTACAGCGCCTCGCCATAGCCAGCGATCGACACGCCCGCATCCTGCGCGTAGGCCGCGGCGGCAGAGGGCGCCAGCCCTAGCGCGCGCGCCCGATCAATCGTCACTTCACGATCCGGCTCGCCGCTCCGCAGCCGTTCCACCTCCTCGGCCAACAACTCGATCCGGCGCTCGAGTTCCTGTACGTCGGCCTGCTGTTCCGCTTCGACCTCGGTCTCGGCCTCACCCTCCTCGGCTGATTCGGCCTCTTCTGGGCCCCCCGTCTGCGCGAACGTCACGCCGGCGCCTGCCAGGACCGCCAACGCCACGAGCGCGATCACCACCTTATGCTTCCGTTCCACAGTTACATTCACCGCGCAACCTCCATTCGCGAATGGTTGCGCAGCGCCCGGCACGCCCCTAGAATGGAGCGGCTTGTACGTGGCGGACGCCGAGCAACGCCGTTTGCCTGGAGCCGCGTCCCAGCGTTGAGCCGATCCGTCCGGTGTTGCCGCACCGGACGGGTCACCTTCTTTCCGCTCCCCGGTTCGAAACCGTTCGATTCAGGGAGCAGCGCTTCTGCGGCCGTGCCCAACAGAGACGAAATCTCAATTGGCCGGGGGAAGATATCCGACCAGATCGGTCGGAGTCAAGAGCTAAATGAGATCGGTTTGCGAATGCCCCGGAGTACGGGCCTGGATGTCCGGCCGGCGCGTGGCCGGATCCTGCCCGCATGAACCCACCGTCGCTCGCCTACCGGTCGATCTTCTTCTTCTGGCTGCCGCTCGCCGGGACCTGGCTGATGATGGCCGCCGAGGGGCCGTACCTTGCCGCGGTCATCGCGCGTCTGCCCGATCCGACGCCGAACCTGGCGGCGTTCGGCGTCGCCTTCGCCTTTGCCATCATCATCGAGTCGCCCGTCATCATGTTGATGAGCGCCTCCACCGCGCTCGTCGAGGACGGGCCCAGCTACCGTGCGCTTCGACGCTTTGCGATCTGGCTGACCGCGATCGTGACGGCGTTTCAGATCGTCGTCCTGCTGCCGCCGGTATTCGACCTGATAGCGCGCGGGCTGGCACTGCCGGACGACGTCACACGCCTGACCCACGGCGGGTTGCTGATTCTGCTGCCGTGGCCCGCCGCGATCGCGTACCGGCGTTTTCGGCAAGGGCTGTTGATCAGCAACCACCAGACCCGGCGCGTCGCGTACGGCACGCTGATCCGCCTCGCGGCGATGTCGGCCACGGGGTTCGCGGCGTTCCGTTACACGTCGCTGCCCGGCGCCTACGTCGGAGCGCTTGCGCTGTCCGTCGCCGTCATGATCGAGGCGGTCGCGAGTCGCGTGATGACGCATCGCCTGGTTCCGGAGCTGCTCAACCGGCCGCGCGCGGCAGAGCGGATGACGGAACTGTCGATGCCCGCCATCACGCGCTTCTATACGCCACTCGCGCTGACGACGCTGCTGGCGCTCTCCGTTCAGCCAATCGTCACCTTTTTCATGGGCCAGGCCCGCTTCCCGCTGGAATCGCTCGCCGTTCTGCCGGTGGTCCACGGCCTCACCTTCATCTTCCGGGCGATGGGGCTCTCCTTCCTGGAGGTGGCGATCGCCCTGCTCGGCCGCCAGCGCGAGCATTTCGTTCCCCTCCGCAACTTCGCCGCCGGTCTGGCCGTACTGGCATGCGCCGGCCTGTCGGCGATTGCGTTCACGCCGCTCGCCGACGTCTGGTTCAACACCATCTCGGGACTGAGCATGACCCTGACCGCATTCTCGCTCCTGCCGACGCGGCTCATGGCGCCGTTTCCCATCCTCTCGGTCACGATGCACACCCAGCGGGCAGTCCTGGTACACGCCCACCGCACCCGGCCGATCACGACTGCGACCATCGCCGAAGTCGTCGCGGTCGGCGGCGTCCTCGCGTTGACCATCCACCAGTTCGACCTCGTCGGCGCGGTCGCGGCGTCGGTCGCCATCCTTGCCGGCCGGCTTGTCGCGGTCGCCTGGCTCTGGCCCTACTGCCGCAGCGTCCTGAGCGAGGATCGCGCCGCCACGCACGTGGACTGACCGCGGGGTCGCGCCGCGCCGCGGAAGGCGCGACAATGGAATCATGGCCGCGACGCTCCCGGCGCTCTGGACCGCCGAGTGGATCGTCATCGGGTTCTTCGCGTACCTGGTCGTTCTCTGCCTCCTCCGCCCCCTCCCGTCACCTGTCCGGCGGCGCATCCTGCTCGTCGGCATCCTCTGCATCGCGGCGCCAATCCTGCTGGCGCAGCTCCGTCCCTCACCCGCCCTCCTGATCATCCGAGAGTGGATTCCCGGCCTCTACCTGATGGAGGGCTACTGGCTGTGCGGCCTCTTCTTCCGCGCGCCGATGACCGGCGTCGAACGATGGTTGCTCGCCATCGACGCCGCCGCGTTCGACCGGACGCGTCTCCGCGCGCTTCTCGCCCGCGCGCCGGCCGCCGTCGCTTCCTGGTTCGAGCTCGCCTATCTGCTCGCCTATCCCTTCGTCCCCGGCGCGTTCGCCGCGCTCGTCGTGCTGGGCCAACGGGGGCGGGCCGACGAGTTCTGGACGGCGCTGCTCGCGGCATCGTTCGCCTGCTACGGCATGCTCCCCTGGATTCAGACACGTCCGCCGCGCGCGCTCGCCACCGACCGTCCGCTATACGCGCCGCATCACCGCCTTCGGCGCCTCAACGCCGCCGTTCTCCAGCGCATGAGCGTGCAGTGGAACACGTTCCCGAGCGGCCACGCCGCCTCCGCCACGGCCGCCGCCCTCGCTGTCGCGTCGACCGGCCATGCAGTTGCGGGCGCGGCGTTCATCTTCATCGCGGCCAGCATCACCGTCGCGACCGTCCTCGGCCGCTATCACTACCTCCTCGATACGCTGCTCGGCCTCGCCCTCGGTCTCGCCGCCTGGCGAATCGCGGGTATAGTGGCGTGATCCCATTGGCGCCGGGAATCGCCAGCAGCCCGTGGTGAAACCCCGCGTGACCGTTGGAAAGGAAGCAACCATGCGCACCGTGCTCGCCGTAATCGCCCTGATCGCCATAGTAGGGGCCGCGCCCGCCCCGGCGGCCGCCGCCGACTATCACCACATTCATCTCGTCGCCACGTCCGCGGCCGAAGCGAAGGACTGGTACATGACCCACATGGGCTGCACCGACTACGGCCGACACAACGCGTGCGCAGCCGGCGACGATGTGCTGATCATCTTCTTCGAGCGCGAGCCGACCGGCCCGAGCGTCGGGAGCGGGGTCGATCACATCGGCTTCTCGTTCCGCGACCTCGAGTCGAAGATGGAGTCGTTCGAGGCGGCCGGCATCAAGATCCTGGAACCGATCCGGGAGGTGGACGGCCTTTTCAAGCTGGCGTTCATCGAGGACCCGTGGGGAACGAAGATCGAGGTGGTCGAGGATCACGAGTGGCTCGGCTTCCACCACCTGCACCTCCGCTCCAATGACCGCGACGCCGCCTACGACTGGTACGAGAACCTCTTCGGTGGCGAGCGCGACAGCCTGAAGGGCCGGATCGCGGGCCTTCGCTATGGCACCGTCTGGCTGCTCATCTCACCCCACGAGGGCGAACTGGCCCCGACCGAGGGCCGCGCCTTCGATCACCTCGGCTGGCAGTTCCCCGACCTCCGCGCCGCGGCGGAGGAGATCCGCCGCAAGGGAGTCGAGTTCACCATCGAGCCGCGTCCCTTTACCAATCCGTTGGGAGAGGACATGCTGATCTCCTTTGTGGTGGGCCCGGACGACGTCCGGATCGAGATCGTGCAGCCGCGGGCGTAGCTCCGGTACTCCCGTCCCCGGGTCTCCCGCCGCCCGCGCGCCGCGTTACGACTCGGCGCCTTCGTTCAGGATCGCGAGATAGCGGTCATAGACGAAGAACCGGCGGCCCCGGCTCTTGAACGATCCGGCGATCTCCAGATCCTTGAGAGCGTCGGCGGCGGATGCGACGGTCGGATACGACAGGCCGGTCTGTTCCATGACAGCGGCCAGAGACAGGATCGGTCGGGCGGTCAAGGCCTCATGAAGGCGGGTGGCAGAACCGGCGCGACCGCCCTGTTCGATCCGCTGGCGATCCCCGCCGAACAGCTCCCGGAGCCGTTGACACGTCTCGACGGCGCCGGTGGCGGTAACCCGAACGCCTTCGAGGAAGAAGGTGAGCCAAGTCTCCCAGTCGCCGGTGCGTCGCACGTCATTGAGGAGATCGTAGTACGTCGCGCGATGTTCCTTGAAGTAGAGGCTCAGATAGAGGAGAGGATCGCGCAGGACGCCAGCGTCGCACAGCAGCAGGGTGATGAGCAGCCGGCCCAGCCGGCCATTGCCGTCCAGAAAAGGATGGATGGTCTCGAACTGCACGTGGGCCAGGCCGGCTCTGACGAGCGCCGGGATGCCGTCGTCCCGGGCGTGCAGGAACTGCTCCAGCGAGGCCATGCAGTCCGGCACGTCAGTGTGCGGAGGCGGGACATAGGCGGCGTTGCCGGGTCGCGTCCCTCCGATCCAGTTCTGGGACCGCCGGAACTCACCGGGTGTCATCGTGGCGCCGTGTCCGCGCGACAGCAGAACGCCGTGCATCTCGCGAAGCAGCCGGTTCGACAGCGGGAAACCGTCGCGCAACCGGGTCAGCCCGTGTTCGAGGGCGGACACGTAGGTGGAAACCTCGACTACGTCATCGAACGGCGGGGCACCCGGCGCGTCGTCCAGTTCATACCGGAGCAGGTCGGAGAGCGACGACTGCGTCCCTTCGATCTGCGACGAGAGCACGGCTTCCTTGCGGACGTAGCTGTACAGGAAGGTCGTCTTGTCCGGAAGCAGCGTCAAGACGCTGTCGAGCCGACCGACCGCGAGCGTTGCGGCCTCCAGCAGTTGCTGAAGGTCGCCGCCGAGGGCCAGGGGCGGGTTCGGCGGGAGCGGCGCCGGAGTGAACGCGCGAACCAGTTCGCCGGCAGTCGTGGTGAGCGCAAAGCGCCCCGTCTCGCCCCGGTGCATTCACTTGGCCCGTCGTGACTTCAAAAGAGTTGAATGGTCACGAGGGTAGTTTAAAAAATAGCCCATATTTTTTAATTTCTGCAAGCGCTCCTGCAAGAACTTTTGACTCCAGAAACAACTATTAAATATAGGCGCCTAAGGTTTAACACCTTTCCGGACTGGCGGCGCTCCATATTAAATATGGACACCAATTCAATTAATAGAGTTTCGGGGCGTCCGCGGGAGCCGGCGACGGCTGCAGTTGACCCGACTCGCCGGCTTGAACCAGGGCGAATCGCGTGCTGATGGGCCCGATCATTTCGTAGAAGGCGACACCGGCAAGGACGACGGTCGAGACTACGGGCGCATAGTCCTCGAAACGCTGGCCGACCGCCAGTGTCAAGCCGACCGCCAGTCCGGCCTGCGCCAGCAGGGCGAAGCCCAGGAATTGCTGAACCGCGCGTTCCAGCCCAAGCCACCGCGACCCGATGACTGCACCGGCGAACTTGCCGGCGGCGCGCCCCACGACGTAGACGACGCCGATGATTCCCATCGAGGCCAGGAGCGACAGGTCGAGGTCGGCCCCCGCGATGACGAAGAAGATCGCGTAGAAAGGCGGATCGGTGCCGGAAAGCGTGGAGAAGAGGCTGCCGCTCCGGGCCGAGAGGTTCGCCATCGTCGCGCCGACGGCCAGGCTCGCCACCAGCGGCGACATGTCGAGCAGACTCGCGACGCCGACGCAGAGCAGGATGGACCCGGCCAGAAGGATCAGCAGCTCGCCGGTCTCTCGCACCTGTGTCGCCCAACCGGCGAGCATCAGGCCCACCAGATAGCCGAGCGCCGCGGAACCGACTATCTGCCAGAACAACGGGAAGATCGCCCGGTAGAAACCATCGAGAATACCGCCCGGACCGAACCCCGCGCCGAGGTCGATCATCGACCCCACGATGCTGAACGCCACGATGCAGAAGAGGTTGTTGACGGCGATGATGCCGAGGAGATTCTCGGTCAGGGGACCGGCGCTGTCGCATTCCCGGATCACCATCAGCGTCGACGCCGGGGCCGTGGCGATGGCGATGGCGCCAAGGAGGAACGCCACCTGCCAGGGCTGGCCGACGATCAGCGCCCCGAACGTGACGATGACCGAGGCCAGCACCGATTCGATCAGCGTCAGGATGAGGACCTGGCGCCCGATACGAAGGAACCGGGAGAACTCGAATACCGAACCGATCGAGAAAAGGATCAGGCCGAGCGCCACCTCGCTCAGGATCTCGAGAGCAATCAGGTTCTCGGCGGAGACCCAGCCGAGAACCGACGGACCCAGGACAATGCCGGCGATGATGTAGCCGGTTACCTCCGGGACCCGGACGAACTTCACCAGGTGGCCGGCAAGCAGGGCCAGCAGCAGGATCAGACCGAGAGACGTCAGTTCATCCACGAGCCGTGCTCAGGGAAGCAGGATCGCCGTGCGGCGCGTGCCGCGTTCGAGTTCGAGGAGAACCGGTGCGTCGCGATCGGCGGAAAGCGCGTCGCGCACCGCGTCCAGCGTGTCCGGGGCGGCGCCGTCGATGCGGAGGAGGCGGTCTCCTCGACGGAGACCGGCCCGGGCCGCCGGAGTGCCGGGGCGGACGTCGTCCAACCGGTAGCCGCGGCCGGGATCATCCCAGACGAGCCCGCCGTCCGGAGCCGGCGCGTCCGGACCGATGAACGCCAGCGGATCGATGGGCAGATTCAGCACCAGCGTCTCGCCGTCGCGGGCCACGCCCAACTCGAAGACCTCCTGGGCGGCATCGCCCGACCCATCGCCCGACCCGTCGGCGGCAGAAGTCTCATCGCCCGACGCTTCATCGCCCGACGTCTCGCCGGCTGACGCTACCTCGGCGGTCGCGGAGTCGACCGGCGTCTCGCTTGCCGCCGCGTCCTCGCTCTCCACGTCGCCGCTCTCTCCGGCGGCAGAGGTTGCCGCCCGGCGCGCGCTATCATCAATCAGTGGCGAGAGCTGATCGACGTCCAGGATCAGTTCGGCGTTGACGGAAATGACGACATCGCCCGGGCGGAGACCGATCGTGTCGGCCAGCTCGCCGGTCCACACATCGCGAACGAACAGGCCGAAGGGGACCCCCAGATGTCCGCTTTCCTCGGACGTCACGGCATCCAGGGTCATCCCGTAGCGCTGCGCGATGCGTGAGCGGACAGTGGCCGCCTCCTCCGCCAGCGCCGCGACGTCCTCCGCCGTCACCGCGACGAAGCGCGGGCCGCACGGCAGGACGACGGCGAGCAGGTTGTTGTCGAGATCGAACAGCCCGGCCCCCGCCATCTCCGGACCGAGCGCCACGCTGGTAACCACATCCCGCACCATGCGGCCCTCGCAGGCCACGTCGGCAATCTCGATATACGTGGCGGGCGAGAAGCCGGCCCCGTGGCGATCGGTCACGAACACGGTCCATGCGCCGGGGTCCAGATTCTCGATCGACCGGCGGCGCACCGGGATGAACTCGCCCGTCTCCGGGACGTCGAGCAGGGCGACCGGCAGATGCGGGGCGCCGGCGGCGAGCGGAACGCCCAACTCGCCCTCATCGCCGGTCACCGTCGTGGTTGGCGGGAAACGCTGCTCCAGGCGGGCGGTCACCACCAGGCCGGGCGCCCAGACGACGCCGCTCCGGCCGAGCATGCGGAGGCGGACGACGGAGCGGTCGGCGTCGGTTGCAACGGCGCTGAAGTACTCCTTCATCGCTTCGAGAGACCGGCGCTGTGTAATGCGGGTCAGCCGGCTCAGCTCCGCCTGCGACGGCGGCGGCGGGAGCGGCTCGTCGGCCACCGGCGCCGGCCGGAGGAGCGCCCCCAGTACCAGGATGGCGGCTGCGGCGCCGGCCAACGTGACGATGTAGCGACGGTTCTCGGGCGGCACGTGATTCGATACTAAGCGAATCCGATCCGCGCGCGCTGAGTCAGCTTCCGCCTTTGCCCAGCTCGACGCTGCGGTTGTAGGCAGCAACCACCGCCTTCGACATCACCGTCCGGAAGTTCCCCTTCTCGAGCTGGTAGAGCGCCTCGGCGCTGGTTCCCCCCGGTGACGTCACGCGGTTCCGCAGCTCGGCCGGATGCACCGGCTGCTGCTGCGCATAGATGGCCGACCCCCGGATCGTCTGCAGCACCAGCTCCCGGGCCGCGTCGCGCGAGAACCCGAGGTGCACGGCCGCGTCGATCAGCGCCTCCATCATCAGGAAGACGTAGGCGGGCCCGGAGCCGCTGATGGCCGTCGCCATGTCGAGGAACGCCTCGTCCTCCACGAACCATTGCCTCCCGAGCGCGCCGACGATCGCACTCGCCTGCGCGCGCTGCGCCCTCGAAACCTCCGGCGTGGCGCACCAGACGGTCATTCCTTCGCCCACCTGGGCCGGCGTGTTCGGCATCGTCCGGACGATGGCGCGATGGTCCAGCCCCGTCGCCATCGTCTCGATCGTGGCGCCGGCCACGATCGACAGCACCAGCGCGTTCGGATCGATGCGCCCCCGCAACTCGCGCAGCACGCCCGGCAACACCTGCGGCTTTACGGACAGGACCACCACCTGAGCGCCGGTCGCCGCCGCGCAGTTGTCGTGGGTCGTCCCCACGCCGAACTGACCCCGCACTTCGTCGAGCCGCTCGACGTGCCGGTCGCTTGCCTTCAGTTGCCCCGGCTCGACGCCGTGTCGGGACACCAGGCCGCCAATCATCGCCGAACCCATCGCCCCGGCCCCGATGAAGCCCAAGTTCACGTCGCTCAGCACGTTGTCTGTCACGCTACACTCCCGTTTCGTCGCACCCCTCGAACGCGGCGTTTATTCTATGGCGCTGCGATGGACCCAATCGCCCACACCCTGATCGGAGCAACGCTCGCCGAGACCCGCCTCCGCCGGGTCACCGCGCTCGCCACGCCGGCGTTGCTGCTGGGCGCGAACGCTCCCGACCTCGACGCCATCACACTGTTCATGACGCGCGATGTCTCGCTCGGCTTCCGCCGCGGCTGGACCCACGGCATCCTGGCGATGGTCGTCCTGCCCCTCGCCCTGGCCGGCTTGTTGATACTGGTGGACCGCGCCCGGCGCCGGTTCGCGGGGCCGGCCCGGCAGAACAGCCCGCCGGTCCGGCCGCTCGCGCTCCTCGGGGTTTGCTCCCTCGCGGTCTGGACGCACCCGGTCCTCGATTGGCTGAACACCTACGGCGTGCGGTTCCTGATGCCGTTCTCGGGAACCTGGTACTACGGCGATGCGCTCTTCGTGGTCGACCCCTGGGTCTGGCTGCTCGCCGGAACGTCCGTCGTCCTCGCACGCAGCACGTCGCGCGCCGGTCTCGCCGCGTGGGTCGTTCTTGGCGTGGCGACAACATCCCTCGTCACCGGCTTCGAGGGCGCGCCGTTGGCGACCCGCCTGCTCTGGTGCGCCGGCGTCGCGGGCATCGTCTGGCTTCGCGCGACCGGCCGGTGGCGGCATGCCCTGCCGCGCCTCGCCACCGTCTGCGTGTCCGCGATCGCGACCTACATCATCGTGATGGTCGCCGCCTCGCGCCTGGCGGAAGAACAGGTGGCCGCGTGGCTCGTAGAGCGGGGAGACGAGACGCCGATCGAGGTGATGGCCTCGCCCGCGCCCGGCAATCCGTTCCGCCGCGACATCGTCGTCGCCGACGCGGAGCACTACCACTTCCTCGAGCTCGACTGGCTGCGCGGCCTGGATCCGCGCGTGGCGGCGCGGGCGATCGACCGGCGGCCGCGCGGCCCGCAGGTCGACGCGGTCATTGCCGCGGCGCGCACGGCGCCGCACGTGCAGGGCCTGCTTACCTGGATCCGCTACCCGGCGTATGCAGTGGAAGAGACGGCGGACGGCTACCGGGTCATCATCACCGACGCGCGGTATGCTCGGCGTCTTTCTCCCCTCGGGGCATCCGTCGTCGAGCTGGATCGCGACCTCAAGGTGAAACCGCCGCAATAGCGCGTCGGGCAAACTACCCGGTCGCGTCTTCCGGTCGCAGCTCGGCGCCGCAGAACTTGCAGTACCCGGCGTCCGGGTCGTGACCCTCGCGGCTGCACTCCAGGCACGCCTGCGTCGATATCGCCGGGGTCCCCCGCCGCGCAATGGCGGCGGACACGATACCGGTCGGTACGGCGATGATCGCGTAGCCGGTCAGCATCAGCAGCATTGCTGCGAACTGCCCGGGGACGGTCTGCGGCGAGATGTCGCCGTAACCGACCGTCGTCATCGTCACGATGGCCCAGTAGACCCCGCGGGGAATCGACGTGAAGCCGTTTTCTTCCCCTTCGATCAGGTACAGCAGCGCGCCCATCACCACCGCGATCGACGCGACCGCAGCCAGAAAGACGATGATCTTCGGCCGGCTGTCCCGAAGCGCGTCGCTCAGCTCCTCGGCCCCCACCAGGTAGTGGCCCAGCTTCAGGACCCGGAAGACCCGGATGAGCCGCAGCGCGCGGATCACGATCAACGCCTGCCCGCCCGGCAGCACCAGACTGATCCAGGTGGGCAGGATGGCGAGCAGGTCGACCATCCCGAAGAAACTGAAGATGTAGCGGGAGGGATGCTTCACCGCCGCAATGCGCGCGAAGTACTCGATCGTGAACAGGATCGTGAAGGCCCACTCGACCCGCAGGAGCTGGGAGGCCAGCGCCGACTCGCCGTCCGGCAGGCTCTCGATCATCACCACCGCGACGCTGGCGACGATCGCGAGCATCAGAGCGACGTCGAAGAGCTTGCCGCCTCGCGTGTCCGCTTCGAAGATGATCTCGTGCAGGCGGAACCGCCAACCGACGTCGGCCGCACGGTCGTGGCGCTTGAAGATCCCCCGCGCCGGCCGGCGGCGTTCCGTTGTCAGCATCCGTTCGGAAACTAGCCGCGGGGGGCGGTGAGGTCGATGACCGTACCCTCGTTGTCGACGACGAAGTCCCGGTGTCGGGCGGCTTCATGCACGAACTCGATCATGTCCTCAAGCTCTTCGATCCGCTGTGCCGGCGTCGCCGCGAGGCCCGCGCGGAACTGCGCGTCACGCATGCCCTGCCACGTGCAGGCCTGCCACGGGTCGTCCAGCGCCGCGTCCCGTGCGCGGGGCGGGCGGCGTCGGTCCGCCAGGATCTGCTCCAGACGCTCGATATCCTCCCGATCACCGGAGCGCCCGGCGGCGCGCTTCATCGCCAGCAGATCCTCGATGGAGGCAATCCTGACCGGTAGCCCGTCCACATGCTTCGTTTCCGCCCGCGCCCAGAACGCCTCGAAGTCCGACCGCTCGCGAATGAACAGATCGATGGTGAGCCAGGGCCGCTCGCCATCAAACATCGAAAACGCCTTCATTCCCTTTTCGTTGGTCCAGGCCTCCCGGATCCGCCGGTCGGCGAAGTCGTCCGGATCGACCGGCGCATGGGGCAGGAAGCCCTGGGCCTTGAGGGCATCGATCACACGCCGGGCCGCCGCGGGTTCGAGATCGACGACGACGTCGAGGTCCTTCGTGAAGCGCAGAAAGCCATGCAGGATGGTGGCAACGCCTCCAATGACGACGTACCGGGCGCCGCACTCGTTCAACACGCGGAAGAGTGGCTTGAAGCGGCGGAACTCGCCAGCCATCTTTCCATTATAGGTTTCAGCCCCCTGGCGCTCAGGGATGGCTGTGAAGCGCGGCCTGCGACGGGCATGAGCTACCCTTGGACGGTCCGGGAGGCCACAATGGCGGCGATGCAGAAACACCTGATTCTTGGGGCGGCGGCGCTCGCGCTGGCGGCGTGCGGAAGCGCGCCGGAACCAGTCGAGATCCTGATGACGAACGGGCAGGGGGAAATCGCGGGCGAGGCGACCGACACCTCGATCATCCTGCAGACCCGCCTCACCGCGAAGTCGGGCTGGGCGGACGGCGATCTTCCGGGAATGGCCGGCGTCGCGCGGTTCGAGATTGCGACCAACCCGGAATCCCGGGCGCCGCGGGTCACGCCCTGGCTGGAGGCGCTGGCCGAGAACGATCACATCGTCAAGGTGAAGGTGGAGGGCCTATCGCCCGGGACCGAATACCTCTATCGCGTCGTGTACGGCCCGGACCGTGACAACACGGAGACGGGACCGGCCCGCTCGTTCGCCACCCACCCCGGCGCCGACGCGGCGGCAACCACCAGCTTCACCGTCGTCACCGGCATGAACTACCACCAGTTCTACAACAACCCGAACCGGATGTACACGGGGCCCGACCGGGAGCTCGGCTTCCCCGGCCTGGCGTCGATGCTGGCCCTGGAGCCCGACTTCTTCGTTGCGACCGGCGACAACGTCTACTACGACGCGCCCTACGACGGGCGGGCGGCCGACGCGCCGGCCATGCGCAGGAAGTGGCACGAGCAGCTCCGCCGGCAGCGCTTCATCGATTTCTTCGCCGAGACCCCAACCTACTGGGAAAAAGACGACCACGACTACCGTTACAACGACTGCGACAACACGACCGACGCCGCCCCGCTGCCCGACCTCGGACGCCGCATCTTCCTGGAGCAGGTGCCGATAGCGGACCCGAACGATCCCGACCCGGTGACCTACCGCACCCACCGGGTCAGCCGCGATCTGCAGATCTGGCTGGTCGAGGGACGTGAGTACCGAAGCCCCAACATGATGGAGCCGGGCCCGGACAAGACGCTCTGGGGCGAGGAACAGGTCGCGTGGTTCAAGGAGACGCTGCTCGCGAGCGACGCGACGTTCAAGATCCTGATCTCGCCGACGCCGATGGTCGGCCCGGACGATGCGAACCAGGCGGGGCGGGTTGCCGAGGGACACGATCCGGTGAAACGCGACAACCACTCGAACCCGTTCGGTTTCCGTCACGAACGCGACGAGTTGTTCGACTGGCTGATCGAGAACGACTTTCTCGAAAAGCACTTCTACATCGTCACCGGCGACCGGCACTGGCAATACCACTCGCTCGACCCCACCGGTCTCGAGGAGTTCTCGACCGGCGCCCTGGTCGACGCCAACTCCCGCCTCGGGCGGCCGCCGGGCGACCCGGACTCCAACGACCCTAACGCGCTGGTGATGCAGTACTACACGTACGACGAGCCGACCGGCGGTTTTCTGAACGTCGTCGTCACGCCGGGCGAAGCGCCGACCGCCGCGTTCCGCTTCTACGACGAGCAGGGAGTCCTGATGTACGAGGACGTGAAGACGGCGGACTAGGAGTCGCCGGATGATCGGCGCTCCCGCACCTTCGCGCGGCGCGGTAATCACCGGCCGAACGCCTAGCTCGCGCCGACCCAGACGCAGGTGACGGTCATCATCGGCTAGACTGGATTATTGTGAATTGAGCTGCGGTCGTTCGCTTCTTCCTCATCGGAGCCGCGCGACAGCTCGAGCCGCCCTTCGGAACCGCGCGCTGCGACGGTTGCGTCAGCACGACCCGGACCGTCGGTTCTTCCGAAGTCAAGGACGGTTGAACGTATGCGCATAGTTCTTGCCTATTCGATCCTGCTCTTCGTCGGTCTGGGGCTCTCACAGGTGCTGCCGGCGCTGCTGGGAGACGCGCGCGATGCCGTCGCGACGACCGTCCGACTGCTGACGATGACGGGGCTGGCCTTCATCATGATTCGGGTCGGCTTCGAATTCCACATCGACAAGTCCAACCTGAGGCAGTACGGATGGGACTACGTGGTGGCCTTCACCGCGGCGTCGTTTCCGTGGGTGTTCGTGACCGGCTACTTCGTGTTCGCCATGCTGCCGCCCGAGTTCTGGGCGGACCTCGACGCCTGGAAGGAGACGCTGCTGGCCGGCCGTTTCGCAGCACCCACCTCCGCCGGGGTGCTGTTCAGCATGCTGGCCGCCGCGGGACTGGGAACGACCTGGCTGTTTCGCAAGGCGCGCATTCTGGCGATCTTCGATGACCTCGACACGGTGCTGTTGATGATCCCGCTGAAGATGCTGATGGTGGGAATCGCCTGGCAGCTCGGCCTCATCGTGGTGGTTATGGTCGTGATGCTGGCGGCCGCCTACCGCTGGCTGCATCTGCGCACGATGCCGGTCACCTGGGGTTGGGTGCTGGCCTACGCCGCGGTCATCGTGGGCGCCAGCGAGCTGCTGCACGTCTGGAGCACGGTTTTCGATGCCTCGGTGCCCATTCACATCGAGGTACTGCTGCCGGCGTTCGTCCTCGGCTGCATCGCGCGCCCGCCGGCCGTGGCGGCCGATGCCGATGCAACGTCCGTCGAACACGCGTTCCACGCGGTGGTAGAGCAGCGCGGCGAGCGGCGAGCGGCGGCGATCGTGTCGGCTGCCTTCATGGTGCTGGTGGGCCTGAGCATGCCGCCCATCTTCGAGGGGCCGGACGCGCAACATCCGGCGCCCCCGCCGGAGGCGCTTCACGCCGCCGCGCCCGGCAGCGTCGTGGACGATCCCGCGCTGCACGGCGGCGAGCCGGACGCGAGCTACACGACCACGGTCACGGCCAGCCAGCCGAGCATCGGCTGGGACGCCATCATCTGGCACTTGCTGGTGCTGACGCTTCTGAGCAATCTCGGCAAGATGTTCCCGGCGTTCTGCTACCGCCGAGAGGCGCACTGGCGTCACCGCCTGGCCGTCAGCATCGGCATGTGGCCCCGCGGCGAGGTCGGCGCGGGGGTGCTGGTGCTCAGCCTGAGCTACGGCATCGGCGGCCCCATCGTGACCGTGGCCATGCTGTCGCTGGCGCTCAACCTGGCGCTGACGGGCGTGTTCATCTTGATCGTGCGCAAGCTGATCGACGGAGTCCCCGAGGCGCCGACCGCGTGAGGCGCGGTTGCGAGCCTGGTCCGGCTGTCCACCCGTAGCGCCATGGATGTCGCCGTTGCCGCGCAGGACGTCGCCTGGATCGCCCTGGCGTTCGTGCTGGGCTTGTTGTCGAGAACTGTCGGGCTGCCGCCGCTGGTCGGTTTTCTCGCGGCGGGCTTCCTGATCAACCTGTTCGGCACCGTCAGCGGCGAGATGCTCCAGACGTGGTCGGACCTGGGCATCACGCTGTTGCTGTTTCTCGTGGGCCTGAAGCTCGACGTCAGGACCCTCGCGCGTCCGCAGGTCTGGGCCGTTGCCAGCCTGCACATGTCGATAGTCGTTCTGGTGCTCGGAACGGCCATCCCTGCGCTAGCGCTCCTCGGTGCGTCCTTCCTGACCGGCGTCGACTATCCCCAGGCCCTGCTGATCGCCTTTGCATTGAGCTTTTCCAGCACCGTCTTCGTCGTCAAGGTGCTCGAGGAACGAGGAGAAACGGCTTCGCTGCACGGCCGCATCGCGGTCGGCATCCTCATCGTGCAGGACGTGGCCGCAGTCGTCTTCATGGCGCTTGCGGCAGGTGAGTTGCCCACAGTTTGGGCCCTGCTGTTGCTGATCCTCGTTCCGCTGAGGCCAGTGCTGATCCTCGTCCTCCGGCGCGTCGGCCATGGCGAACTCCTTGTCCTCTACGGCTTCCTGCTCGCGCTCGGTGGAGCGGGAGCGTTCGAGCTGGTGGGCCTGAAGGGTGACCTGGGCGCCCTGGTCCTCGGCGTCCTGGTGGCCGGCTACGGCAAGAGCGACGAGTTGGCAAAGACGATGCTCCGGTTCAAGGACCTGTTCCTGCTCGGCTTCTTCCTTTCCGTTGGAGTGTCCGGCCCATTGACCACGGAGGTGGTTCTCATCGGCGCGGCCGTCACCCCATTCGTGTTCTTCAAGTCGGCTCTCTTCCTGGGTCTGCTGGCCGCGTTCAAGTTGCGGGCGCGAACATCGCTGCTGGCGTCGTTGAACCTGACCAACTTCAGCGAATTTGGGCTCATCGTTGCAGCCGTCGGCGTCGCCAGCGGTTGGATCGACAGTCTCTGGCTGAGCGTTATCGCGGTCGCGCTCTCCCTGTCGTGCGGCATCGCGGCGGGAGTGAATTCTGTCGCCGATCGGACCTACAGCAGATATCGGGCGGCGTGGCACCGCCTGCAACGGAGAGAGCGTCTCGCCGACGACCGGCTGCTCGACACCGGCGGGGCGAAGATCCTCATTCTGGGTATGGGCCGCATCGGCGCCGGGGCCTACGAAGCGATGCATCGACGGCACGGCAAAACGGTCGTCGGCGTGGACATCGAACCGAAAACCGTACAGAAGCACCAGTCGGCGGGGTTCAACGTGCTGCTCGGCGATCCGAGCGACGCAGACTTCTGGGATCGCGTTCAGGACACGAACACGGTCGAACTCGTAATGTTGGCCCTGCCAAACGTGACCGCAAGTCTCGCCGTTCTAGACCAGCTCAGGGCCGCTTCGTTCAGGGGCCGGGTTGCCGCCACCGCCAAGTTCCACGATGAGATCGAGCCGCTAGAGCGGGCTGGCGCGTCTGTCGTGTTCAACGTCTACGAGGGGGCCGGCTCGGGTTTTGCCACGCATGTGGCCACACAGGAATGGGCTGCTGGAACGTAGTTCCTCACGCTGCCCGAGTCACGGTGTCGGATTCGCCGAGGCGCCCGGGTTCAGCCGCGTCTCCACACGCATCCGCCCGTCGGTGGCTTCGCTGAACCAAGGCTCCCACTGTCTCCGGATCGTGTCGAGCTTGGCGAGATCGTCCGGATCCGCAGTGCTGGCTTGCCCGACAACATAGATGAACGCCTGCCGGTGGACGCGAGGAGACCGGTCGGCGCTCGGGACCCGCGGCCCCTCGACTTCGATGACGTGCTGTATCAGTACGTCGCGCCGGGTGCCGTTGAAGGTTACGCCGACCTCCGGCGACGTCGTGCTTCGCGCGGGAGGCGACACGTTGGTCGGCGCTTCGACATAGAAGAACGGCGGCACCTCGTAGTCGTGGCGCAGACCCATCGCATACTGATCGAGGGCGCTATAGCGCTCTTCCGCCGCCACCGTCCGAAATTCTCCCCCGCCGAGGTCCTCGATGTCGTTGCCCTCCATCACCGAGGCATCGCTGTCGACAAAGAAGCTCCAGTGAGCCCGCTGCCGGCCCAGGAGGGCCTCGGAGCGCTCGCGGTTATGGTCACTGAATTCCAGGAAGGCCAGCCACCGGTGCCCGGTCTCATGCCCGAGCACGGCCATCGTCGTCGCCTCGCCGGCGACCGTCTCGGAGAGATCCTCCGAGTACTTGCCGAGCCACCCCATCACGACCAAGCTCTCCAAAGTGTCGCTCGCGAAGTCTGACGGCGTCGCGTAGAGCGCCTGCCCGATGCCCTGGATAGCGTTCGCGATCGTGATCTCGTAGGCGAACGCGTCGAACACAACCGGCCGGTTCGCCCAGATGACGATCTGGTCGTAGATGTCGGGATGGGACGCGGCGAACCTGGCCGCGACGGCGACCACGTCGAGCTCGTGGTCCATTGAGAACCGTTCCCCCACGGCGGCGGCGCCACCCGGCGTGGGGCCGGTGTCACTCAGGTCGACCGCCTCCAGCGTGAAAGTACGGCCCGGGGACAACCCGACAACGGCCCCGCGGGTCCTGATCTCCGGGTCGAAGGTCATCTCGACGTTGCCGTTCGGCAGCAGGCTCACCTGGACCGTGACGGCGCTGGTTTCGTTGTCGAACTCCGGTACCGCGCACCAGGTGACGGTGACGGCGTCTGCGGCGCTGCGCGCGTATACGGCGCCACCGGCCGACGGATCGAGATCGGCCAGGAACGGCGCAACGCGCGGCCAGCCCGTCAGCAGGCGGGAGATGCCCCGCGCGGTGCTCGCGTCGTCGCCCTCCACGAAGGTGAGATTGCCGTCGGAGTTGACGAATGCGCTGGCGTGGGCGCCGTCGTAGTACGGAAACTCGAAGGGAAACGTCAGCGGGGCAGTATCGTCGTCCCCGAGCGGCACCTGCTGCCCCACCGGTGACCGGTAGGTGGCGGGGCCGACACGCCTCGTATCGTAACCACCGGCACTGTTGGGTTCGAAGCGCAAGGTGACGTCGCGCAGGTCATAGGTGTTGGATCTCAGGATCAGGTCGCCCTCGTCCTGCATCACTGCGATATCACCCACATCCTCGGTCGCCGCGCGCGTCCCCGTGGGCAGTATCAATCCTCGCTCCAGCCCGATCCGGTGCGCCCAGACTGCGTCGAGTACCGTCGGGCGCACGTGGCCGTCGACGGACGCGGCACGCTTCTCGGCTCCGAGCCCGGTTGACGCGCCGAGGGCGCTTGCAAGGGCTGATGACGACGACGATGGCGTCGACGGACACGGATTCGACTGCTCTGCCGTCGGTTGCGTCGGCGTCGTGGGTGTCGTGGGCGTCGCGGTGGGCGTGGGCGTGGTCTGGTCGGACGGGCCGCAGGCGTACTGGATTCCCGGCGTCGCGACGACGAGAGTTACCGCCAGAGCCCGCGCACGACCGAGAAAACGCGAGAGATTCACCCCTTGCCGAAGCGTTAGAAGCGGAAGCTCAACGACAACAGGAACGACCGGGCGCTGGGATGGTGACCGGCCGAGGTCGCTTCGCCGAAATTATCCCCCTCGGTGTACGTAGTCGGGATTCGCAACTCGTCCGTCGGTCCGCTGAAGTCGGGCCGAATGGTCGTGTTGAAGAAGACCAGCTTGTCGTTGTTGGTCACGTTGTACATCTCGAACTTCAACCATGGCCTCAGGTTTCGCCACACCGGGATGTCGTAGTGGAGCGACAGGTCGAACCGGCCGACGCCGTTGTACAACTCCGATCCGCGTCCCGCCGAGTAATAGAGCGTCCGCGATGAAGGACCATCCACGTAGCCCAACTCGTCCAGGATCGCCTGCTGCTCCGACGTCCGCCGGAAGCTGCTCGACGCCAGGCTGTAGTTCTCCGCCGAGTCGTACCGCCAGAAGCCGCCGACGTCCAGATCGCCGAAGCCGCCCATGCCAAGGGTGTAGATGCCCCAGACGCGCACGCGGTGCTTCTGGTAGTCGTCGAGGCGGCCCCACGGGTAGAACCGGTCGGCCGGCGTAATCTCCGGCCAGTCGCCGTAAGTCGACGAGACGCCCGGCTGGTTCGTGTTCTCGCCGTCGAAGTTGCCCTCGTTCCGGAGCTGGAGCGTCCAGGATCCGTTCAGCAGCAGGTCGCTGAACAACTGGTAGCGCGTCTCGAACTGCAGCCCGTCGTAGTTCCGCTTGAGAGCATCGGGATCGTCGCCCAGGTCGCCCGGATTCCGGAAGACCTTGTTCGTGAACGTGCCGTACTGGTTGCCGTCGTCATCCATCAGCGTCGTCGTTCCCGTCGTGAGGTCCTGGTAGTCCTCCACGAAACTGCCGGAGCGTCGCCGGACGTAGGTCGCCTGGAAGTACCCGCGGGTCCCGAGCGCCGTGCCGGTCGACAGCGTGAACTCCTCCGTGACGGGCGAGTTCAGCCGCTCGTCGGTGAAGACGTTCTGCGTCGGGAAGCGGCCCAGAACGGTGAAGTAGTTGTCCGGGTCGAGGCCGGGGCAATCCGCCGCGGTCGCGTTGGGCAACCCCCGGCATACATGCGGAGGACCAAGGTAGACGCCCAGCAGCAGGCTCGGGTTGCCGACGTTGGTGTTCTCTGCGAACTGCGCCTCGCTGTACTTCCCGGAGTAATGGCTGTAGGTCGCCTGTATCGAGTAGCGGCCGTCGCCCAGCGGATCGTACGACGCGGCGACGCGCGGAACGATCGCCCGGGTATCGACGGTCGTGATGTCGCCGGGCGTCGCCTCGCTCGAAACGAACTCGCCCCGCACGCCCAGGTTGAACGAGAAGTGCTCGTTGAACGCCCAGTTGTCGTTGATGAAGAACGACGACGTGTTGATGTCGATCCGGGCGCCGCGCGACGCGCGCCAGTCCTCGATCAGTGAATCGAACGGGCTGAAGACCGGGATCAGCCGGTTGTTCTCCAGCACCGGGTCGCCGTTCGCGTCGGTCAGATAGTCCGCATCGAAGACGTAGCCGGTCGAGGTCTGCGAGTTGCCGCCGGTCCGCGTCGACCGGTAGCTCTCGTAGCCCATCTTGATGTTGTGGGAACCGAACGACTCGGTTGCCCGATACCACGTGACGTTGCCGGTCACCTGCAGGTTGTTCCGGTCCTCCGGGTCGGTGGCATCGAAGTAGGGTGCGTTGTAGTGACCCAACTGCTGCGTCAGGGTGATGAACGGCGAATAGCCGATGGCCGTCTCGGTGCCGCCGCCGCCCCGGAAGCCGAACCGCTTCTGCGACACCTGGGCCTCGGCGAAGACGTTCTGGCTCAGGCTGCCGCGGTAGGTTGTCACGTACAGGTCGTTGGGCCGCGTCGCGTCGTTCTGCGTATCGGGCGTGATGCTGAACGAGAATGTGGGATCGTCGCCCCGCGCCGTGTAGTTCCGCATGTACTGTCCGGACAGCGTGTGTCCCGGCGCGAGGGTCGCGGTCAGCTTGAGCTGGTTCCGGTCGTTGTTGTTCGTCTCGTCGAATGAGATGCCGGTCTGCGCGAAGCTGTCGCTCGTGGTAACCCGGGCGCGACGGTAGGACGTGAAGAACCAGAGCCGATCGCGGACGATCGGACCGCCGAGCGTGGCTTCGTGCGTCTGGTTCAGGATATCCGTCCGCTCCACCTCGTTCTCCACCTCGTAGGGGTTGAGCCCTTCCCAGGTCGGGTTGTCGTAGTTCGTGCGCCAGCTTCCGGAGAACGTGTTGCCCCCGCTCTTCGTTATGACGTTGACGACGCCGCCGGAGAAACGCCCGTACTCGGCCGAGATGCCGGACGTGAGGACCTGCGTCTCCTCGATCGCGTCGGCGACGTAGAGGGCGTTCGACGTGCCGAACAGGTTGTCGTTCGTGTCGACGCCATCCACCAGGTAGACGTTGTCGTAGGCGAACGCCCCGTTGATGGCGAGCTGCCCGGCGTTGGGCGTGTTGGTGTTCAGCCCGGGCTGAATCGCCGCGATGCCGAACGGCGTCCGGCCCATCGGCAACACGTTCACTTCATCGTCCACCATGTTCGAGGCGGTCTCCGTCGTCTGGATCTCCGCCGGTACGACGCCCACCACCTGCACAATCTCCGTGACGCCCCCGGGCGCCATGACTGCGTTGACGCCGACCTCGCCGCCGAGCGGGACCGTCGCGGTTTCCTCGACGTCTCCGAAGCCGGACAGCACGAATACGACCGAGTATTCACCCGGTGGGAGTTGCGGCAAAGAGTAGTTGCCGTTGATGTCCGTGATAGCGGTCCGCGTGCCTTGCAGGGACGGCGAACCGACGGTGATCGTGACCCCCGGGAGGGAAAGCCCCTGGGCATCTACTGCGGTTCCGCTGATGGTGCCGGTCTGGCGGCCCTGCCCGAGGGCGTCCGCCGCGACCGTCAGGGCCAGAATCAGGCTGAACCCCGTTACTAGTGTCTTCCTCACGTTCGTCCTCCTCCGGGCGGCGGCCACCGCCCGCCAGCAGGCCCCTCCGGGCGCGTCCAAACCAAGGCTGTGTAGCCGAGAATTCGCTGCGACCCACGCACTCGATGGAACCTACCGTTGAGTACCATCGTATGCCTATAGATCGGGCGGGGCAACTCCCGACCCCGCCAGCGGAGTCAGTGCGCCGTCAGTCGCCTTCCGGCAGGAACTCGCGGGGTCGCCAGATGTTGGCGAGACGCCCCGGGCTCCGGAGCGTCAGTTCCTTCCAGGCAGGAATGTCGAGGTGGACCTCGGCGAGCGCGGCGGTCGGCAACGGTTCACCGACGCCCCCGAACCGGGCGACGAGTTCCTCCAGGCCGGGGTTGTGGCCCACGACCATGACGCTTGCCGCCTTACCGCCGGTTTCCCGGAGGACTTCGACAATCTCGGCCGGGTTGGCAAGGTACAGCTGGCGCTCCAGTTGGACCGCGTCGCGGTAGCCGGCCTGCGCGGCCACCGCTTCCGCCGTGATCCGGGCCCGCTTGGCGGTGGAGCTGATGATCCGCTCCGGGCGGAGACCGCGTTCCGCCACGAGCCGGCCCATCCGGGGGGCGTCGCGCTTCCCCCGCTTGTTCAGCGAGCGGTCATGGTCCGATTTCTCCCGATCCTTCCAGCTCGACTTGGCGTGGCGCAGAATCAGGAGGGTCTTCATGGCGCGGCCGCTCCCATCATACCGGCAGTGTCTTCCCGGACCGCCCCTTCATGCCCGTCCCGATTACCCCAGCATCGCGAAGACGAGGCCGGGGCGGTGGTATGATGCGCGCCAGACTTGTACCCGAGTGAGGTGGCACCATGCGGACTCCCATGATGGCTCTCAGCCTCCTGGCGGCCGGATTGATCGTCTTCGGCGGCATCGTTGTTGCGCCCGCCGCCGCGCAGGAAAACCCCTACGACACCACGGTTGACGCCCGGATGGGCCAGCGGCTGTTCCGGGCGCAGTGCGGCCGGTGTCACGGCCGCGACGCCAGGGGCAACGACGAGACCGGCGCGCCCGACCTGACGACCGGGCAATTCACCTACGCGAGCACCGATCAGGGCATGTTCGACGTCATCCGGGACGGCATCGACAACACCGCGATGATCGGGATCAGCAGCCGTGCGTCGGATCAGGCGGTCTGGCAGATCGTCTCGTACGTCAATTCCCTCAGCTTCGATCCGAGCGACTACGACCTGCCGGGCGACGCCGCGCGTGGCGCCCAGGTATACGAGGCGCAGAACTGCACCCAGTGCCACATGGTGAACGGCGAGGGAGGACGCCTCGGCCCCGACCTGTCGGATGTCGGCCGGCGATTGACTCCCGATGAGATCCAGGCCGCCCTGACGGACCCCAACGCCGAGGTCGCCCCCCGCTGGTGGACGATGCGGATCGTCCGCGAGGACGGATCGCGCGTGGACGGGCTCCGGATGAACGAAGACACGTTCTCGGTCCGGATCATGGACGAGGACGAGCGGCTCTGGCACTTCCTCAAGAGCCAGGTCCGCTCGGTCGAGCGCGTGACGGATTCGACGATGCCCGCCGCTGGGGTGTCGGGCTCGGAGCTCGATGACTTGGTCGCCCACGTCTTCTCCCTGCGCAAGGAGGACAACTAGTCATGAAGCGGATTGCCCTGCTCATCACCTGCCTCGCCATCGCGGCGGTGGCGTTCGTCGTTGCGGATCGGCTCGCCGTCGTGGACGTGAGCGCCCAGTCGGACGGGACGCCGGCGTTTCGGCCGGTCACGTGGGAGAGGCTGCTGAACGCGGCGGACGAGCCGGAGAACTGGCTCATGTACAACGGCACGCTCGACGCCCAGCGCTACAGCGGGCTGGAGCAGATCCACAGCCGCAACGTGCAGAACCTCGAACTGAAGTGGGCGTACCAGATCCCGGAAATCGACCGGGCCGAGACGACGCCGCTCGTCGTCGACGGCATCATGTTCGTCACCGAGGCGCCCAGCAACGTCGTCGCCCTCGACGCCGCGACGGGTCGGCAGTACTGGCGCTACGAGCAGGAACTGCCGGACGATCTGCGGATCTGCTGCGGCCGGAACAACCGCGGCGTCGCCATCCTCGGCGAGACGCTCTACTATAGCTCCCTCGACGCGAAGCTTGTGGCCCTCGACGCGCGCAGCGGCAACCAAGTCTGGGAATCCGTGGCCGCCAACTACCAGTCGGGTTACTCCAAGACCGCGGCGCCGCTCATCGTCAAGGACCAGGTGGTGACCGGCATCGCCGGCGGCGAGTTCGGCATCCGCGGCTTCCTCGATGCCTACGACGCGGACACGGGGACGCTCACCTGGCGCACTTACACCATCCCGGGGCCGGACGAGCCGGGGAACGACACATGGATGGGCGACTCCTGGCGGACCGGCGGATCGCCCACCTGGATCACCGGCGCCTACGACCCGGATCTCGACCTGGTGTACTGGGGCACGGGCAACCCTGGACCCGACTGGAACGGCGAAGTTCGCCTCGGCGACAACCTCTACAGCGACTCCGCCCTCGCCCTGAACGGCGAGTCCGGCGAGCTGGAGTGGTACTTCCAGTTCACGCCTCACGACATCCACGACTGGGACGCCATCCAGGTCCCGATCCTGGGAGACATCATGTACGAGGGCGAGATGCGGAAGGTGATGATGTGGGCCAACCGCAACGCCTTCTACTACACGCTCGACCGCGAAACCGGGGAGTTCCTGGTCGGCACGGAGTACGCGAAGCAGACGTGGGCCGAAGGGCTCGACGAGAACGGCCGGCCGATCCGCGTGCCGAACATGGAGCCGTCCATCGAGGGCACCCTCGTCTCGCCGTCGATCGGCGGCGGCACGAACTGGTGGTCGCCGACGTTCAGCCCGCGCACCGGCCTGTTCTACGTCAACGCCTACGACGGCGAGCAGATTTACTTCATCCGCGAGGAGGAGTACGTCGAGGGCGAGCAGTACACGGGCGGCGGCGGCCAGAACGCGGCGCCGCAGGACACGTACCACAGCGCCGTCCGCGCGATAGACCCGGCGACGGGCGACGTGCGGTGGGAGTACCCGATCGCGCCCCGCTCCACGTCGGGGCTGACCTCGACGGCCGGCGATCTCGTCTTCGGCGGGACCGTCGACGGCTACTTCTTCGCCATCGACGCGGTCAGCGGCGAGGAGCTGTGGCACGTGGCGGTCGGCGCGCGCGTCCACGCCGCACCGATCACCTACGCGGTGGACGGCGAACAGTACGTCACCATCGCGGCTGGCAACGTCGTCTTCACGTTCGGCCTGAGCGACTAGAACTCAGCCGGTTGCGCCGGTGGGAGTCTGGCAGTTGAACGTTCGCCATATGTCCGATAAGATGCTGACATATGGCGGGTAGAGCACTGCAGGCAGCCACCACCGACCCAGACCCGACGCAGATTGGCCTGAAGGCGCGTGTCTCAGCCGCCCGTCGCGGCGTCACCGTCGCAGAAGCGGCGGAGACCATGGAGAGTTGGTCGGTCCCGGTAACGCGGTTCGCCGCCATCCTCGGCTGCTCCGAGCGAACCTGGTTGCGAGCTCGTGGCGGTCCGCCGGAAGTAGTGCTTCCGGCGGCAGCCTCTGACAGGCTGCTCCGCACGCTGCGAGTCTTGACGCATGCCGGAGCCGTATTCGACGGCAAGGCTGACGCCCGCGCATGGATGTCCTCACCGAATGCCGCGCTCGGCGGCGAGTCGCCCCTTGCATTGTTGGACACCGACGAAGGTGTGCGACTTGTGGACGAGGTGCTGACGCGCCTCGAATTCGGAGTGTACGCCTGACCCTTGCGCGTCTATCGCTTGACCCTGTCGAGGCATGCGCACACCGCCTTTTCCGGGGAAGGTGCGCGGCGTGTTGGCGGCCGATGGACACCGCCAGGCCGGCCAGTCGTCCATACCTCCTCCTCCGTTGCGCTCGCCGTGCTCGAAACGCTGGTACACACGCCCGTAAACTCGATGCCGTCGCACGATGTCATTGCGGTCGACGTTCCGGACGAACTGCCTGTGGATGTCGTCTCGGCTACCACCCTCCCGGACGACTGGCGGCGCACACCGCCACCATCGGCGTTGCAGGAACTGGGTAGAGCGTGGTTGGACACCGAACACACGGCGGTACTGCGGGTGCCCTCTGCCATCGTCCCGCTCGAGGTCAACTACCTCCTCAATCCCCAACATGCAGACTTCAAGCGCCTGCTGATCCACGAGCCGGCGCCGTTCCGGATTGACAAGCGCCTCTACAGACTCGTGCCGTGACCGGTGCGCCAGCGTCCACGCCGACCTGGATGCCGGCGCACCATGGCGTACGCGTATTAACATCTCGCGCATGCGCGCGAGACATGCCGCCGTTGCTGCGTTCCTGCTGGGTCTGGCTGTTACCCCGGGCGGCGCGCAGGCGCCGACTTCCCCGCGCAACGCGAACTACGACATCGACGTCACCCTCGATCCGGCGGCCCGGACGCTGACCGGCCGCGAGACGCTCACCTGGCGCAACATCTCGCCCAATCCCACGTCCGAACTGCAGTTCCATCTCTACTACAACGCCTGGCGCAACACGCGCTCCACCTGGATGCGCGAACGGCTTCTGGGTCGGGGCGCCGGTCTGCACAACCGCGCGGAAGAAGACTGGGGCTGGATCGACGTAACCAGCATGCGCCTGCGGGGTGGCGCGGCGGGCGGCGACGACCTCGACCTGTTGGGTCAAGCGGCGTTCATCGCCCCCGATGACGGCAACCCGGACGACCGGACGGTCCTGCGCGTGCCTCTCCCCGCTCCCGTCGCGCCCGGAGAGACGATCGACGTCGAGATCGAGTGGACCACCCGAATCCCGCGTCCCTTCGCACGCACCGGCGCCGTGGGCGACTACTTCTTTCTGGCCCACTGGTTCCCGAAGATCGGCGTGCTCGAGGCGGACGGCTGGAACTGCCATCAGTTCCACACGGGGACGGAGTTCTTCTCCGACTACGGCGTCTACGACGTCCGGATCACCGCGCCATCCGGCTGGGTGGTGGGCGCCACGGGCCGCGCGCAGGGAGTGACCGACAACGGCGACGGAAAGACGATCCACACCTTCCACGCGGAGGACGTGCACGAGTTTGCGTGGACCACGAGCCCCGACTTCGTGGTGGTGGAGGACCGGTTCGAACACCCGACGCTGCCGCCGGTCGACATGCGCCTGCTGCTGCAGCCGGAGCACGCGGGCCAGGAAGAGCGCCACTTCCGGCCCACGCGCGAGACCCTCCGCCTCTACGGCGAGTGGTTCGGCGCGTACCCCTGGGACCACCTCACCATCGTCGATCCGGCCTGGCGGAGCAGCTCCGGCGGGATGGAGTACCCGATGTTCATCACCGCCGGCACGCGCTGGCTGGCCCCCGCCTCGACCGACGGCCCGGAGGAAGTGACGGTCCATGAGGCGGGGCACATGTTCTTCCAGAGCGGTGTCGGCAACAACGAGATGGAGCACTCGTGGATCGACGAGGGGCTGGATACCTACGCCACCGCGCGCGTGATGGAACAGGAGTTCCCGTTCGTCCGCGAGCTCCGGTTCTTCGGCGGCTTCGTGCCCTGGCCGCAACCGGACGTCCCGTGGGATCGCGTCATCCACGGCGATCGCATCGCCGGCTACCGTGCCGCCGCGCGCTCCGACGTGCAGGCGACGCCGACGTTCCGCTACTGGCCAGGAACCGGCGGCGCGATTACCTACAACAAGTCGGCCCTCTACCTGCACACGCTGGAACGGCATCTTGGCTGGGACGTGGTGCGGCGCGGCATGGCGGACTTCTACCGGCAATGGAAGTTCGGCCACCCGAAGCCGAACGACTTCTTCGACGCCATGAACGGGGCGGCCGGCGAAGACCTCGGCTGGTTCTTCGATCAGGTGCATGGCAGCTCCGCCGTCTTCGACTACGGCATCGCCGCGCTCAGCAGCCGCAATGCGGCCGGGCGGGGATGGTTCGATGACGGCCGCTACCGGGACGAATCGGGAAGCGGCGCCGGCGCGAACCGCGAGGCCCGGTCCGGGCCCGACAACTGGTACGAATCGCTCGTGACCGTCCGCCGTTACGGCGACGGCATCTTCCCCGTCGAGGTCGTCGTCGAGTTCGCCGACGGCACGAGCGAACGCCGCCGCTGGGACGGTCAGGCCCAGTGGACCTATTACCGGTTCGTCCGTCCGTCCCGCGCCGTGACCGCAACCGTGGACCCGGATCGTGTCTTGTTGCTGGACATCGACTTCACTAACAACAGCCGGACCACCCGGTCGCGCGCGGGCGAAGCGGCGGCCAAGTGGACGCTCGCCTGGATCGTCTGGGTCCAGGATCTCCTCCTGACGGCCGGCTTTCTCGCATGATCTCCGCTTTCCTCGACGGGCTTCGCCGCGCCGCCGCCGCACCGCTGGTGGTCGTGGGCATCTGGGCGGCCACTCTCGCCACCGCGCTGCCCCTGGCGCTGATGCTGTTTCTCGGCATCGCCGGCGACCTCGGGCCGAGCGTCACCTCCGCCGCGGTGGCCGAGGGTTGGGACGAGATGTGGTGGACCGAGTTCCGCGGCGACGCGAACGCGGTCGAGGGCACGTTCGGTCCCTGGGTGATCGGCTTCGCGGCGGCCCTGTTCAACCTGTCGAACCTCCTCGACGGGGTGCCGCCCCGGGCGGCCACGCTGCCGGCGATCGTCTGGTTTCTCGCCTGGATCTTTCTCGCCGGCGGCGTGATCGACCGGTTGGCGCGACAGCGGCCCATCGGCAGCGCCGCCTTCTTCTCCGCGTGCGGCGGTTTCGTCGGGCGCTTCGTCCGGCTCGGCCTCATCGCGGCCGTCGCCTACGGCGTGCTGTTCCTGTGGTTCCGTCCCTGGCTGTTCGGCGACGTGTACGAATCGCTCGCGCGCGACGCCACGGTCGAGCGAACCTGGGCAGTGACCCGCTTCGGGCTCTACGTGATCTTCGGCGCGGCCCTCGCCGCCGCCGACCTGGTGTTCGACTACACGCGGGTCCGCGCCGTCGTGGAGGATCGCCGCAGCATGATCGGCGCCCTTCTCGCCACGCTTCGGTTCATGCGCCGCCATCCGGCCGGCGTCGCGGGGCTGTGGCTTCTGAACGGCCTGCTCCTCGCGCTCGTCTACGCCGCCTACGCTCTCGTCGCCCCGGGGGCCGGAGCGAGCGGCGGGGCCGTCTGGGGCGCCTTCGCCGTCGGCCAGCTCTACATCGCGGCGCGCGTGTTCGCCCGGCTCGCGGCGTACGCCTCGCAGATCTCCTACTTCCAGTCCCGGCTCGCCCACGCTACCTACGTGGCCAGCCCCGAGCCGCGCTGGCCGGACTCGCCGAGCGCCGAGGCCTTGGGCCCGCCGGCGACGTAGCCGCCCGTCCGGCCGGCGCCGCCACCCGCCGGGCGCCGGCTGGCGTGGCGAACATGGCTGCTACCGGCGCTTGAGGGCGCGGCGAATCCGATCCGCCAGCGTCTTGACCACCTTCACGCGCGCGTAGCGTTTGTCGTTGCCTTCGACCAGCGTCCACGGCGCGCGGCGAGTGCTGGTGCGATCCACCATCTCGTTGACGGCGTCGGCGTAGGCGTTCCACTTGTCCCGGTTGCGCCAGTCCTCGTCGGTGATCTTCCACTGCTTGTGCGCGATTTCCTGCCGCTTGCGGAACCGGTCGAGCTGCTCGTCCCTGCTGACATGCAGCCAGAACTTCACCACGACGACGCCATGCTCCGTAAGCTGTTCCTCGAAGTCGTTGATCTCGTCATAGGCCCGCTGCCATTCGTCGGGGCGCGCGAACTTCTCGACCCGCTCCACGAGGACGCGGCCGTACCAGCTCCGGTCGAAGATCGTGACGTGGCCAGCCCGACCGATGTGACGCCAGAAGCGCCAGAGGTAGTGGTGCGCGAGTTCTTCGTCGGTCGGCGCCGCGATGGGGACGATCTGGAAATAGCGCGCGTCCAGCGCCGCCGTGCAGCGGCGGACTGCGCCCCCCTTGCCGGAGGCGTCCCACCCTTCGAAGACGGCGATGGTCGAGATGCCGCGCTCGCGGGCGAGACGCTGGGCTTCGTACAGTCGGCCCTGGTGACGTTCGAGGTCGACCAGCGCGCGCCTCTTGGACACGGTCCTCGTGAGGTCGAGGGCGGACAGTCGGTCCTTTACGGGGGAGGCGACAGCCGGCGTCGCCGGCGCCCCGGGGACGGACGCCGATGCGCTCTTCAGAGCCTGGCGGATCGCGTCGCGGACGGCGGTGGCGACGCCCGTCATCGGAGATTTCGCGTCCGAGCGGTCGATGACACGCCAGGGCGCAGCCGGACTGTCCGTCAGGTCGGCGGCGCGCTTCCAGACCCGGACGACGGCGTCGTGGCGCTGGAGGCGGTGCCATTGGTCGGCCCCGGCCCGCCAGCGGCGAAGCGGATCGGCCTCCAGAGCCTTCAACCGCTCGCGCTGCGTCTCCTGATCGACATGGAGCCAGATCTTCACGACGACCGCCCCGTCGTCGGTCATCGCGCGCTCGAAGCGGTTGATCTCCCGCACCTGGCGTTCGAAGGCCCGTTTGCCCGACCGGCTCTCCGCGAAGTCCTGTATGACCGGGCCGTACCAGCCGCTGAGGTAGAGCGCCACCAGGCCGCGCGGTGGGAGTGCGCGCCAGTAGCGCCAGAACCAGGGACGCTCCCGTTCCTCGTCGGACGGCTCGCCCCAGGCCCACGTCTTGAGCCAGCGGGGGTCCATCCAGGCGTTCAGTTCGTTCGCAGTGTCTCCCCGATCCGCGGTCTCGGGGCCGGCGAGGACGACGAGCACCGGGCCCGCGCCCTGTTTGCGGAGTTCGTGCTGCGCGGCAAGCAGGTCGGTGCGTAGGACGGACTCGGCCACCGGCGTCAACTCTAGCAGGCGCGCGACCGCACGGGTGTGGTACAAGGGAGGGAGACCCGGCGCCGGGAGAACAGGATGATTACGATGCCCCGTTCCGTTGTTCGTACCTGCGTTGCCCTGACCTTCGTTGCCGCCACGGCCGTGGCGTCGCCGACCGGCGCAGCCCTCGCCGAGGGGCAGACACCCGATCAACTGCAGAAGCGGGTCGAGGACGCGTTGCACGATGAACGCGCGTGGCGGAACCTCGAAGTGACGGTTGCGGGCGACGAAGCGACGCTCACCGGACGACTCAACCACTTCTGGGACAAGCACCGGGCCATTCAGCGGGCCCTCTCCGTCAACGGCATCAGCTTCGTCGCCAGCGAGATCGTCATACCGGTGGAAGAAGATCAGCAGAAACTCGCGGAGGAGGTCGGGCGCCAGGTGCAGCGGTATCCCCACTACACGATGTGGGACGTCATCGACGGCCGCCTCGACAACGGCGCCGTCACGCTTTTCGGCAGCGTGACGCCGGAGCGCGACAAGTCCGGCGAACTGTTCGAGCGGATCGCCAAGATCCGCGGGGTGCAGGACGTGCAGGTGAACTTCGACGTGCTGCCGCCTTCAACTTCCGATGACAGGCTGCGCTACGCCATCGCGCGGCAGGTATTCAGGAGCCCGCACTTCGAGCGCTTCGGGACGATGACCAACCCTCCGTTCCACATCATCGTGGACAACGGAGTCGTCACACTGGTCGGCTACGTCCCGAGCCAGATCGAGCTGCTTGAGCTTCAGCGGATCGTGGCCCAGACGCAAGGGGTGCTGCGGGTCGAGAACCAGTTGCAGACCCAGTAGGCCGGGTCACCGGCACACCGGGCGCCAGCTCGAGCGCGTCCCCCTCGTGCACGATGATGGCCGGCGTATCTCCGGTCAGCGTGTAGGTAGCCTCGGCCGGAGTCATTTCGACGTCGAGCCGCTGCCCGCGGATTTGCAGCGCGAAGCGGAGCCGCCCGAGCGCCTCCGGGACCCGCGGCGAGAACTTGATGGCCCCCCGGAAGTCGCGCATCCCGGCGAAGCCGTAGATCAGCGTCATCCAGAACCCGCCCATCGAGGCGATATGGCAGCCGTCCTGCACGTTGCCGGCCACATCCGCGAGATCCATGAGCCCGGCGTCGGTCGAATAGCGGAACGCCCGGTCCGCCTCCCCCACCTCGGAGGCGACGATGCTCTCGATCGAGCACGAGAGTGAGGAATCGCGCGTCGTCAGCGGATCGTAGAAGTTGAAGTTGTTCCGCTTCTGTTCGAACGAAAACTCGTCGCCCAGAAGGAACATCGCCAGCACGACGTCCGCCTGCTTGACCACCCGGTGACGGTATATGACGAGCGGATGGTAGTGCAGCAGCAGCGGGTACTTGTCCTGCGGCGTGTTCGCGAAATCCCAGTCCTCTTTTTCGTTGAAGCTGTCGTCCTGCAGGTGGACCCGTTGCGATTCGTCGTACGGGACGTACATCAGGCTCGCGGCGCGCCGCCATTCGTCCACTTCGTCCAGATCGAGCCCGGTATCCCGAACCAGTGCGGCAAACTGCGCCGGATCGGCGTCGTGCAACCGGTTGATCGTGGCGGCGGCATACCAGAGGTTCTCGCGCGCCATCAGGTTGGTATAGAGATTGTTGTTCACCACCGTGTTGTATTCGTCCGGCCCGGTGACGCCGTTGATCTTGAAACTGACGTCGTCCGGACGATCCGGCCGCTGCGCATAGAAACCCAGGTCCGCCCAGAGCCGCGCCGTCTCCACGAGGAGCTCGGCGCCCACCTTCGCCAGGAAGTCGTCGTCCCCCGTCACGTCGACGTACTTGCGCAGCGCGTAGGCGATATCCGCGTTTATGTGGTACTGCGCCGTGCCGGCCGCGTAGTAGGCGGAGGCCTCGTCGCCGTTGATTGTCCGCCAGGGGAAGAGCGCGCCCTTCTGGTTCACCTCACGCGCCCGTTGGCGCGCCTTGCCGAGGTAGCGGTGCCGCTCGCGCAGCAGGTTCTGCGCAATGCGCGGCGTCGTGTAGGTGAGAAACGGCAGGAGATAGATCTCGGTGTCCCAGAAATAGTGGCCCTCGTACCCGGGTCCGGTCAGCCCCTTCGCGGGAACGCCTACCCCCTCGGCGCGCGCCGTCGCCTGGCAGATGTGAAACAGGTTGAACCGGATCGTCCGCTGCCATTCCCGGTGACCGACGACGATGTCGGCGCGGTCCCAGAATCCGTCGAGAAAGCGGCGTTGGCTCTCGAGCAGGTCCTGAACGCCGCGCTTGACCGCCCGGTCCAGCACGCGCCGCGCCTCGCGGCAGAGCTCTTCCGCACCGCGGCGGCTCGATGAGGAGTGGTAGGCGATGTACTTGACGATCCGGATCCGCGTGTTCGCCCTGCCGTCGATCGAGAAGACGACGCGGCCGCCCGCGGCGTCGGCCTGTGTCTCCGTGGTGACGGCGCAGTCGGTTTCAACGGTGTGATCGACCGAGCACGACAGCGTCATCCCGCTCGACCTGGCGGCGTAGCCCCGGACGATGCGGAGGCCGCGCGTCTCGCTGACGCGCGACTTGAGCACCTCGCATCCCACCTGCCTGCTGCGGGGGTCGCCGTTCTGATGTTCGGCACGGCGCGAATCGGCAATCTCGGACTCGATCACAACCGGCGCGTCGTGGGCCAGGGTCACGTCGTAGATGATCGCCGCAAGGTGCCGGTGCTCGAGCGAGACGATGCGTCTCGACTCGAGGGTGACGCGCTGGCCCGAGCTGTGGCGCCACACCAGGCGGCGGTCGAGCGTGCCGGCCCGCATGTCGAGCGCCCGCTCGAACTCGTCGAGCGTGGCGGTCGGCAGGAAGAGCGGTTCGTCGTCGACGTAGAGCCGGAGGATCTTCGCGTCCGGCACGTCGACAATCGTCTGTCCCACCTTGGCGAAGCCGAACGCCTCCTCGGCGTACACGATCGGCCAGGTCTCGTGGAAACCGTTCACGTAGGTGCCGCTGTAGGCGACCGGCAGCCCTTCGTCGCAGGTACCGCGCATGCCGACGTAGCCGTTGGCGAGGGCAAAGATCGACTCCGACGCGGCAAGACGCCGCTCATCGAATTCCGTCTCGATGAGACGCCACTCGTCGTGCTTGTAGATGCCGTCAAGCGAGTGCGGCCTGTGGTTCGCCATTAGCCCAGCGTCTCGGCCAGATCGTTCACGACGACATCCGCTCCCGCCGCCGCCAGCTCCGTCGGCGCGCCGGTCCGGTCAATCGCGACGACCAGCCCGAACCCGCCGCCGCGCGCCGCCTGCACACCGGCGATCGCATCCTCGACAACCGCCGCACGGTCCGGCGGGATGCCCATTGCCCGCGCCGCATGCACGAACATGTCGGGCGCCGGCTTCCCGGCCAGTCCCTCCGCCTCCGCCGTCAGTCCGTCGACCCGTAGTTCGAAGCGATCCGCAATTCCCGCCGCGTCCAGTATTTCCCCGCACCCGCGGCTCGACGAAACGACGGCTGTCCGCACGCCGTTCGCGCGCAGGTGCCGGACCACGGCCAGCGAGCCATCGTAGGTCTCGACGCCCTCGGTTGCCACCAGCTCGTGAAACAGCGCGTTCTTCCGGTTGCCCAGGGCGCAGACGGTTCCGTCCCCGGGAGCATCCGACGGCTCGCCGTCCGGCAAGGTGATTCCGCGCGATTCCAGAAACGCCCGCACGCCGTCATAGCGCGGCCGCCCGTCAACGTAGCGCGTGTAGTCCCGGTCCTCGAACGGGCGAAAGCACGCGCCGGCGGGCCCGCCGGCCGGTGCGCCGGTCGGTGCGCCGGTCTCCAGACCGGCACTTCCAGCACGTCCGCCGCTTCCGGCACCTGCGGCAGCCGCCTCCCGATCCGCCAGAAACCGGTCGAACATCCGCTTCCAGCTCGCTGCATGCAACCGCGCGGTCGCTGTCAACACACCATCCAGATCGAACAGCACCGCTTCGTAGGCAGCCCACTCGATCGGGGCAGCGCCCCGGCCCGCCGGCGCTTGCAGGGACTCGCCCTGCCGGACGGTCAACGTGCGGGGGTCTCCCTCACCACCCCGACCGGGCAGGAGACGCCGGTCCCGCCATGGCCGCAGTAACCGAACGGATTCTTGGCCAGGTACTGCTGGTGGTACTCCTCGGCGTAGTAGAACGGCGGCGCCTCGCGGATCTCGGTCGTGACCGGCCCGTAGCCCGCTCCGGCCAGGAGCGGCGCGTAGCGGTCGCGCGACGCCTCGGCGACTCGCACCCGCTCGTCGCCCGCCACGTAGACGGTGGAGCGGTACTGCGTGCCGACGTCGTTCCCCTGGCGCATCCCCTGCGTCGGGTCATGGTTCTCCCAGAAGATCGACAGGAGGCGGTCGAACGGCAGCGCTCGCGATTCGTAGACCACCAGGACCACCTCCGCGTGGCCCGTCCCGCCGCTGCACACCTCGCGGTAGGTCGCGTTCCGGGTCAGTCCGCCCGCGTAGCCCACGGCGGTCGTGTAGACCCCCTCGACGTTCCAGAACGCCTTCTCCGCGCCCCAGAAACAACCCATCCCGAAGAGCACCTGCTCCGTCCCCTCGGGGAAAGGCGGGACGATCGGCCGGCCATGCACGAAGTGTTGCCGCGACACCGGCATCGGCTCGTCGCGGCCCGGAAGCGCCGAGTCGGCGTCCGGCATCCGAAGACTGGCCGGGTTGGCGAACAGCATGCGTTTCTCCTCTCGCCGCCGCTCGCGAGCGGCGTCTCAGCGATACAGCATATAGTGATCCGCCGTGACGACGACCACCTCCCTGATCGAGCCCGACGACTCGTTCAACCGCTTGCTGACAGCGAACGTTCATCCCGCCGATTGGCGGAATCCGACCCCCGACGGACGGTACAACCTGGTCGTGGTGGGCGCCGGCACCGCCGGACTGATCTGCGCCTCGGTGGCGGCGGGCCTCGGTGCGAGGGTCGCGCTGGTCGAACGCCACCTGATGGGAGGCGACTGCCTCAACGTCGGCTGCGTCCCGTCGAAGGGAATGATCCGCGCAGCGCGGGTGTGGGCGTCCGCACGCGACGCGGCCGTCTTCGGACTCACATTTCCGGGCGGCGTCGAACGGGACTTCGGCGTGGCCATGGAACGCATGCGCCGGCTGCGGTCGACAATCAGTGCCGTCGATTCCGCCGAGCGCTACCGCGGACTGGGCGTCGACGTTTATCTGGGGGACGGACAGTTCACCGGGCCGGACGCGCTGCAGGTAGGCGACGCGACGTTGCACTTTGCCCGCGCTGCCATCTGCACCGGCGGGCGCGCCACGGCGCCGCCGATCCCGGGCCTCGCCGAGGCCGGCTATCTGACCAACGAGACCATTTTCTCGCTGACCGAGCTGCCGCCGCGTCTGGCGGTGATCGGCGCCGGTCCGATCGGCTGCGAGATGGCGCAGGCCTTCGCCCGCTTCGGCAGCGACGTGACGGCGTTCGAGCAGGCCGGACACATCCTTCCGCGCGAAGACCCGGACGCCGCCGAAGTGGTGCAGGACCGCATGACGCGAGACGGCGTCCGCTTCCTCTTCAACACGACCGTCGAGTCGGTCGAGCCCGGCCCGGCGGGCGGTAGGGGCGAGAAGCGCATTCGTTACACCGAGGGCGGCGAGACCCGTGACGTCACGGTAGACGCCATCCTCGTCAGCGTCGGGCGCGCGCCAAACGTGGAGAACCTCGGTCTCGAGGCGGCCGGCGTCGCGTTCGATCGGACCGGCGTCACGGTGGACCGCTACCTGCACACGACGAACCCGCGCATCTATGCCGCAGGCGACATCTGCTTTCCCTTCAAGTTCACCCACACCGCGGACGCGATGGCGCAGATCGTCATCCAGAACGCGCTGTTCCCGCATCCGTTCGGACTGGGACGCCGGACGACCGACAGCCTGATCATCCCCTGGTGCACGTACACCGAGCCGGAGATCGCCCACGTCGGGATGTACGAGACGGACGCGAATGCGAAGGACATCGCGGTCGAGACGTTCACCCAGCCGCTCGCCGAGGTGGACCGGGCGATGCTCGACGGCGAGGATGCCGGCTTCGCCCGCGTCCTGGTCGAGCGCGGATCGGATCGGATCCTGGGCGCGACGATCGTCGCGGCCGACGCCGGCAACCTGATCAGCGAGGTGACCGTCGCGATGCAGGCCCGCGCCGGACTGTCGACGATCGGCGCCGCGATCCATCCCTACCCCACGCAGGCCGAGGCCTGGCGCAAGGTCGCCAACCAGCTTCGCCGGGCCCGCTTCAGCCCCCGCCAGAAAGCGTTCCTCACCCGCCTCTTCACCTGGAGTCGCTAGCAGCCCGTCCCGGGCATGCCGCGAGCGGCATGGCGGAAGCCCCGGCGGGATTGCCGCAATCCGCGCGTCACGTCCGCGGCTGCGGGCGGGGAACCATCGGCGGGATCGGCGGGGTTCCGCGGCGCGTGCGCGGCCCGTTCAGGATGTTCCCGATCACCGTATAGCGAACGCCCGCCTGGTAGACCAGCAGCAAGCTGGCGACGACCACGGTGCAGATCAGGACGAACTTCAGGTGCGGGCCCATCGCCAGGGGCGCGAGTACCTGCTGGAGGGCGACTACGAGCGGGAGGTGGGCCAGATACAGCCAGTAGGAAGAGTCCGACAGGTAGCGCACCCAGAAGCGTTCCCCCGACGCGATCCAGCGGAACAACCCCATCGATCCGAAGCACATCAGCCAGGCGTAGACGAGCTGCGCCGCCGCAGCAGCGCCCCATTGCCAGGGGGCATAAGACTCCCGGATGGGGTTTTCCATCAGGAGCATGCCGACCGGAAACGCCAGCAAGAGGGCCGGCATGAGTGCGACGGCCCACCACCGCCGCACCTGCATCCCGCGCTGGAAGAAGAACACCCCGAACGCGAAGAACACGGCGTAGTAACCGATCACGCGCGCCGCCGGGATCACGCCGTCCGCCGTGTCCGTCCCGAACACGACCTCGTGCATGAAGTACTGCGGCGCGAAGGCCAGCGGGATCAGGAGCCACCACAGGGAATGGCGGAACCGCAGGCCCAGCTTCGCGACGACGACGAGCGCTCCCGCCAGGAGCAGGATGTGCCAGAGGAACCAGAGATGGGCCAGGCCGCCCAGCCACGCGAAGGGCCAGGCCGCCAGCGAGAACTCGCTGCCGAAGGACGCCCAAGCCACCAGCGGGACTATCGTGAACATGCCTGCGAGCAGCGGCAGGCCGATGCGCTTGAGGCGGTGGCGCAGCAGCCGATCCAGCCCCCGGGCCTGCCACAGCATCGCCGTGAAGAAGCCGCTGATCAGAAAGAACAGCGGCATCCGGAAGCCGTGAATGGCCGAGGCCAGCCACGCGTAGACATTGGCTACGAGCGGCGTGTCGTTGGCGTACGCCTCGTGCACCGGCCAGAAGTCGATAGGTATGAGGAAGGCGGCGGCGTGCAGCACGATGCCCAGCAGCATGGCGACACTGCGTAGCGCGTCCAGATCATGAAACCGGGTCATGGCGTACCCTCCCGTTTCCGGAACCGCAGCTCCGCAGTCCATCCGTGCTCGGCAACCGTGCGGATCAGTTATCACGGCGGGTTGTGAGACGGCAACGCATGGCAAGCGAAAACTGCTGGTCGCAGGAGCTTCGTGGGGGTAGGATTCACACAACGAGCAACCCACCCATGCACGGTTGACCGCTGCGTAGAACCAACGCACGGACGTTCGGCACGACGTTCGCCCGTAGCGTCGCGAGAGGAGGAAGCGATGCCACGCAACCGCGAGCGGGGGATCTCCCGCCGCCAGCTCATCACGACGGCCGCCACGGCGCTGGCCGTCACCACCCTCCCTTCCACCCGGAACGCTCTCGCCCAGTCCGCCGACACCACCAAAGCCCCAGGCGTTCCTCCCAGTGCCCTCGGCGAACGCTCGCCGCACGCGCCGCTTTCCCGCGGCGCCCTGACCGGCGGCTCATCCCGGACGCCACTACAGGACCTGCACGGCATGATCACGCCGTCCGACGTCCACTTCGAACGTCACCACGCCGGCGTGCCGTCGGTCGACCCGAACGACTACCAGTTGCTGATTCACGGCCTGGTCGACCGCCCGATGATCTTCACGCTCGACGAACTGAAACGCTTCCCCGCCACGTCGCGCATCTGCTTCCTCGAGTGCTCCGGCAATTACCCGCAGGCGGCCGGACCCGAGACGAAACCGGAAAACGTCGCCGGCATGACGGCGACGACCGAGTGGACCGGCGTCACGCTCGCGACCCTCTTCCGCGAGGTGGGAGCGAGCCCCGATGCCACCTGGTTCCTCGCCGAGGGTCAGGACGCCGCCGTCATGACGCGGAGCGTCCCCATGGAAAAGGCATGGGACGACGCGATGGTCGCCTACGCCCAGAACGGCGAGCCGCTCCGCCCGTCGCAGGGCTATCCGGCGCGGCTGCTGCTGCCCGGTTGGGAAGGGAACTCGAACGTCAAGTGGCTACGCCGGCTGGAGCTGGCCGACCAGCCGTTCATGACGCGTGAGGAGACCTCCAAGTACACCGACCCGATGGTCGACGGTACGGCGCGGCAATTCAGCTTCGTCTTCGACGCGCGCTCGCTGATCACGTCGCCGGCGTACCCCGAGGTCGTGGAGCCGGGCTGGATCGAAATCCGGGGCATCGCCTGGTCGGGCCGCGGCGCCATCGCACAGGTGGACATCAGCACGGACGGCGGCGGCACCTGGGAGCCGGCGCGCCTGCAGGAGCCGGTCCTCCGCCAGGCGCACGTCCGTTTCCGTCACGTCTGGCAGTGGGACGGCAGCGAAACCGCGATCATGAGCCGCGCGACCGACGACACCGGCTACGTCCAGCCGACGCGCGCGCAACTCCGGGAGCAGCGAGGCCGCCGGGCCCGGCGCTACCACCTCAACCCGATAACCGCCTGGCGCATCCAGCCCGACGGACACGTCTTCTACCGCGAGGAGGAACCGTGGGACGCGTGAGACCTGGCACACTGGCTGGTGCGCCGGCCTCCAGGCCGGCTCTCACCCCGCGCCCGCCGCGAGGACGTTTCCGCCTCCCACTGCTCGCCCTGGCGATCCTCGCGGCCGGTTGCGCGGCCACGGAAGGCGAGCCTCCCGCCGCCGATGCGCCGGCGATGACCGATGCCGCGCCCGCGAACACCGGCGCCGGCACGGACGCGCCGGCCGGCCATCCCGATCGCTTCGGCTTCGGCCGCGAGGCGACGCACGAGGAGATCGCCGCCTGGGACATCGACGTCATGCCTGACGGCACCGGCCTCCCGGAGGGCGAAGGGACCCACGCCGACGGCACGCCGCTCTACCTTCGCCACTGCGCCAGTTGCCACGGCCGGACCGGCGAGGGCGGCAGCGCCGAACCGCTCGTCGGCTACGAACCGGAGACCGCGCCTCCCTTCGGGCCGCGCTACGAGGAATGGCGCGGCGACGGCGCGGACGTCCCGTTCACGGTGGGGAACTATTGGCCCTACGCCACGACGCTCTTCGACTACATCCGGAGAGCGATGCCGTCGAACGCTCCGGGCACGCTCTCGAGCGACGAGGTCTACGCGCTGACCGCCTGGCTTCTGGCCGAGAACGGCATCATCGGGGAGGACGCGGCCATGAACGCCACCACCCTGCCTCAGGTGGCGATGCCCGCGCGGGACGTCTTCGTACCGCAGGAACGGTAGCGACGGTTCGCAGAGAGCACCGCACCAGCCATACGACAACGGCGATGGGGTTCAGCGCGCTAAAATACTGAATATTCGGAGATGAACTCCGAGTTTTCAAGTATTCTATTGGTGTGCCGGATGACCTCATCGTGCGTTCCGGTTACCTGGAACGACTTGCCACCGCGGCCCGCCGAGCGCCGATCACTTCGTTGCTGGGACCGCGGCAGTGCGGCAAGACGACACTTGCCCGTCAGTTCGCGGCAGCGCGAAGCGCCACTTTCTTCGATCTGGAATCCGAGCAGGACGTTCGACGCCTCACCAATCCCGAGCTGGTCCTCGGGGTGCTCGACGGCCTGGTCGTGATCGACGAAGTCCAGCGCATGCCGCAGCTCTTCAACGTGCTGCGCGTGCTTGTGGACCGCCCCGGCACAAGATCGCGCTTCCTGATCCTGGGTAGCGCGTCACCCGGCATCGTGCAGGGCGTTTCCGAGTCTCTCGCGGGTCGGGTCGAGTTCATCGACATGGCCGGCTTCGACCTCCGAGAGGCCGGTGCCGACGCCTGGCGAACGCTCTGGCTGCGCGGCGGACTTCCCAGGTCGTATCTCGCACCGTCCGGCGACGACAGCCATTCCTGGCGCCGGGCCTACATACGCACGTTCCTGGAACGCGACATCCCGCAACTGGGCATCACCATTCCGGCAGCGGCCCTGGAGCGGTTCTGGACCATGCTGGCGCACTGGCACGGCCAGACGTGGAACGCTTCCAGCCTGGGACGTTCGATGAGTGCTTCCGACAAGACGGTCCGCGGTTATTTGGATCTGCTGACCGGTGCCTTCATGGTCCGCCAGCTCCAGCCTTGGTACCAGAACGTCGCCAAGCGCCAGGTCAAGGCGCCCAAGGTCTATCTGCGTGACACCGGTATTCTGCACGCGTTGCTGGGCATTCGAGACGAGAGTGGCCTCTTCAGTCATCCGCGCCTCGGACCGTCCTGGGAGGGCTTCGTAGTCGAACAGATTCTGTCTACGCTGGACGCCGATCAAGCGTGGTTCTGGGCGGCGCATGGTGGTGGCGAACTTGATCTGCTGGTAGTGCACGACGGCCGCCGAATCGGATTCGAAGTGAAGTTCAACGAGGCGCCCAAGGTCAGCGCCCAGTTGCGTAGCGTTGCCGACATCCTCGGACTCGATCACCTGTTCGTTGTCTGTCCAACGAACGACAGCTACCCGGTGGACCGAGATCTCACGATCCTGGCCGCCGCGGACGTGCCCACCCTTCCCGATCGCGTCGCGAGACTCTCGGGGAGTGCCTAGTACCCCGCGACCAGGCCGTCCTTGCGGGGATCCGTGCCACCGTGGAGCATGCCCGTCTCCGGGTGGATCATGATCGCCTGGTAGCCCCCCATGCCGCCGCCGCCCTGCCGCTGAACATGGTGGCCGCGGCGCCGGAGCTCGGCGATGACCTCGTCGGAGATGCCCGGCTCGACGGCCAGCGTGCCGCCCGGCCGGCTGCTCGGGCTGTGGCGGACGCGCGCCGCGTCGCCCGCCTCCTGCAGGTTCATGCCGAAGTCGATGATGTTCGACAGGACCTGCCAGTGGCCCTGCGGCTGCATCGGACCACCCATCACGCCGAACGGCATGAACGGCTTCCCGTCCTTGGTGACGAAGCCGGGCATGTTGGTGTGGAGCGAGCGCTTGTGGGGCGCAAGCGAGTTAAGGTGACCCTCCTCGAGCGTGAAGCCGGAGCCGCGGTTCTGGAGCGCGAAGCCGAGGTCGCCGGGAACGATCTTCGAACCGAAGCTGCCGAAGATGCTCTCGATGAGGGAGATGGCGTTCCGGTCCTTGTCGACGACGGTCAGGTAGACGGTATCGCTGTACTCGAACGGATTGCCGGGCGTCACCGCGGTTGCCGCTCGCTGCTCGTCGATCAGCTTGCGGCGCGCTTCCGCGTACGGTTTCGAAATAAGCTGCCGCGTCGGAAGCTCGTTCGCGTCCGCGTCGGCGACGTAGGTGTTGCGGTCCGCCCAGACCAGCTTCTTCGCTTCCGTGTAGAGGTGGAGCGCCTCGGCGCTGTTGTGGCCGAGCGACGCGATGTCGTAGCCCTCCATGATGTTCAGGATCATCAGCGCGAGGATGCCGGAGCTGTTGGGCGGCACCTCCCAGATGTCGTAGCCGCGGTAGTTCGTGCTGACCGGCTCGATCCAGTCCGAGGTGTGGTCCTCGAAGTCGGCCATCGTGAAGTAGCCGCCGTTCGCCTCGCTGAACGCGACGATCTTCCGGGCGATCTCGCCGCGGTAGAACGCGTCCCGGCCGCCCTCCGCGATCTGCTCGTAGGCATCGGCGAGTTGCGGGTTCTTGAACAGCTCGCCCACCGCCGGCGGCCGGCCGCTCGGCAGATACGTCGCCGCCGACGTCGGCCACTCCTGGAGTGACGGCATCGACGCCGCCCACTGCCCCTGGATGATCTCGCTGACCGGGAAGCCGTTGCGGGCGTAATCGATCGACGGCTGGAGCAGTTCGCCCAGCTCCATCGTGCCGAAGCGGTCGAGCAGCTCGCTCCAGGCGTCGACCGCGCCCGGAACCGTCCAGGTGAGCGGGCCGGTGCCCGGCATCCGCTCGTAGCCTTGGTTGGCGAGGGTTTCGCGGGTGATCTCATAGGGGGCGCGGCCGGTGCCGTTCAGCGCGTAAAGCTGCTCGGTTTCGGCGTCCCAGAGGATGGCGAGGAGATCGCCGCCGATCCCGTTCATGTGCGGCTCTACAAGTCCGAGCATCGCGTTGACGGCGACCGCGGCATCGATGGCGTTGCCGCCCGACTTGAGGACTTCGAGCCCCACCTGCGCCGCGAGGGGTTGGCTGGCCGCCACCATCCCGTTCGGGGCGATCACCTCGGAACGGCTGCCGTGGACGCTCCGGGCGGGACGGCTGTAGCCGTGACCGAGGGCCTCCTGCGACTGTGCCTGCATCTGCATTCCGAAGTCGGAGCCGACCAGCGTGATTCCCAGCATAGCCGCCACCGCCAGTGTTCCTCTTGACATGATGATCCCCATTCCTGCGCGTTTGCGGAAGTTCGACGTAATGCTACCGCAACGCCAGCGGGAGCCCGATGGCCAGCCTACGGTGAACCAGCCGCAACCTGCCTGCGAACGGCGGCGGCGATGCGGTTGGCGGAGATCCCGTAGCGATCGAGGAGGGCGGCGGCAGGCCCGCTTCGGGGCACTTCGCGGACGGCCAGGCGTTCGACGGCGATGCCGTGAGGAGCCACGGCTTCGCTGACGGCGTCGCCCAGGCCACCCGCGGCGTAGTGGTCCTCGACGGTGATGAGGCGGTTGCCGGTCTGCCGCGCGGCGGCGCGCAGCGTGGCGTGATCGATGGGCTGAACCGAGTAGGCGTCGATGACGCGCAGCGCGATCCCCTCCGCGGCGAGCTGCTCGTGCGCCTTGAGCGCCTCGAACAACGTGATGCCAACGGCGACCACGGTCGCAGCGTCGTTCGGCGACTCGCGCACCACCTTGGAGCCGCCGATCGGGAACGCCTCGTCCGGGCCGTAGATCACGGGCGTCGCCGGCCGCGTAGTCCGGATGTACGCCATCCCCTCGTAGCCCGCCGCCGCCTCGACGAGGCGCGCGGCACTCACCCCGTCGCACGGATACAACACGGCGCAGCCCGGCACCGCGCGCATCATCGCGAGGTCTTCCAGCGCCATCTGCGACGGGCCGTCCTCGCCGATGGACACCCCGGCGTGGGATCCCGCGAACGTGATGTTCATCCCGCCGATGCCCGCCATCCGGACGAAGTCGGCGGCGCGCGTCAGGAACGCGGCGAACGTCGACGGAAACGGGATGGCGCCGCGGCTCGCGAAGCCCATCGCCATGCCGGCCATCACCTGCTCCGCGATGTACGTCTCGTAGAAACGGTCGGCGTGCGCCGCCTCGAAGTCTTGGCTGAAGGTGGAATTGCTGACGTCGGCGTCGAGGGCTACAACCCGCGGATCGGCGGTGCCGAGCGCGGCCAGGGCAACGCCGTACGCGGCGCGCGTCGCCACCTTGTCGCCCAGCGCGTAGGAAGGAGGGGCCGGCAGCCGCGGCGGGCCATCCGGCGGCGCGGCCGAAGCGGAGGCCGCGCGGGTGGGCGGCGGCGGGATCACGGGGGCCGCTGCTCCCGCAATGCGCTGCCTCTCGAGTTCCGCGAGCGCGGCGTCGAGCGGCTCCCCCGGCGGAATCGGCTTGCCGTGCCAGCCGTCCTTGCCCTCGATGAGGACGACGCCCTTCCCTTTCAACGTGCGCGCCAGGATCATCGTCGGCCGGCCGCGAGTGCCCGCCGCTTCATCGAGCGCGTCGACGATCTGGGGCATGTCGTGGCCATCGATGACGATCGCGCGCCAGCCGAACGCCTCCCACCGCGCCCGGTAGGCCTCCATGTCGTGGCCCCACTGCGTCGCGCGGCTCTGGCCGTAGCCGTTGACGTCGGTGATGGCACAGAGGTTGTCGAGCCCGTAGCGTTGCGCCACCTGCGCCGCCTCCCAGACCGATCCCTCCGCCGACTCGCCGTCGCCGATCAGCGCGTAGGTGCGGTAGTCCGAACCGATCCGCCGCGCGTTCAGGGCGATGCCGATCGCGGCGCAGATCCCTTGGCCGAGCGAGCCGGTCGCGACGTCGACGAACGGCAGCCGCGGCGTCGGGTGGCCTTCCAGGTCGGAATCGATGGCCCGCAGATTGAGCAGTTCGTCCGTCGCCACGTAACCCGCTTCCGCCCAGGCGGCATAGAGGAGCGGGGCCGCGTGGCCCTTCGACAGGACGAAGCGATCGTTGTCCTCGTGTTGCGGATTGCGCGGATCGAAGCGCAGCCGGGCGAAGAAGAGCGCGGCGACGACGTCCGCGGCGGAGCAGCAGCTTGAGGGGTGCCCGCTGCCCGCCCGGCTCGTGGCGCGAATGGACGCGATGCGGAGCCGGAGGGCGACCTGTTCGAGTGCGGTGATCGTGGGCGAGTCGGACGGCACGGCTCTTTCGGCGCGAAAGTCTAGCACGCGGGATCCGGATCGCGCGCGGTCGCCAGATCCTGCAGGGTGAGGGCGTATGCGGCGGCGGCGGGACCGTGCGACCGGGCCGCGGCGGCCTGCCCGGCGAGCGCCGAGACGGCTCGGTCACGAAACTGCGGTTGCCCGGTCAGGCGGGCAAGGCGGAGCAGGACGCGGGCGGCGTCGCAGTTGAGGGCGAAAGGGTACGCCACTACGCGGAGCAAGCCGATATCGCCATCGGCGTGGACGCGGTCGCGGAAGCCGCCGGCCGTGTCGTCCCAGAGGTGGTGCAGGCAGAAGTGCATCAGTTCCTGCGCCATGTCGAGATAGACGTCGCGATCCGTCACCGCGAACAGATCGAGGAGGGCGGCGCTGGCCGCCACCTGATCGCCGAGCAACCCGCGAACGACGGCGGTTCCCTCCTCCCCCTCCCCGGCCCGGTGGGCAATGCCGCCGCCGCGTTCATAGGTGCCCGCGACCACGTGCTCCAGAGCGTCAACCGCATCCGCCAGTAGCGTCTCGTCGCCCAGCACGGCGGCGGCCCGAACCCAAGCCCGGACCATCAGGGCGGTGCAATCCGCGTATATCGCGCGATCCACCGGCGGCGGCGAAACCGTCTCTCCCGCGTAGTAGTCGGGATCCGCCCGCTGGCTCGCGAAGAAGACCGCACGACCCTGCGGACGGCCGAGCAGCGTTCGGTGAACGTAGCGGGCCAGGTGCGCGGCGCGGTCGCGGTAGTCGTCGCCGTCGCGCTCCAGCAGCAGGCGCAATACCGCCGCATTGACGCTGAGCAGTTTCTCCGTCGCGGGCTGTGTCCAGTCGGATCGTGCGCAGTAGCGGAAGACGCCGCCGTTGGCCTGGTCGTACAACCCGCCCCACCCGATGGCGCGCAGCGTGCGATCCACGACCTCCGCGAACCGCTCGTCGCCGGAGGCGGCGCGGCGCGCCGCATACTCGAGCGCCGCCGCGTACACGCGCTTCGGCGCCGCCCCGAAACCTCCGTGCTTGGCGTCGAACTGTTCGAGCAGGTGGGAGGCCACCCAACCGTCTATGGTCTGGTCGGGCGCGGCCGCCGCCACCGGCGCATCCGGCGCCGGTGCGCGCCGTCCGGCGATCGCGCCGCGCTGTGCGGCGAAAGCATCAGCCACCTGCGGCAGGAGGCCGCGCATCCGTTCGGGCGGGACGTACGTCTCGCCACCCAGCAGATCGCCCTCCGGGCTGAGGAAGGCGGTGGTCGGCCAGCCGCTGAGGCCGTAGCGGTCGGCAATGTCGGGGCGGGCGTCGGCGTCGACGCGGATCGGGATGAAGCGATCGGCGATGAGTCCGGCGACCGCGGGATCGGCGTACGTGTCCGACGCCATCGCGGCGGTGGCGCGGCACCAAGAGGGCCCGAGCGACAGCAGGACCGGCGCACCGGCAGCGCGCGCGTCGGCGAAGGCGGAGGCGCACCACGGACGCCACCCGACGGGGCGAGCCGCGGGACCGTCCGGCAGGGGGCGTGTCACGGCGACAGCCTGGGTCTAGCAGCCCGTTGTGAAACGCCGAGTGACACCGAAAGCGGCGCGGCGGCCGGCAGACCTACTCCTCGGTGATGTTGGCGGCGATGTCGAGATCGATGCAGCCCGCCACGCTGTTCGCGGCGGGGCAGCCCTTGGGGTGCTTCGCGACCGCGCGCTCGGCCGCCTCACGCATCCCGCGCGGGACGGTCAGATCGTACCGAACGCGGATCCGCGTGATGCGCAGCACATTGTCGATCGCTTCGATGTCGCCTTCCACCTGGGCCGAAATCTTGTCGCGCGGCGCCGGAACCTTGCGCACTTCCAGTGCGCGTGCCAGGGTGCCGAGCAGTCAACCGCCGACCGACCCGACGATGTAGTCGAGCGTAGCGGGAACCTCCTCGTCGGGCTCCACGCCGTAGAACTTCTTGATGCCGCCGTGGACGCCGAAGCGGATCGGCGTGTCGAAACCCTCCAGGAACGCCTCGCGGACCGGACCCTTGACCCGCTCGATCCGCATGCGGCTGGTGTGGACAACGTCTGGCATGCCGTGGCTCCTTCTCTCTATGCCGGCCTGGAGGCCGGCGCACCGTCTATGCCGGCCTGGAGGCCGGCGCACCGCCGGCGGCCCGGCGCACGAGGCCGGTGCACGCCAGCCGTGGACGCCGATGGTACAATCACCCGTCATGCAGCAGTCAAGAAACTCGTTGGCGTCGGTGGCGACTTTCGCTGCGCTTCTTCTTGTCGCGGCCGGGTCCGTCGTGGCCGTGCAGGCGCAGAACTTCCTCCAGGAAGAGGGCCCCGAAGGGGTGCCGAACTACACCCGCGTGGACGCCACAGTGGCGTGCGCGGGGGCGACCGGACCGGAGGCGATGCCGGAGCTCAGCGAGCGCGGCTTCAAGACCGTCATCAACTTCCGGACCGCGGGCGAGCGGAACGCGCGGGTCGAAGCGTCGCGTGAAGCGGCCGAGGCGGCGGGACTGAACTACGTTCATCTACCCTTCCGCCAGCCGACGACCGAACTCGTCGATCAGTTCCTCGACACGGTGGCCGAGCCGGCGAACCAGCCGGTCTACATCCACTGCGGATCCGCCAACCGGGTGGGCTTCATGTGGCTCATCAAGCGGGTGAAGCAGGACGGCTATTCGTTCGAGGACGCGACGGTCGAGGCGGAAGCGATCGGCCTGCGCAGCGATGCGCTGCGGGCGTTCGCGCGCGACTACCTCGGCAGCAACTGACGCGCCTCGGACGCCACAACCGCGCTGCCTGACGGGAGGCGGCTCCGGCCGCGGCCAGTGAACTGAGAGCGTGTCCCGCAAACGTCTCGGCGACATGGATCCGGAGGCGTTTCGGCGCGACGGCCATGCCCTCGTCGACTGGATTGCCGCCTACCTCGACGGGACGGAACACTATCCGGTGCTGTCGCGCGCCCGTCCGGGCGACATCCGCGACGCACTGCCCGGCCGGCCGCCCCGCGAGGGCGTCGGTTTCGATGCGATCTTCCGCGACTTCGAACGCGTAGTCGTCCCCGGCCTCACCCACTGGAACCATCCCGGCTTCTTTGCCTATTTCGCCATCTCCGGCAGCGCGCCCGGCGTTCTGGCCGAGTTTCTTTCCGCCGCCCTCAACGTCCAGGCGATGCTGTGGCGGACGTCGCCCGCCGCGACGGAACTCGAAGAGGTGACGCTCGGCTGGCTCCGGCAACTCCTGGAGCTGCCCGACGCGTTCGAGGGCGTGATCTACGACACGGCGTCGATCTCCACGCTGCACGCCCTGGCCGCCGCCCGCCACCGGGCGGCGCCGGACACACGGACGCGCGGGATGGCGGGACGCCGCGACCTGCCGCCGCTGGTCGTGTACGCCTCCCAACAGTCGCACTCCTCCGTCGACAAGGCGGTGATGACGCTCGGGCTGGGACTGGAGGCCATCCGGAAGATCCCGGTGGACGACCAGTTCCGGATGCGGCCGGACGCGCTGGGCGAGGCGCTCGCGGCGGACCGGGCGGCCGGAGCGAGACCGATGGCGGTCGTCGCGACGGTGGGGACGACCTCGACGACCAGCGTCGATCCGGTGGCGGCGATTGCCGATTGCCTTGGACCGAACGGGAGGGACGGGAGCACGTGGCTCCATGTCGACGCCGCCTATGCGGGCGCCGCCGCGCTCGCTCCCGGCATGCGCGGCGTGATGGACGGCTGCGGGCGGGCGGACTCCGTCGTGGTGAATCCGCACAAGTGGCTGTTTACGCCCTTCGATCTGAGCGCCTTCTATTGCCGGCGGATGGACGACGTGCGGGCGGCGTTCTCGTTGACGCCGGAATACCTGCGGACCCCGGAAGCCGGCGCCGAAGTGCGCAACCTGATGGACACCGGCGTGCAGCTCGGCCGCCGGTTCCGCGCGCTGAAGCTCTGGGCCGTGCTGCGCTACTTCGGATCCGACGGCATCGGCGAGCGCCTCGCCGAACACCTGCGCCTGGCGCAGTGCTTCGCCGGCTGGGTGGACGAGAGCCCGAACTTCGAGCGCCTCGCGCCGGTTCCTTTCAGCGTCGTCTGCTTCCGCGCGCGGCCCGCGGGCGGCGATGCGGCCGACGCCGATCTCGACGCACTGAACGAACGTCTGCTCGACGCCGTCAACGCCACCGGCGAGGTCTTCCTCTCGCACACGAAGCTCAACGGCGCGTATGCCCTCCGCCTCGCCATCGGTCACATCCGCACGGAAGAGCGGCATGTCCGGCGGGCGTGGGAAATCCTGAACGAGCAGGCCGGGCGGTTGTAGCGGGAGCCGACCTGGAGGTCGGCGCACCACGCCCGCACGTCCCTACCGGCGCGGCGTGATGCCCTGCCAGTGGGCGCGCAGCCAGACCTCCGGGCGGAGCAGGGCCAGGACCGTCACCACCTCCAGGCGTCCAATCCACATCGCGGCGATCAGCATCAGCTTGCTCACGGGATGCAGCCCGCCATAGTTGGCCATCGGCCCCACCTCGCCGAAGCCGGGGCCGATATTGCCCAACGCGCCGGTGGTAGCGGTCACCGCGGTCTCCAGGTCCTCGCCAAAACCGATGACGACGGCCGTGGTGATGGCGAACATCAGCACATAGAAAAGGAAGAAGACGAGCACCCCACGGATCACTTCCTCCGGCACCGCCTTGCCACCCAGCTTCACCGGCATGACGCCGCGCAGGTGCAGCGTGCGGCGCAACTCGGTCAGCGTGAAGCGCCCGATCAGCATGTGGCGCAGCACCTTCGGTCCGCCCGCGGCGGAGCCCGCACAGCCGCCGATGAACATCATGGCGAGGAGGACGACCTTCGTCTGATCCGTCCACAACTCGAAATTGGTGCTCGCATAACCGGTGGTCGTCAGAATGGACAGCACCTGGAACAGCGCCGTCCGGATGGGCGCGCCGGCGGACTCAAGCTGCCACAGGAGGACGGCGAGGATCGCGGCCGCACCGGCGACGATGCCGACATAGGCGCGGAACTCGTCGTCGCGAACCAGCGCGTCCGGATAGCCGAGCACGGCACGGTACTGCAGCGCGAAGTTCGCGCCGGACAGGAACATGAACACGATGACGATCCACTCGACGGCAACGCTGTTGTAGCCGGCTATCGATTCGGGATTCGGCGAAAACCCGCCCGCCGCGACGTTCGTGAAGGCGTGGCAGACCGCATCGAAGAGCGGCATTCCCGCCGCCATCAGCGCGACCACCTCAACCGCGGTGAGTCCCGTGTAGAACTTCCACAGCGTGCCGGCGGTCTTCCGGATCTGCGGCGCCAGGTTCTCCTCGGTCGGACCCGGCACCTCCGCGAAGAAGAGCTGCCGGACGCCGATGGCGAGGCGCGGCAGCACCGCCAGCACCAGGGCGATCACGCCCATGCCACCCAGCCACTGCGTCATCGCCCGCCAGAAGAAGAAGCCGCGCCCCGGCGTCTCGAAGTCAGTCAGGATGGTGGCGCCCGTCGCCGTGATGCCCGACATCGCTTCGAACAGCGCGTCGATCGGGTCCAGCCCCACCCACAGGTGCGGCACCGCGCAGAGCAGGGCGAGCATCAGCCAGACGCTGGCAACGACCGCGAGCGCCTCGATGCGGCGCAGGTCCTGCCCCGCACCCCGCGATCCGCGGATCATCGCTTCGCCGATGGCGGCGGAGAGCACGCCGCCGATCAGGAACCCGGGGACGTCGGCCCACTCGCCATAGCCGGCGGCGACGGCAGCGGGTGCGAGGAATGCAGCCCCGAAAACCCGCAGGATGCGACCGGCGATCGCGGCGACGATGATGAACCGCATCGAGTGGCTGCCGGGCTACCCGCTAAACCGCCATCTCCTGTGTGCTGACGCGCTAGGAGGCCGCGAACAGATCGCGCACGCCGGGCACCGCCGGTTCGGTGCAACAGACCAGCAGGCGATCCCCTCCCTGAACGCGATCGTCCCCGTGCGGCACGACGACCGACCCTTGCCGCAGGACGGACCCGATGATCGAATCGGGGGGCAGGTTGAGGTCGCGCACGGCGGTCGGCGAGAACCCGCCCGGCACGGCGAGTTCGAGAACGCGCGCCTGGCCCTCTTCCAGAACGGCCAGCAGGCTGGAGCGGCCGCCGTCGATCCCGTGAACAACGGACGCGACCGCCGCGCCGCGCGCGGACAGGGCCACGTCTATACCGACCCGCTCGAAGAGGTGATGGTTCGAGGGCTTGCTGACGCGCGTAATCACCTTGCGCACGCCGAGCTGGTGGCCGAGCAGGGAAGCAAGCAGGTTCCGCTCGTCGTTGTCGATCACCGAGACCAGGACGTCGCTCCGGCCGATCTCCTCCGATTCGAGCAACTCCAGATCCGTGCCGTCACCCCGCAGGATCAGCGCCCTGCGGAGTGTAGCGGCCAGCAGCTCGCCCCGCTCGCGCTCCCGCTCGATGACGATGAGCCGGATGCCGTCCGCTTCGTCGAGTTTCTGGGCCAGCCGGAAGCCGACATCGCCGCCGCCGATGATGGTCACCATCTGGCTGTCGGCGTTGCTGCTCGCCGGAGCGATGACGGGACGCAGGCGATTCATCCCGTCACGCGTCCCCATGAGAACCACCTTGTCACCCGTCTCCAGCACCGTCTGACCGCGGGGAATCAAGGTGGCGTGCTCGTGCTTCAGGGCGATGATGACGACACCGGCCGGCAGCGCAAGCGACGCCACCTCGCGGCCGACGACCGGCGAGTCGGCCTCGAGGCGGAACTCGAGCAGCTCGACGCGTCCGCCCGCGAAGAGCTCGGCGTCCACCGCCCCCGGCGCCATGATGATCCGCTCGATTTCGGCCGCAAGCCGCGCTTCCGGCCAGATGATCTCGTCGATGCCGAAGTTCCGGTGGAGGCTGTCGTCGCCGCTCCGCTGCTCCAGCAGGTCTTCCTTGGTGACGAAGCAAATCGTCCGCTTCGCGCCGAGGCCGCTGCCTATGGAGCACGCGACGATGTTCAGTTCGTCGAGGCGGGTGGCGGCTATCAGCAGGTCGCACCGCTCGACGCCCGCGTTCCGCAGCACGTCCGGGCTCGTGCCGCTGCCCGCGACGAACTCCACGTCGAGGTGCGAAAAACGGTGGGCGCGAAGCGGGTCGCGATCGACCAGGAAGACATCGTGGTCCGTGCAGAGGGCGCTGGCCAGCGGATACCCGATGTCACCGCCCCCGATGATGATGATGTGCACTACAGCCGCCGCCCGATCACACCATTCTAGCCCGCCGACATATACTCCCGCCCCATGGATGTCGCCACCCTTTCGCTCGGTGCGCTCGCCATCGCCATCATCGTCAGTTGCACCATCCGGCTCCACGTCGGCTTCCTCGCCATCGCGCTCGCCTGGGTGGTCGGCGTCTACATCGCCGGCATGAGCGCCAACGACGTGATGGCGGGCTTCCCGACCCGGCTCTTTCTGACCCTGGCCGGCGTCACGCTCCTCTTCTCGCAGGCGCAGGCGAACGGCACCCTCGACCTGATCGCCCACCGGGCGGTCCGCCTCTGCCGCGGGAACGTCGGCGTGATGCCGATGATGTTCTTCCTGCTGTCGTTCGTCCTGGCATCCATCGGTCCGGGCAACATCTCGTCCACCGCGCTCATGGCGCCCATGGGGATGGCGGTCGCCGGCCAGGTGGGCATCCCGGCGTTCCTGATGGCGATCATGATCGGCAACGGCGCCAACGCCGGCTCGCTCTCTCCCATCGCGCCGACCGGCGTCATCGTCAACGGCGTCATGGCCGACATCGGCCTCGGCGGGAACGAGCTGCAGACCTACCTGAACAACATGATGGCGCACATCGTCATCGCCTTCGCCGCCTACTTCCTGCTCGGCGGCTGGCGCCTGCTCGGCCGGCGCCACCACGGCGAGCTGGTCGTCCCAGGCGGAAGTTCCACGGACGCCGGAGCGTCCGCAGACGCCGAAGGGTCCGGGAGCGACGGCAGCGAAGCGGCGGATGACGACGGCGACACCTTCCAGCGACGCCACTGGATCACCATCGGCGTCATCGGCGCCCTCCTCGTCGGCGTCATCTTCTTCAACCTCCACGTCGGCCTCGGCGCCTTCGCGGGAGCCATCCTTCTCGCACTGTTTAAGGCGGGGGACGAGAACGAAGCGGTCAAGCTGATGCCGTGGCGGGTCATCATGATGGTCTGCGGCGTCACCGTCCTCATCTCCGTCCTGGACGAGACGGGCGGCCTCGAGCTGTTCACCCGCGTGCTGGCCGGGGTCTCCTCCGCCAACACCGTCACCGGGATCATGGCGTTCACCACCGGGTTCATTTCGATCTACAGCAGCACGTCGGGCGTCGTGCTCCCGGCGTTCCTGCCGACCGTGCCCGGCCTTGCGGAACAGGTGGGTGGCGTTACTCCACTCGCCATCGCCTCGGCCATGAACGTCGGCGCGCACCTGGTGGACGTCTCCGCACTCTCCACCCTCGGCGCCCTCTGCATGGCCGCCGCGCCGTCTCACGAAGACAGCCGCAAGCTGTTCAACAAGCTGATGGCGTGGGGGCTTTCGATGACAATTGTCGGCGGCTTCACGTGCTGGTTGCTGTTCACCGTCCTCAGGATCGGCATCAACTAGCGGTGCGCCGGCCTCCAGGCCGGCATCAACCGATCACTCGATGGCTTCGTACACGAGGGTCTGAAACTCCCGCTCGAGTCCATAGGCCGAGAACGGATTGAACTGCGTCCAGACCATGCCGATCAGCTCGTCCTCCGGATCGATCCAGAAGAAGGTGTTGGCGGCGCCGGCCCAGCGGAACACGCCGTTGTTGTCCGGCTCCGGAGTGCCTTCGGCGTCCACTGCGACCGCGAAACCGAGCCCGAAGCCGTAGCCGGGGCTCAGGTACGTCCCGAGCTGGATCGGCACCATCGCGTCCGGCAGCCGGTTCGAGCGCATCATCGCCACCGTCTCGGGGGCCAGGATCCGCACGTCGCCGAGCGCGCCGTCCTCGAGGAGCATCTGGGCGAAACGGATGTAGTCCGATGCGGTGGACGCGAGCCCGCCGCCGCCAGACACCCACGCCGGCGGGCGCGTGTACTGGCCGTCGTCCGGCGAATCGATCATCTGAAGCGCACCGTCCGGACTCGCGTAGTTGGCCGTGAAACGCCTGCGGTCTTCGGCCGGCACCATGAACCCGGTGTCTTCCATCCCGAGCGGATCGAAGATGCGTTCCTGCAGGAAGGTGTCGAACGACTGTCCGGAGGCCACCTCGATGACCCGGCCCAGGATGTCGGTCGACACGCTGTAGTTCCACCGCTCGCCCGGACTGGCCAGCAGCGGGAGCGCCGCCACGCGCTGCCCGAAGTCCTCCAGGCCCACCGATTGCGTGAAGAAGCCCGACTCGTTGTAGAGGCGGTCGACCGGGGAGTCGCCGAAGAAGCCGTAGGTCAGACCTGACGTGTGGGTCAGGAGGTGCTCGACAGTCATCGGGCCGCCGGGCGCCACGCGCTCGCCGGCGTCATCCAGAACCTCCACGTCCGCGAACTCGGGAATGAACTTCGAGACCGGATCGTCGAGCGCAACCGCGCCCTCCTCGACGAGGATCATGACCCCCGTGCTCGTGATCGGCTTCGTCATCGAGTAGATGCGGAAGATGTCGTCCCGTTCGAGGGGATCGCCGGCATCGAGATCGCGCATGCCGGCGGCGGCCCAGTGCACCACCTGCCCGCGCCGCGCCACCATCGTCATCACGCCGGCCAGCCGGCCGTCATCGACGTAGGCCTGCACGGCGGGCTCGATGCGGGCGAGCCCGTCGGCCGACATTCCGACCGTGTCGGGGCTCGCGGTGGGCAGCCCGGAGGCCGGCGCGGCGCCGGCCGGTGTGGAGTCAACCGCCGCTTCGGATTCCGGGGGCGGCGCTTCCGCGACCTCCGCCGGTGCGCATGCCGCAAAGGCGACGAACACCGCCGCCAGCGCGCAGGCCACGGGCAGACGTGTCACGAGCCACCGGTCCCGAATCTTCTCGTCAGGTGTGTGAGTCATGCGCCGATGGTAGGTATTCCCGCCAGCGCTTGCAACACCGCCCCGCCATACAATGCGGGCACGCGATGACCGACGCCATAGCCTGGTACGACGCCAACGCCGAAGTTGCGTCCGACCGCTACGAATCCGTGACTTTCGAGCGCGTCCACGGCTGGCTGGCCGACCTGCTTCCGAAGCCGCCCGCCGCCGTCCTCGATGTCGGCGCCGGCAGCGGCCGCGACGCCGCGCATCTCTCCCGCCTCGGCTACGACGTCGTCGCCGTCGAGCCCTCCGCCCGCATGCGCGAACTGGCCCAGGCCCGTCACGACGCCCCCCGCATCACTTGGCGCGACGACCGCCTTCCGGCCCTCAAGGACACCTTCTCCACCGGGCTTTCCTTCGACGTCATCCTCGTCAGCGCCGTCTGGATGCATCTCGCCCCGACGGATCGCGCCCGCGCCTTCCGCAAGCTGATCACGCTCCTCAAGCCGGGCGGCCTGCTGGCCATTACCCTGCGCGAAGGCCCCGACGACGACGACCGGGGCTTCCACCCCGTCACCGTCGATGAACTCCGCCGCCTCGCGACCGACCACGGCGCGTATGTGGAGCGCGAGTCGTCGAACGACGATCACATGGGGCGCGGTGATGTCCGCTGGAAACAGATCGCCGTTCGCCTCCCCGACGACGGGACGGACGCGCTGCCGCTGCTGCGCAACGTCATCCTCAACGACTCGAAGAGTTCGACTTACAAACTGGGTCTGCTCCGCGTCCTCTGCCGCATCGCCGACGGCGCGTTCGGCCTCGCGGAGGAACAGGGCGAGGACCATGTCGCGATCCCCATGGGGCTTGTTGCCCTCACCTGGATCCGGCTCTACAAGCCGCTGCTCGACGCCAGCATTCCGCAGAGCCCAGTCAACGAACATGGCGGCCACAAGCTCGGATTCGTCAGGTCGGCCGGCATCGAGCGGCTGGGTGTCTCGCACCACGATCTTCGCGTGGGTTCGCGTTTCTCCGGCGACGACCTTGCCGCCCTCCACCGGTCCCTGCTCGATGTCACGTCCAGCATCATCAGGATGCCGGTCCGCTACATGACCTATCCGAATAGCGACGACCCAGTCCTTCCCTTCCGCCACAAGGGCACCGCGAAGAGGCCTCCGCGTCCTGCCGACGGCAAACTGACCGCCGGCTACCTCGCGAGCTTCGGCGCCCTGCGGGTTCCGATGCACCTCTGGATGGCAATCCGGCGCCTGAGCGTCTGGATCGAACCGGCGATCATCGCCGAGTGGAAGTTGTTGATGCGAGCGTACGCCGCCCGCCAGGGACGCCAACTCGATGAGCAGAGGCTTGCCCAGGCCATGGCCTGGCTGGAACCGGAGCGAGACGTCCGGCTGGCCCGCGAACAAGCGGACCGCCTGCTGAAGGCGGGGCCGCTCCATTGCGTCTGGACGGGCCGCCGGCTGACTCGCCGCAACCTCGACATCGACCACTGCTTCCCTTGGGCCATCTGGCCCTGCGGCGATCTGTGGAACTTGATGCCGGCGCACCGAAAGGTCAACCAGCGCGAGAAACGCAACCTCCTGCCCGGGGACCGAATCCTGCGGCAGGCCGAGGAACGCATCCTCACGTGGTGGAACGATGCCTACCGCGCACCGAACTCGGTCCTTGGCGACCGCTTCACCGTCGAAGCCGCCACGAGCCTCCCCGGCGTGTCGTCCAGCAGCGACCGCCTGGATGACTACTACGCCGGACTGGCCCTGCAGCGCGTGCGCCTCAAGCACGATCAGCAGGCGCCGGAATGGACCGGCGAACGGTATCTCCGGAAGTAGCGGGCGGCCGCGGAGCCGTCGCTACGCCGACGCGCTCGGACGCCGGTCGGCAAGCAAAGCGTCGTCGAGGAGGATCGGAACCGCGGCGCCTGACTCCATCAGCCGCCGGCGCTCGTTCTCGTCGGTTGCCCGCTCGAGGACGGCCGAGAGGGCCTCTGCCGCCTGGTCGAGTGAGTTGATTGCTTCCTGCGCCTGGTCGGCGCTCTCATTCGCGTCGCTCGCGACGGAATCAGCGTAGTGCTTTGCTTCCTTGGCAAGATTGCGAGCCTCCGTGATCGCCTCGTGCCAACGATCGAGCAACCTGGTGTTGATGATGACGTATGCCATGTCGTCGCCTCCCGGGTGATGAACCGCGGGCATCGCGGTTCCTAACCACGTCATCTCCATATCGTCGTGCTCCCCTGGGCGGACGGCGGCGGAGGCGTCCCGCCGTCAACTGGCGGCGATGCTAGCAGGTTTGGAGAATCGACCAGTTCGTGGGGAAACAAGCGAAGTTGTTCGGGTTCCCTACGTTAGGCACCGGCGCCGCCACGGCGACACCGGTTCCAACCCTGAGAACATGGATCCATGCGTATTAAGTGCGACCCGCCGTACCTTTAACATGCAGGCTCGGGCATCTGGCACCATGTTAATGCTATGGGTCCAATTATTGATATACACATACTGCCGGCTGGAAACGCCTCACTGAAATGGATTCAGAAGGAACCAACGACCGGGGAACTGGCAAACGTAGGCGCCAATGCCCGGCGCCGTGATGGCCTGATCGAAGTGGGACTCGCGCTACAGTCGTCTCCGATGAGTGTCGCCGAAGTCGTCATCGGAGCCGCCGACCACTACGCCCGGGCCGAACTGGTCACGCTCGCGCTGGAAGACGGCGCGCCCGTTTTCCTGGATCGGCGGCGCGTCGCCCTAGTCGGCAAGGACTTCCCTATCGCGCCCTACCACCACGAGGCGCTGGAGATGGACCTCGAAGCGGCCGCGGACCTTGTGAACCGGGTGAGACGATCCGTGGCGGAACACGCGAGAGCGGCGATCTCGACCATGCTCGCGGCCTATCGCGCCCAGGTGCTGATCCTGCCCGCGAGCCCGTATGACCGCCTGCCCGACTCGCTGGAGGAGGTGCTCAGCTCGCGTCCCCTGACCCTTGCCGCGGACGGGATGCTCTACCGCGAGTTTCTCGCCGAAGCTGCGGCGGGACTCGGCATGGAGGTCCGCAGGTTCCCGCGCAGGAGCGATCCGATCGTACTGGCCGCCGAGGCAATCGGCGTCGACGTAGCGTCGGTCACCTCACTGATCGCCCGGTTCGGCCGGGAGGCGGGAGCGCCCTGGCGCAAAGACCACAAGCTGGCGGCCGCCGCGGCCCTCAGCGTCCTCGGGCGTCGGATTCACCACTGAGGCTGGTCGCGCGACGCGGCTCGTCGAATAGCGTCGAAAAGCGTTCCTTTGCGTCGAAAACGGGCTTGATCTTGCACTCGTTCGTCGAAAAAGCGCCACACCTCGGACGTCGGAGACCCAAGCCATACTCACACTGGAGCTGATCGAGAACGACCGGCCGACTGGACCCAACCTTGTTCCGACAGCACACGGAGAGCAAGCTCGATCTGCCGCCGTGAGAACTGCTTCTTCCTCTCGTTCCACCCGTACGTGAGCCTGACGATTTCGTCCGGTCTCGCGGCGGACGCCTCGCTTGCTGCCACCCAGTGGACCGAAGTCAGCAACTCCAGACCGAACGAAGACTCGAATCCGTCAACGAGATCGAACACCCGGTCAAGGCGAGCCTGCGTCGCGGTGTTGTTGGCGAGAAACGCGCGAGCCTCCTCCAGGGCACCCGGTACAAGCTGCAATTGCCTGTCGGGTGCATCGCCACCCGCCGCGTAGCCGGACACGAAGTGGCCCTCAATGGCGTTCAGAACGGGCCGGAGATTCTCAGCGTACGGTCCGTCAGGCCCCTTCCGGAAGTTCAGCCTCAATGGCTCGCCCGCGACCTGCATGAAGTACAGGAGCTTGCGGGCTTCTCGGAAGGTGACGAACGGGTCCAGCAAGGCAAAGAGGAAACGATCCAGCAGGCAGACCAAAGCTGCTCGGCCGGCTGTCATCGGCGGGGCATCGTGCGACTCGTGAATCCGCACCACGGTCAGAGGATCTAAGCCCCCGCCTTGACCCGCAGCTCCCCCAATTCGTCAGTTCACGATCGCCTGGTAGACCCAGTTGCGGCTGAGCCCATGCGTTAGCTGCTGGTTCGGACCCTGGTGCTGCAGCATGCCGACGAAGACGAGGTCGTGGGCGGGGTCGATCCAGAACCAGGTGCCGTCGATGCCGAGCCAGTAGTAGGTGCCGGCGCCATGCGGCTCCCCGGCTGCGGCGGGGTCCTCGTAGATCATGACGTCCATGCCGAAGCCCATGCCGGCGCGCATGTTCTCGGTCGCCTCGGCCGACATGTGGTTGGTGCGGATCATCTCCACCGTGCGCGGCGCGAGCAGGCGCTGGCCGTCGAACTCGCCGCCGTTCAGCAGCATCTGCGCGAAGCGGATGTAGTCGTCGGCGGTGCCGAAGAGTCCGCCGCCGCCCGACGGGCCGGGCGGGTTGGACGTGAACGGATCGCCGCGTGAATCGAGCACTAGGTCGCCGCCGTCGTCGATCGTGTGGCGCAACGCGATGCGATCGACATTCGCGGCCGGGACGTAGAACTTCGTGTCGACCATGCCGAGCGGGTCGAAGATGCGTTCCTGCAGGAACTCCTCGAAGGGCTGGCCCGACAGCTTCTCGACGATGTAGCCGCGCACGTCGACGGCGACGCTGTAGATCCAGCGCTGGCCCGGCTGCGCCAGCAGCGGGATGCCGGCCAGCTTGTCGATCATCACCTGGAGCTCTTCCGTCGGGTTGAGGACGCGCTGCTCCAGAAACAGTTGGTTGACCGGGTGTCGCGGGTTGAGCACGTAGCCGAGGCCGGCGGTGTGCGTCATCAGCTCGCGCATGGTGATCGGGTGGTCCGGATCCTCCAGCCGCATGGAGCCGTCCGGGTTGTCGCCGGCGTACACCTTCAGGTCGGCGAACTCCGGGATGTACCGCTCGACCGGGTCGTTCAGCCGCCACTTCCCTTCCTCGTAGAGCATCATCATCGCCACGCCGGTAATCGGCTTGGTCATGGAGAAGATGCGGAAGATGGAGTCGCGCGTCATCGGGCCGCCGGTGTCGACGTTCCTGACGCCGGCGACGTCCGCGAAGGCGATCTTGCCGTGACGGGCGACCAGGGCGACGACGCCGGCGATCCGGCCATCGTCCACCAGTCCCTGCAGGCCGGCGTCGAGACGTTCGAGGCGCTCGGCGGAGAGGCCGACGTCCGCCGGATCGACGGTGTCGAGATCGGCCTCCGCGAACGCGACTGCCTCGCCCGGCGCCGCAATCGCGCCGGGCGTGGTCGCCTCGTACGCCTCGCCAAGGAAGAGGGCGCCGATGCCGAGCGTGGCGGCGAGCGCGCCGACGATGAAGAACGACGCCAGGAACGAGCGCGGCTGATCGGACTGCATGAGGCCCTCCTGTGTGCGCCCGCGCGCCTCCCCGGGGCCGTCGCAGGCAGCGGCTAGCGTACTACGCCCAGTCTGCTTCTTCCTACGGCTGGCGCTTTGCGATCTTCGCCCACGTGTCCCGCAGCGTGACGGTGCGGTTGAAGACGGGGCGCTCGGGCGTCGAGTCGGGGTCGACGCAGAAATAGCCGCGACGCTCGAACTGGCAGCGGGTCCCCGCGGCGGCCGCGGCAATGCCGGGCTCGACGTAGCAGGTGTCGAGCGTTTCGAGCGACGCCGGGTTGATGCCGTCGAGCCAGTTCGCCCCTTCCGGCAGATCCTCGGGATACTCGGCCGTGAAGAGGTGATCGTAGAGCCGCGCCTCGGCCCGGACCGCGTGCCGCGCGGAAACCCAGTGGATGGTGCCGCGCACCTTGCGGCCGTCGGGCGCATAGCCGCCGCGGGTCTCCGGGTCGTAGGTGCAGCGCAGCTCGACGACATTGCCGCGGGCGTCCTTGACGACGTCGCGGCAGGTCAGGAAGTAGGCGTAGCGCAGGCGGACTTCGCGGCCCGGCGCGAGGCGGAAGAACTTGCGCGGCGGATCCTCCATGAAGTCGTCGCGCTCGATCCAGAGCTCGCGACCGAAGGGGACGGGACGGGTGCCGGCGCTCTCGTCCTCGGGGTTGTTGACCGCGTCGAGCTGTTCGGCCCGGTCCTCCGGGTAGTTCTCGATCACCACCTTCAGCGGGCGAAGCACCGCCATGACGCGCGGCGCGGTCCGGTTCAGCTCCTGGCGGACGGCGTCCTCGAGCTGCGCCACCTGCACGACGGAATTCGCCTTCGCGATGCCGATCCGGTTGCAGAAGTCACGGATGGCGGCGGGCGGGCAGCCGCGCCGGCGCATCGCGGTGAGCGTCGGCATCCGCGGGTCGTCCCAGCCGGCGACGTGGCCGCCTTCCACCAGCTCCAGCAGCTTCCGCTTGCTCAGGACGGTGTAGGTCAGGTTGAGCCGGGCGAACTCGATCTGCCGGGGTGGATCTACCCAGTCGAGGGCCTGGAGGTACCAGTCGTAGAGCGGGCGGTGGTCCTCGAACTCGAGCGTGCAGAGCGAGTGCGTGATCCGCTCGAACGCGTCCGACAGCGGGTGGGTGAAGTCGTAGGTCGGATAGATCACCCAGTCGTCGCCGGACCGGTAGTGCGGGCTGCGGCGGATCCGGTAGATGGTCGGATCGCGCAGGTTCATGTTGGGCGCCGCCATGTCGATCTTCGCGCGAAGCGTCCGCGCGCCGTCCTCGAACTCGCCGGCGCGCATGCGGGTGAAGAGGTCCAGGTTCTCCTCGACGGGGCGGTCGCGGTACGGCGAGTCGCGGCCCGGTTCGTCCCAGCGGCCCCGGTAGGCGCTCACCTGATCGCCCGGCAGATCGTCGACGTAGGCGAGGCCCTTCCGGATGAGCGTCACCGCGCAGTCGTAGAGCTTCTCGAAGTAGTCCGACGCATAGAACGCCCGGTCCTCCCAGTCGAAGCCGAGCCAGCGGACGTCCTTCTCGATGGCGTGGACGAACTCCATCTTCTCCGTCTCCGGGTTGGTGTCGTCCATCCGGAGATTGCAGAGGCCGTCGTACTCGTGCGCGATGCCGAAGTTGAGGCATATCGCCTTGGCGTGGCCGATGTGCAGGTAGCCGTTCGGCTCCGGGGGGAACCGCGTGTGGACGCGGCCGTGGCGGCGGTTGTGGGCCTTGTCGTCGGCGACGATCTCGCGGATGAAGTCGAGACTGGGCGTTGCCGTGTCGGGTGCGGTGTCGGGTGTCGTCACGATGTTGGTCCTGGCGCGGCCGGGCTAAGGCGAGCCCGGATTGGTCGCGGCCGGGCGTGTCGCCGCCAGGTTGGCTGCCGTGGCGGCGGTCAGAGCGCGATCAATTCTAGCGAGACAGACGTCGCGGCCGAGGATCGCCATCGCGTCGAAGAGGCCGAAGCCGACCGGCTTGCCGGTGACGCCGACCCGGACGGCGTGGATGATGGCGCCGATCCGGACGCCTTCCGATTCGACGAAACGGTGCAGGGCGGCTTCGACGGTGGCGGCGTCGAAGGGGTCGACGTCAGCCAGCGCGGACCGGAAGCGGCCGAGCCGGCCGGCGGCGCCGGGCGCGCCGACGCGCTTGCCGAACGCCTTGGCGTCGTAGGGGAAGGCGTCGTCAGCAACGAAGAATTCGGTGTAGTTGACGATGTCGCCGGCCACCTTGAGGCGGTCGGCGGCAGCGGTGACGACGGCGCCGAGCTTGCCGGGGTCTGCGGGTGCCGGCGTGGACGCCGGCGGACCGGGTGCCGGCCTGGAGGCCGGCGGATCACCCGGCGGACCATGTGCCGGCGTGGACGCCGGCGGACCGGCAGACGCACCGGCCTGCGCACCAAGGGCGGCGGCGAGGTAGGGGCGCACCAGCTCGACCTTCTCGTCCAGGGGCAGTCGCGCCATGCGGCGCTCCTGGAACGCCAGCAGCTTCTGCGGATCGAAGCTGGCCGCCGACTTGTTGACGCGCTCGAGCGAGAAGTTCGCAATCATCGCGTCGCGCGAGAAGTCCTCGGTGTGGTCGTCGAGCGACCAGCCGACGAGCAGCAGGTAGTTGAGGAGCGCGTCCGGGAGATAGCCGACCGACCGGTAAAACCGGACCATCACCGGGTTGAAGGCGTCGTCGTCCGTCGTCTCGCCCAACGCCGCCATGATGCCCGCCGCGTGCTCGTACGCCTTCCGGAAGTCATCCTGCTTCAGGTACTTGCCCAGCTTCCGCTTGCTGAGCTTCTCGCTGCCGCCCGGCGCCGCCACGTACGGCACGTGCGCATAGCGCGGCAGGTCGTAGCCGAGCGACTGCATGATGAAGATCTGCCGCGGCGTGTTCGACAGGTGCTCCTCGGCCCGGATGACGTGCGTGATGTCGAAGTCGTGGTCGTCCACCGCGCTCGCCAGGTGATAGAGGGGCGTGCCGTCGGCCCGCTGAATCACGTGGTCCTGCTCCAGCGCCCAGTCGAACGCGACGGGGCCGCGCACCAGGTCGTCGAACGCGCAGGCGCCCTCGCGCGGCATCTTCAGGCGGACGACGGCCGTGCGGCCTTCCGACTCGAAGCGCGCCGCGTCGGCGTCCGTCTCCGCCATCCACCGGCGGCTGTAGATGAAGCGCTGCTTGGCCCGCTGCGCCGCCTCGCGCTCCGCCGCCGTCTCGTCCGCCGTCGCGTAGTCCCGGTAGGCGCAGCCGCACGCGAGCAGCGCGTCGACTGCGGCACGGTGGCGATCGCCCCGCTCCGACTGGAAGTACGGCGCGCACCGACCGCCCACCTCCGGCCCCTCGTCCCAGTCGATGCCGAGCCACCGGAAACCGTCCAGGATCGGCTCCAGCGCCTCGGCGACGTTGCGCTCGCGGTCGGTGTCGTCGATCCGGAGGATGAACTGCCCGCCGTGGCGTCGCGCGAAGAGCCAGTTGAACAGCGCCGTCCGCACCCCGCCGATGTGCAGGTAGCCGGTCGGGCTCGGTGCAAACCGCGTTCGGATCTCTACTGTGCGCCCTTCGCCTCCGCTATCCAATCTTTGACCTTCCTAACCGCCTCCGTTGCGGCAACATCGGCAATGTGCGGCTTATATAGCGTCAGTCTTCCCACTTGGTCTCGTTCGGCTACCGTTGGCTCACTCTTAACCACGTGAAGAGCCGTAGCATATCGTTCCAAATCTGCCGCGCCCTTGTTGTCGACCCTCTCAGCGACGAACTCCAGGCTGGCTTCGTGCGCTTCCAAAGTCCTGGAAAATCGGCTGTGAAAGCACTGCGTCCGGTCCGTGGTTTCAAACCTCGAACCCAAGCGGGCGCCGGAAGCCAACTGGACAAGCCCGTCGGCCCGCAGGCTCGTCAGCTCATCCCTGAGGTCGAACGAGTATGGGCCGTACTTGTAAAGTACAAAGTCGAAACCCAGATGCACACTCTTCAACTCCTGGAGAAAATATACTGCCTTCTGAATATGGGTCTCTCCGCACCGACTTCCCCGAGTCTGCAGCGCATCCATCAGCTTCGTGAGTACAGCCGCCCTCGCCAGTCTATTCATCGTCCTCCTCCTCCGGAAGCCGAATGATCTCCTCCCGGTTCTCCTGAACCCACTTCTTCGCTTCCTCCGCAACCGAATCGTGGGCAAATACATTGTCCACTGACCATACGGGCACTTCCTTCAGCAGCGTCGACACGTCGACAGACGAAACCACCCCGTCGGCGAGCTCGACGGGAAAGTCCTGCGACACGCTTCTCGGCCCCGAGCGGTCACGCCTGACCATGTCCGGCCCGTACTTGCTGCACAGCGCTTCGTAAACATCCGCTCCCGCCTCCGGATTGATCTCCACGTCCGCCGGGTTGCGCTGGTAAACGACTTTGAAGTGCCTACGGTGAACAATGCGGTTCGCGTGGACATGCCCCACACGGCTAGGATCGTCGGCCGCCTGCCGCAACATCACGGTCATCTCGTCGTCGGTACAGCGGAGATGTTCCTGGACCTCGATAGAGAAAACGCCGTCACTGAGGGTTTCTCGCAGGAAGTCCAACAGATGTATGTCATAGATCCGCCTGACGGGATGAAAACAGACCTGCGAGTACATGAAGTACCGCGCAAGCATAAGCGCTTCCGCGGAGTGCCTCCCACCTTCCTCCAGGCCAAGTGCGAGTTCTCCAGCCGTTTCCGCCTCCGGGTCGTCAGGAACACGGAGAATGCGAAGGGTGTCGATGAGCCGATAGTGATCAAACTTTCCGTAGGCGACGCCAGTGTGGTGCGAATCACGAAGCAGATAGTCCATCCGGTCAACGCCAAACGCGTCGCCAACGATGATGTCAGCAAGAATAGATTCCCAGGACGAGAATGTCAGATCCCTCGCTTCGCCCGGCCCGAGCGCCAGCTTCACAATGTCGCCACATCTGAGAGGCGGCGTCATCGCATGCCAAACGGACCGCAGTGGCTCACTTTCGATGAGCGCGCGCGTGAGACGCTCGTGATTCCATCCATCCGGCAAGAGTTCCTCGGCTGCGTGGGAGAAGGGAAGGTGCCCAATGTCATGACACAGCGCCGCCATGCGAAGGACGCGTCGCCAGTAGTCGAATTGCTCGCGCGGTGCTCCGAGGCGTTCCCGAATCTCATCGGTCAAGTGTGCGCGAGCGGTGACGACGTCGAACACCCGGGTCGCGAGTTCCATGACGCCGAGCGAGTGCTCGAATCGACGATGCGTGGCGCCAGGATAGACGAGGTAGGTGAGCGCCAGTTGATGGATGTGCCGCAGACGCTGGAACGGAGCGGAGTCGAGGACCTCTCGCTCGGTGCTATCCAGGCGCACGAAGACGTGAATCGGATCCCTGATCTCGTGTACGTGCTTCGGCACGGTCCAGCCAACAACGAGAGGTGAGCCCGCAGTGCAACGGCACGGTGCCCCAGTTACCCCGAGGGGATCTGGAACGCCGTACGCGCGTGAAGTGAGTATAGCGCGTTCTCCGCAGTGCCTCGCCGGTCAGTCGTCCGGGCGCCGAGAATGCGGTCGCAGACGCTGCAGTATCATTCCGCCGAGGAGCGAAATCATGCGGAACACGCCAAGTGCATTCGGCGCGACTCTGGTTGCGACAGCGCTGTTGCTGGCTGGTGTGACTGCCATAGCAGCACAGGGAAGCCCCACCATGGAGCACCTGGTCTTCAACATAGACGGGCACGGCAACATGCCCTACGCCGTCTCCGTGCCGGACGGCTACGACCCGGACGGCGAACCGCGCCCGCTCGTTCTCGCCCTCCATCCGGGCGGCATCACCGGCGCCTACTACGGCAGCCGGAACCTGCGCGGCATCTTCGAGCCCGGGCTCCGCGGCCTCGGTGCGGTGATGGTCGCGCCGGACGTCCCGACGCGGCGCTGGAATTCCGACGTCGCCAACCGGGGCGTGATGGCCCTGCTGCAGCAGGTCGTCGACACCTACAACATCGACCGCTCACGCATCCTGGTGACCGGCTTCAGCCTGGGCGGCGCCGGCACGTGGTTCTTCGCGGGGCAGCACCCCGACTTCTTCACGGGGGCCATACCCATCGCGGGGCGGGCGAGCGACCTCGATCCCGAGGCGTTCGGCGACATGCCGATCCACATCATCCACAGCCGGGCCGACGAGGTCGTCCCGTTCGAACCCGCCGAGGCGGCATTCGATCAACTGGAGGCGGCGGGGCACCCGGTGGCCTTCACCCCGCTGGAGGGCGTCGGCCATTTCAACATGGGCAGCTACGTGCCGTCGCTCCAGGCCGCCGGCGACTGGATGGTCGCCCGGTGGGACGGCCGCTGAAGCCTTTGAGAGCAGTCTGAGTTTGCCGGCCTGGAGGCCGGCGCACCGGGCAGCCTCGACCGCGGCGCACCGAGTGGACTCGACCGCTATCCATCCCTACCCGACGGACGGACGTCAGCCATCGCAAGATCCGTGCGCGGAAAGTCGTCGCCCTTGGACAAGAGCGGCTCTCCGAATCGCCGCGCAAGTGCGTAGGTGAAGCAGTCCCCGAAGTTGAGTCCGGCCCGATGCCGCCCTTGCCCGTAGTCGCTGAACGCCTGCCGGGCGATCTTCGCCTGAGCCGCATCGACCGCGATGACCTCGATCCCGGCATCGTCCAGCCACCGGTCGAGCAGGAGAATGCCCTCAGCCCCGTGGCGGGACTCCAGAATCATCGAAGTCTCAACGAAGGTCGCAGCAGACATCCGCACCACCTCAGCCCCTACGATCGCGTCGACAAACGACTCGCGTTCCCGCTCTCCCAGCAGAATCGCCACGATGGCAGACGAGTCGATCACCATCAGGTCGGCAGGCCGTCTTCGTCGTAGCCGATGATCTCGTCGGCGGACCGGGAATCCAGTACCGGTAGCTGCGCGCACCGTCGGGCAATGTCCAGTAGACGTTCTCGACGCGAACGCCCCGACCGATCGTCACGCAGGCGATCGAGCCTCTCCCGTATGGCGTCGGTTACCGCTTGCGTCTTCGACTGCCCAGTGAGCCGCGCCAATTCCGCCGCCAACCGCTCCGTCTCGGCATTCCTGAGGTTGAGTGCCATATGTCACTTATGTAGCAACGTGTCTACATTGTATCATCCGGCCGTCAGCCATTGTGGAGCCGGCCTGGAGGCCGGCGCACCAGGCCGGCGCACCGGTCGGCTCACCTGCGCAACGGCTAGAATCTCCGCCATGAAATACCGACAGTTGGGCCGGACAGGCGTCTACGTCTCCGAGCTTTGCCTCGGCGCGATGACGTTCGGAACGGAGTGGGAAGTCATCGGCGCCCTCGGCCAGAGGGATGCCGACGCGCTGGTGGGGGCGTCGATCGACGCCGGGATCAACTTCTTTGATACGGCGGACGTCTACTCCACCGGTGACTCCGAGGAGATCCTGGGCAAGGCGCTCGCTTCGAAGCGCCAGGAGGTCGTCATCGCCACCAAGGTGCGCGGGCGCATGGGGCGCGGCGCGAACGAGGTGGGGCTGTCGCGGCTCCACATCATCCAGGCGTGCGAGGCGAGCCTGCGCCGGCTCGGCACCGACTACATCGACCTCTACCAGATCCACCGCGGCGATCCCGACACCGACATCGAGGAGACGCTGAGCGCGCTCTCCGATCTCGTGCGGGCCGGCAAGGTGCGCTACGTCGGTTGCTCCAACCTCCCGGCGTGGGAACTGATGAAGGCGCTTGGCGTCTCCGAGCGGCGCGGGATCGAGCGCTTCTGCGCGACGCAGTCCTACTATTCGCTCTCGGGGCGCGACCTGGAGCACGACACGATCCCGCTGATCGAGGATCAGGGGCTCGCGCTGCTCGTCTGGAGTCCGCTCGCGGGAGGCTTCCTGACCGGCAAGTTCACGCGCGAGGGCGCCCGCGACCGCGAGGCGAGGCGCGCCTCGTTCGACTTCCCGCCAATCGATCGAGAACAGACATACGACATTCTGGCCGTCATGGCGGCGGTCGCCGAGGCGCACGGCGTGTCGGTGGCGCAGGTCGCGATCGCGTGGCTGCTGGCGAAGTCCGCGGTGACGAGCGTCATCATCGGGGCGAAGCGGATGGATCAGTTGCGTGACAACCTCGGAGCGGTCGACGTCGAGTTGTCGGCCGAAGAGGTGACGTCGCTCGACGAGGTCAGCGCGCGGCCACGCCCCTACCCGATGTGGATGCTGGCCCTCGGGGACGACCGGCGGCCGGGGCAGAAACGCGATTTGGCCGATATTCTGAAGAGAGAGGCAAAGTAGCCCGCCGTGAAGCCCTGCCAGATCCCGGCGACCGCACATTCCGCCAGAGGGCAACCATGCACATACACCACCGGCCGAGACCGCTCACTCTCGAGAGCTTTATGGAAGGGCTGGTTCGCCGCAATCCGGCGGAGCCGGAGTTCCACCAGGCGGTCGAGGAGGTAGCCGAGTCGGTCATCCCGTTCATCAAGCAGCACCATCCGGAGTACGAGCGCCTCAAGATCCTGGAACGGTTGACCGAGCCGGACCGGATCATCACGTTCCGCGTCACCTGGCAGAGCGACGACGGCTACATCCACGCCGATCGCGCCTGGCGCGTGCAGTTCTCCAACGCCATCGGCCCCTACAAAGGGGGACTCCGATTCCACCCGACAGTGACCCGTAGCGTGCTCAAGTTCCTCGGTTTCGAGCAGATCCTGAAGAACAGCCTGACCGGGTTGCCGATGGGGGGCGCGAAGGGAGGCGCCAACTTCGACCCGCGCGGGAAGAGCGACAGCGAAGTGATGCGTTTCTGCCAGTCGATGATGCGCGAACTCCACCGCCACATCGGCGAGGATACCGACGTGCCGGCTGGCGACATCGGCGTCGGCGCCCGCGAGATCGGCTACCTGTTCGGCCAGTACATGCGGCTGTCGAACCGCTTCACCGGCGTCCTTACCGGCAAGGGCCTCGCGTTCGGGGGGAGCAGGGTGCGGACCGAGGCGACCGGCTACGGCGCGGTCTACTTCCTCCAGAACATGCTGGCGACGCGGGGTGACGACGTCCGCGGGAAGACCGCCGTCGTCTCGGGATCCGGCAACGTCGCGCTCTACGCCATCGAGAAGCTGGTGGAACTGGGAGCCAGGGTCGTGGCGGCGTCGGACTCGGGCGGTTTCATCCACGATCCGGACGGCATCAACGCCGAGAAGCTCCTTTGGCTGAAGGACCTGAAAGAGAAGCGGCGCGGGCGGATCCACGAGTACGCCGAGCACTTCGGCTGCGACTACCATTCCGGCAAGCGGCCCTGGCACGCCCCCTGCGACCTGGCGCTGCCGTGCGCGACGCAGAACGAGCTCGACGGCGACGACGCCCGAACCCTGCTCGACAACGGCTGCATCGCGGTGTCGGAGGGCGCGAACATGCCCTCCACGCGGGACGCGGTCCACGTCTTCCGGGAGCGGAAGATCCTGTTCGGTCCCGGAAAGGCGGCGAACGCGGGAGGCGTCGCGGTGTCGGGCCTTGAGCAGAGCCAGAATGCGCTCCGGATCTCCTGGGACCACCACGAGGTGGATACGCAGTTGCGGAAGATCATGAAGGGCATCCACCAGAAGTGCTGCGCCGACGGGGCCGGGGACGACGGTTACATCGACTACGTCCGCGGCGCGAACATCGGGGGGTTCCGCAAGGTGGCCGAAGCGCTGGTCGCCTACGGCGCGGTGTAGCCGCTCTTGCGGTCCGCCGGCCTGGTGCGCCGGCCTGGGGGGGGGGGGGGGGGGGGGGGGGGGGGGGGGCGGGGGCGGGGGCGGCGGGGGGGGGGGGGGGAGCGCGCCGCGCGGGGGCGGGCGGGGGGGGCGGGCGCCCCGGCGGGGCCCGCCCGCCCGACGCGGCGCGGCGCCGGGCGGCGCGGCGGCGCGGCCCCCCCCCCCCCCCCCCCCCGCCCACCCACCCCCCCCCCCCGCCCCCCCCCCCCCCCCCCCCCCCCCACCACCGCTTACTGCGTTACTTGCGTGAAGTAGTCCGGCAGCCCGGGCTTCGTGTCGCGAAGAATCTCCACGATCGCCTGCCGGTCGGCGAGCGTGAGCCGGTCGTAGGGCGATTCGCTCACCTCGCCGGACAGCACGGCCCACATCCTGCGGTAGATCGCCTCCAGCGCGAACTCGGGCAGCCCGTCGAACGCCGCCGTGTAGATCATGTAGCTGCACGGATACCGGAACAGCCGGCCGTCCAGACTGACCTCCCGGAGCGTCCGGCCCTGGGCGTCGTGCGGGCCGCGCGCCGCGAACGCCTCCGCGAAGCCCGACGCGCCCGCGATGCCGGCGGGAAGCGGCGCCTCGTCGACGAACAGCAGGTAGTCGACCAGCTCGACCGCCGCCTCGTCGACGATCTCCCGGAAGCGGCCGTCGTCAGTGGACCGGCCACGGTCCTCCGGGGCGACCTGGGCCTCCCGGTGCGCGATCCGCCGCGCCTCCCAACCAATACGCGTGATCAGGTTCGTCATGTGGACCTGGTGGTCGAGCACCATGAGCGCCACAACGTCGCTGTACGGGGTCGGGTAGCCATCGAGGTCGAAGCGCCCCTCCATCGACTCGATCACCGGCGGAACGACGCCGAACGTCGCGGTCGGATCGTCGACATTCTCCACCTCGACGTTCCCCATATGCGCGGTGTCGCCGTGCGTGCCGGTGACGTACCAGCCACCCCACCGGTCCTCGAGGCGGCTCCGGTGGTCGACGAAGTGGCCGCTCGCGTAGGCGTTGGGGTCTTTCGAGAGGGGGAACATGCTCATCGTCTGCAGCCCCGGGACGCCGAGGGTGTCCCACGAGAGGTGGCAGGCGAGGCAGGTCTCGCGCCGCTCGAAGCGAGGCGCCTCGTCAGGCGTCTGCGCCAGGGTATAGAAGACGCTCCCCTGCCGCCGGTCGAAAGCGGCGATCTCGAGCACGTCCGCTCCCCGCACCCAGGCCAGCGACACCTCGTCGGCGAAATAGACCGCTCGGGGGTTGTCGAACTCGATGTACTCCGCCTGGAAGCTGGTGGGCGAGAAGACCAGCATCTGAGATTCGACCGGCAGATCGAAGGCCTCCAGCACGGAGCGCAGATAGCCGCTCCGCCCCTCCCAGCGCAGGTCGATCTCGCCTGCCTCGAGGCGCTCGTTCAGATCGGCCACGACGTTGTCCACGGGCCCGTCGGTGTACTGGATCGCGGGATGGTCGCGCGGCCCACGAAAGGCCCCGCCCCGCTGGCTGAAAACGTCACTGGCGGCCATCGCCGCGAGGAGGACCGCGGCGGCGGCGGCCAGCACGAAACGTGGCGTGCAACGTCTGCGCGACATCAGTCGTCTGGGATTATAATTTCCGCTCGACGTGTGTAGTTCTGAAGAGGACAAGCCAATGCTGAATCGAACGCTGCCGGCCGCCGCGGTGGCCGTCGTCGCCGCCCTCGCGTGGATGCCCGCGACCGCAACGGCCGCCCAGGACGGCGCGCCCACGTTCACGAAGGACGTAGCGCCGATCTTCCAGGCGAAGTGCGAAGCGTGCCATCGGCCCAACTCCATCGCTCCGATGTCGCTGGTCACCTACGAGGAGTCACGCCCGTGGGCCCGCTCCATCCGGGACCGTGTCTCGACGCGTCAGATGCCTCCCTGGCATATCGACCGGACGGTCGGGATCGACGAGTTCCGCAACGACCGGTCGCTGACCGACGAGGAGCTCGACACCATCGTCCGCTGGGTTGACAACGGCGCGCCGCGCGGCAACCCGGAGGACATGCCGGCCCCCGTCGAGTGGCCGGACGCGTCGAAGTGGTACTACGCCGAACGGTTCGGCGGGCCGCCCGACCTCGTGGTCAAGTCCGAGCCGTTCACGATGCCGGCCGAGGCGAACGACGCCTGGTGGAAGCCTGTCTCCGACACCGGCCTGACCGAGCCGCGGTGGGTGCGCGCCATCGAGCTGCGCCCCGCGACGACGGCCGGCCGCCGGATCACGCACCACGCCATCGCCCGCCTGGAGCAGGACGAGACCGATCCGCTGCTGCAGAATCCGGCGGCGACCGACGATGACGATCCGCTCGCCAACTCCGGCCTGTTCATGGAGTGGGCCGTCGGCAAGCAGGGCGAGCTGATGCGTCCGGGCAGCGGCAAGCTGATGCTGCCGGGGTCGCGGATTATCTGGGACGTCCACTACTCCGCCGCCGGCGAGGAAATCACCGACCACGTGGAGCTGGGCATCTACTTCTACCCGAAGGGAGAGGAGCCGCAGCACCGCCAGGTGCTCCACCTGATGGGCGCCGGCCGCGTCGACATTCCGCCGAACACGGTATCGGTGACCGAGGGCTTCTTCCCGATGCGACGAGCGGGACGCGTCGAGAGCTTCCAGCCGCACATGCACCTGCGGGGGAAAGCGATGTCGATGGAGGCGATCCTGCCGAACGGCCGGCGTGAAGTGCTGAGCCACGTGGGCGACTTCAATTTCAACTGGCACAACACCTACGTCTACGCGGACGGCGCCGCCCCGCTGCTGCCGAAGGGCACCCTTCTGAAAATCACGGCGTGGCACGACAACACCGCCGCCAACCGCGCCAACCCCGATCCCAACGTGTGGGTCGGTTACGGCGACCGCACGGTCGACGAGATGGCCCACGCCTGGGTCAACGTCACGTACTTCACCGACGAGGAGTACGAAGCGGAAGTGGCGGCGCGCGAGACGAACGACAACTGATCGCCTTGCGCGACAGGGACCCGATGCGGTCTTCGATTACGCTGCTCGTGTTCGTCGCGGCCCCGCTCGTGATGGCGGGCGGGGCCGAGGCGCAGCCGCCGCGCGCTCCCCTGCCCCTCGAGCCCGCGGGCGCCATGGGGGAGGCCATCTTCCCGGCGTTCGAGGGTTGGTACCGAAACGAAGACGGTAGTTCCACCATCCTGCTCGGCTACTTCAACCGGAACGATCACCCCGTCGACGTCGCGGTGGGAGACGGAAACCGTATCGAACCGGGCGGCCCGGACCACGGCCAGCCCAGCCATTTCCTCCCGGGCCGCGCCTGGGGCGTATTCACGATCACGGTCCCCGAGGACTTCGGCGACCAGACGTTCACCTGGACCGTCTCGGTGAACAACCAGCAGTCGGAAGTGTCGTTCTGGCTGAATCCGTCCTACTACGTCGACCCGTTCCTGAACCGCGCGAACGGCAACATGCCGCCCCGGCTGCGCATCAGCGACGACGAAATGCACGGACCTCCGGTGACCGGCATCAGCGCGACGCTGGAGGCGACGGTTGGCGAGCCACTGGAGCTGGCGGCATCCGTGCAGGACGTTCCGCTCACCAATCCGCCGCCGCCGCGGGCCAACCGGAGACCCCGTCCGGAAGTCGTTCTCACCTGGAGGCTGTACCGCGGCCCGGCCGATGTGACGTTCGACACCGGTGCGGAAGAGGAACCGGAGAATGGCCGCCACGAGTTCGAGGACGTGGCGGGAGGCGACACTATCACCTGGGTCACCTTCGCCGAGCCCGGCGAGTACCGGCTGATGGCGACCGCGAACGACATCTCCGGCAACGGCGGCGGCGGCGATCAGTGCTGCTGGACCACCGGCTACGTCGACATAACCGTCAGGTAGCGACGGCGTTCGAAGTTTCGCAAAGAGCGAAACGACGCTGCACCGCGTCAATCCCCGTCAACTTGCCCTCTGAAGCCAGGACGTCCTTACCAGGAGGACTCGACAGCCTCCAGGAAGAGGTACATGCCCGATGAAGGATTGTCGTTCGGGAACTCGGTTCTGTCTCTTTCGTGCTTCTTCGTTAGTGCACGCGCACGTCGTACCGCGGCGGCTCGCCGGGGCATGTACTGCGTGCCGTCAAGACCCTTGTCGGGGCTCCCGTCGTGGTTGCGGCGGAGCGTGTCGGCAGCGGTGCTGTCAAGCCGCGCGGTGCGGTTCTCGAAGTGGAGCGCCAGCCACAGCTCGAAGCACGGATTGGAAATGGCAAGACGGACATCGCTTCTCTGAGCTTTGGCTTTGGCTTCGGGAAGACGAGGGTGATTGCGGGGCCATTCAACGTCGAAGAGGCACCATACCTCGTCGATTTCACCCTGCTCCTCGGAATTGCGGGCTCGGGCTTCGGCCGCCGCGTCGACCAAGGTCGAAGGCACCGCGCCACTTGCATCCAGGTCTATTTTGATCTCAACCGACGCGGCCTCGCGAACCGCTGGCTCCTCGCGCAGGGCCATGAGATAGTCGGGTTCGGTCCGCTTGCCCTCACAGAACACGAGAAATGTCCGTTTGGGCTTGCGAACCGCGACCCTGCGGCGGAGCGGTCGGTTCTTGCGCCGCCTGCGTTCAGCCCGCTTGGCCATCGCGAGGTTCGGAAGAGAGCCCCAGAGCTCTACGGACAGCGATTTGGTCGACTTCGGGAACGGCCCCGAATCGGCCTTGCAGGTACGCCCTTTCCAAGTTCAGAGACTTCCTCACGCGTTCACCCCCGTACTCGGCCAAGCCGACAAGTTGTGTGGTGGCGTCAGGGGCCTTCTCGGTGAGCCAGACCTCGTCGCGGTTCAAGCCGTTCAGCAGGGACGTATCGTGGGAAGTGAAGACGAGTTGAGCGCCTCGTTTGTTGGTCTCGGGATCCTGAAAGATCTCGATCAGTCGGGCCGAAAGGCGAGGGTGAAGGCTTGCGTCAATCTCATCTAGCAAGAGGACTTGACCGAGTCTGAGAGCCGCCAACGCAGGGCCAATCAGACGGAACCAAGTCTGGGTGCCTGCAGATTCATCCTCAAGGTCGAGGGTTACTGGTTCACCTTCCCCTTGATGCACCAGACGAAGCTGCCGACGAGATCCCCCGAATCGCTCACTCTCCTCTTCGCCTATCACGAAATCGCGAACTCCGGGATCAGCAAAACGAATCAAGTCCAAGACAAAGCCTGGATCCTTGACGGCCGGTCGATCTTCTGGAGCGTCAAAGAGTTGTGGCTGATTAGCCCCCTGCGCGTCGAAGAGCAAGCGCAACGTTGAGAACGCGACGTCGCCGCCGAAAGCGCGTAGCCACCACTTCCTCCTCGGGAGCCCGAGGACACGCATGCTAGCTACAACCTGCCCCACTCTTCTGAAGTCGGAATCGCTGACCCGCCTAGCGGCGGAGAGCGCCAGCGTCGTAGGGGTCAGCAAGTCCCGTATCCCCCGAGTGCCGTCGAGGCTTCGGCGGAAGTCGATATGGCTCTCGTGACGAGTGAAGAGGTTCCGCCGTCGTTTTTCCGGGTAGCTGTCCAGGCTCTCGAACAGCACGGCCGAATCGTCCACTTCAAGCCGATACTCGTAACGGACGCCGTCAACTACGAGTTCAAGATCGAACTCCGAAGTAGTCGTGGGCCCCTTACCGAATCGGTGAGCATCGCGCGGAATGTAGTCGTCCCAGCCCCGAAGCGACGTGTCAACGGCTATTGACAACCAAGCCATGGCATCCAGCAGATTGGACTTGCCCGACGCGTTGGGCCCGTAGATGCCGGCCACCGTCAGTACGCGCTCCGAAAGACCGCCGAACCCGCGAGTCGCCGCCCGAGCTTCGTCTACGGCGATCATGGAGAGTTCCACCGGCTCCAAGATTGAACGGTGATTGGAGGCCCGGAATCGAAGTAGCATGAAGACATTCTAGCGCAGAAAACGCATTTTCAGTTCCATTTTCGTCTAGGTCTTTCGAAATGGGATGCAAGAGTGCATTTAATGGCCTTCAACGTCTAGACCACGTCTTCACGGGTGCCACCTTCGGCACCCAAAGTTCGAGACCGCACGTTGCCATCTTTGACCGATAGAGATATAGTTTTTGAGTAACCAAAAAGAACCGTGGCCGATCCAGGTCTCGCCCTCTTCGTCTTCGGCCTCGTCGCCACCGGCGGCGGGCTGCTGTTCTGGCCGCGCGTCGGCGCCCTGGCCCGGCTGCGCCAACTGATCCGCCTGAGTGAACGGGTCCTGCTCGAGGACGCGCTCAAACATCTCCATGCGTGCGAGCGCGCCGCTCGCCCCGGCACCCTCGAAGGACTGGCCGGCCAACTGAACGTCACCCGGGCGCGCGCGGCGGCCCTGCTGTCGCGGTTGACCGAGTTGGGCCTGGCGCAGTCGGGCGCAGGCGGTCCCGAATTGACCCGTGAGGGACGGCAGTCGGCGCTCCGCCTCGTTCGTACGCACCGGATGTGGGAGCGCTACCTCGCCGACCGGACCGGCGTACCCGCGCGCGAGTGGCACGACGAAGCGGAACGGGTGGAGCACGACCTGTCGTCGGCCCAGGTGGACGCGCTCGACGAGCGTCTCGGTTATCCCCGCTGGGATCCGCATGGGGATCCGATTCCGACTTCCGCCGGCGACATGCCGCCCGACCGGGGCGTCAGCCTGACCGCGATCGAGCCGGGACGCGCGGTCGAGGTGGTGCACCTCGAGGACGAGCCGCCGGAGCTGTATGACGCGCTGGTCGCCGACGGCTTCGTTCTGGGCGGCCGGCTCGACGTCGTGGGGCGGACCGACGGCGCCGTTCAGGTGCATGCCGACGGCCGCACCTGGGACGTCGATCCCATCGCGGCGGGGAATGTCACGGTGCGGCGTCTCCCGGTCGGCGAGCATGGGGACGCGCCCAGCCGCACCCTGGCCGACGCCGAGCCGGGGGAGACGGTGCACGTCGCGAGAATCTCGCGCGCTTGCCAGGGCGCCCAGAGGCGGCGGTTGCTCGACCTGGGAGTGGTTCCCGGCACGCCGATCACCCGTGAACTGACGAGCGCCGGCGGGGATCCGGTCGCCTACCGGATCCGCGGCGCCCTGATTGCCCTGCGCAAGTCGCAGGCGGTCTGGATCCGCGTCGCTTCGCATCACCCGCCCGACGGGATCGCCGACACCCATGCCGGCAATGGCGCCGAGGCGGCGGCCGGGACGAGCTAGTGCCCCTGCCAGCCCCCGCCTGCCACGGCGGCGCCGCCAGCCGCGACGAGCACCTCCTCCGTCTGGGCCTCAGCCCCGACCGGTGGGACTTTCTGATCGCCCTGGCCGGCAACCCGAACGTCGGCAAGAGCACGGTCTTCAACGCGCTGACGGGACTGCGGCAGCACACCGGCAACTGGCCCGGCAAGACGATTGCGCGCGCCGAGGGCGTATTCGCGCACCGCGGATCGCGCGTAAAGATCGTGGACCTGCCGGGTACCTACTCGCTGCAGGCGGGCAGCGTCGACGAGGAGGTGGCGCGCGATTTCATCCTGTTCGGCCGCCCCGACGTGACGGTCGTCGCGGTGGACGCCACCCGCCTCGAGCGCAACCTGAACCTGGCCCTGCAGATTCTGGACATCACCGGGCAGGTGGTGGTCTTCCTCAACCTGATCGACGAAGCGAAGCGGCACGGGATCGCGGTCGACGCGGCCCGGCTCGAGCGCGAGCTGGGTGTGCCGGTGGTGGCGGGCGCGGCCCGGTCGAAGATCGGCATCGACGAACTGATCGAGACCGCCTATTCCGTCGCGGACGGCCGGAGGAAGACGGCGCCGTTTCGCCTCGCGAGGCAGGCGCCGGAGGTGGAGCGGGCGGTTGCGGAGCTGGCCAGCGTCGTCGAGCAGGCCTTTCCGGACGTGCAGAGCAGCCGCTGGGTGGCGCAGCGGCTGCTGAACGCGGACGGCGCGGTGGTCGAAGCCGTGCGGTCGGGCGAGCTGGGTCAGACCACGGACCCGGAAACGCCGGGGCGCCGGCGGGATCCTGACGAGGCGCGGGCCCAACCGCGAAACGAGCTGTCGGAAACGCCCGCGCGCGCCGACGACGGCGCGGCGACCGCGCCGGATCACGTGCTCGCGGCGGCGGAACGCCTGCGGTGGGATCTCCCGGCGGACTTCCACGACAAGCTGACGGCCGAGATCTACGGCGCGGCGCAGCAGATAGCCGAACGGGCGCAACTGCGGGGGCTGCGCAAAGCCGGCTTCGACCTCGACCAGGGACTCGACCGGCTGCTCACGAGCCGGTGGCTCGGCTTCCCGGTGATGCTCGCCATCCTGGCGGCCGTCTTCTGGATCACGATAGAAGGCGCGAACGTGCCGTCCAGCATGCTGGCGACACTGCTGATCGACACCACCCACCCGGTGCTGAAGGAGGTCGGCGACGCGCTCCGCTTCCCCTGGTGGCTGAGCGGCTTCCTCTTCGACGGGGTCTACCTGGCGACTGCCTGGGTCATCGCGGTAATGCTGCCCCCGATGGCGATCTTCTTTCCGATCTTCACGCTGCTGGAGGACTTCGGCTACCTGCCGCGCGTGGCATTCAACCTCGACTCGCTCTTCCGGCGCGCCGGCGCGCACGGCAAGCAGGCGCTCACGATGTGCATGGGGTTTGGCTGCAACGCGGCCGGCG
>VXRJ01000005.1 GCA_009838525.1 Acidobacteriota bacterium
AGGGGGCGGAGGCGGCGGCGGCGGTTCCGGCGCCGGCGGAGGTGGCGGCGGCGGCGGTTCCGGCGGCGGATTGCCGCCACACGCCACGGCGCCAAGCACCAGCACTGCACTTAGACCAACTGCCATCAGGTATCGCCAGGCTGCTTTCATGGTTCGATCTCCAGCGTTCAGCGTCCCTCGTCTCCCACCCCGGTCACGTGGGCCGGGCAGCCGGCGGCGCCTGGGAAGACACCACCATTAAGGGCGAAAGGTTACTGATTTTGACCAAAGCATGTCAATCGCCATCCGAAGACACGTGTCGGAGTGATCCTGGAGGCCCGAGCAACCGATAAAACGATGGATGGCGCCCTCCGCAACGGCACCCAAGACCGTCCTGGTGGCCAACCCGACGAATGCCGTCCGCGATCGCTTCTCGGCAGCCCTGCAGGGGGCGGGTCACACCACCATCGGCATCGGCAGCGAACCCGAGCTGCTGTCCTGCCTGCGCAACCGGAGCGATCCGATCGACCTGCTGGTAGTCGACCTCCGACTAGGCTGCCCCGGCGGTGTCAATCTCGTACGCTCGATCCGTTCGCTCGAGAAGGGCCACTGGCCGATTCTCGTCTTCAGCGGATCGATTACCACGGCAGGCGAAGTGCGGGACCTTGCCGCACTGGGCGTTCACGGTTACGTCAACGAGCACAGCGGCGCGGAACGGATCGTGCCTTCACTCGCGCCGCACCTCTTCCCCGACAGTTTCAACCGCCGGGTCAGTCCTCGAGTCCGGCTCGGCATACCGGTCACCTGCCGGGTCGGCGGCACCATCACCGCCGCGTTTCTTCTGAATCTCGGCAAGGGGGGAATCGGGGTCCGGACAATGATGCCGCCTGAAACCGGCACCGCCGTCTCCGTCCGGTTTCGCCTGCCAGGGGCGGAACAGGATCTGGAGCTGGACGCACGCGTCGCCTGGAGCGACCAACGGCTCGGCATGGGACTGCAGTTCGAGCGCGTGGCGGCCTCGGATCAGGCCGCCATCGATCAGTTCGTCGATCGTCACGGCGCGGGCGGCGCGGCCGTTGACACTCCGCTGGACTTCTGACTACGATTTTTTGTGCCTGGGCGCTGCACGCGACACGCGGCGCCGTCAGGTTGCGGTCCCTCTCGACGAATCCGAACCGGTGTTGGTGACTGAGGTGCGACGCCGTGATTGAAGTCCAGAACGTCACGAAACACTACGGCCCGGTCGCCGCGGTCAGCGACGTCAGCTTCCGCGTCGAAAAGGGCCAGATCCTCGGATTCCTGGGCCCCAACGGGGCCGGGAAGACCACCACCATGCGCGTGCTGACCGGCTGCGTGCCGCCCACCGGCGGAACCGCGAAGATCGCCGGCTTCGACGTTATCGATCAACCGATCGAGGCCAAGCGACGGACCGGCTACCTGCCCGAGACGCCTCCCCTCTACCCCGACATGACGGTGCGGGAGTACCTCACCTTCTGCGCGCGCATAAACGGTCTGTCGTCATCGGAACGGAAGCGGCGGATCGACGAGGCGATGGCGCGGACAAGCGTGGGCGATATGGCGGATCGCCACTGCGGCAAGCTCTCGAAGGGTTACCGGCAGCGGGTGGGCCTGGCCCAGGCCATTCTCCACAACCCTGACGTCCTCGTGCTCGACGAACCGACCGCCGGACTGGATCCGAAGCAGATTATCGAGACGCGCGAGTTGATCAAGGCGCTCGCCGGCGACCACACGATCATCCTGAGCACCCACATTCTTCCCGAGGTGTCGCAGACATGCGAGCGCGTGGTGATCATCAACCGTGGCAAGGTGGTGGCGGAAGACACGCCCGAGAACCTGACCGGACGCCTGCAGGGGTCCGAGACGGTCCGGCTGCGGATCGATGCCGGGGGCGCGGACCTGGAAGCGCCGCTGCGCGAGACACCGGGCGTGGCGTCAATAACCGTCGGCGTCGCGGACGGCGACGGCGTGCTGGTCGACGTGCAGGCGGAGTCGGGCGCCGACATCCGGCGCGGGCTCGCCAACGCGGTCGTGACCCGCGGCTGGGGCCTGCTGGAAATGACACGGGCACGCCTGAGCCTGGAAGAGATCTTTCTGGAGCTGACGACCGAGGAGGCCGACGAGCCGGTTGCGGGGGAGGCTGCGCAGGACGACGGCGCTCTGGAACAGGAGGCCCCGGAGGAACCGTCAGCCCCCGGCGGGGCGGGGAGACAGGACAATGGCTAACATCCTCGCGATCGCGCAAAAGGAGTTTCGGGCCTACTTCGTCTCGCCGATTGCCTATGTCGTGGTTGGCTTCTTCGCCCTGCTGTACGGCTACTTCTATGTCGCCAGCCTCAGTTTCATGGTGCAGTTCAGCGCTCAGGCGGGCATGTTCGGCGGTGGGCCGCAGACCATCAACATCAACGAGTTCATGGTACGGCCGCTCCTTGCGAACACGTCGATCGTCATGATGTTCACGCTTCCGTTCCTGACCGCGCGCGCCTACGCGGAAGAGAAGCGTTCCGGCACGATCGAGCTGCTGCTCACCTCGCCGCTGACCGACCTGCAGATTATCCTCGGGAAGTTCCTCGGCGCGATGGCGCTCTTCACGCTGATGCTTGCGGTGACCGGCGTTCACATCGTCATCCTGTTCATCTACGGCGAGCCGGAACTCGGGCCGATCCTGAGCGGCTATCTCGGCCTCCTGCTGATGGGCGCGTCGTTCGTTTCGCTCGGCCTGCTGGTGTCGAGCACGACGCGGAACCAGGTCGTGGCGGGAGTGGTGACCTACTCTCTCGTGCTTCTCTTCTTCGTAATGGACTGGATGGCGGATTCGGCGGGCCCGGTGGCCGGCGCCATCATGCGAGCGCTCGCGATCCGGGCGCCGTTCGACGACTTTGCGCAGGGCGTGATCGACACGGCGCATCTCGCCTATTACCTCAGCTTCATCGTGTTTGGCCTCTTCCTGACGGCGAAGTCGGTCGACAGTGAACGATGGCGCGCGTAGGCACGAACCGAGGTAGACAAGAAAGATGGTGAACAGGATTCTGGCAGCGCTCGGCTGGGTGGGTGTCGCCCTGGTGTTCGTTGGCGTCGCGGTCCGGTTCCTCCTCCCCGAGCAGCAGGAACTCTGGTACTGGCTGGCCGTTGCGGGCCTTGCGCTGGTAGTGATCCACACGGCAACGCAGTGGCGCGAGATTCTGGCGCTTGCCGGGCAGCGGCAGACGCGCGCCGGCGCACTCGCGACCACCGGCATCGTGCTGGCGCTCGGCATCGTGGTCGCGGCCAATTTCATCCTGTCGCGGCAGAACCGGCGCTGGGATCTGACGGCCGCGCAGCAGTACTCGTTGTCGGATCAGACGCGCCGCGTGGTGGAATCGCTCGAGTCGCCCGTCAACGTCCTTGTTTTCGCCCGCGAGGCGGAGTTCCCGCGCTTCCGCGACCGGTTCGACGAGTACGAGTACCTCTCGTCACAGGTGGAGGTGGAGTACATCGATGTCGACCAGAATCCCGTCCGGGCGCGACAGTACGAGATCGACGTCTACGGAACGATCGTCTTTGAATTCGAAGGGCGGACCGAACGAACCACCGCCAGCACCGAGCAGGAACTGACCAACGCGCTCATCAAGGTGGTGGAAGGAGAGGAACGGACCGTCTACTTCGTCCAGGGACATGGCGAGGCGGACCCCGAAGGCGATGGGCGCGATGGCTATCGCGCGGTTACCGGCGCGCTGCAACGGGACAACTTCCGCATCGAGACCATCGTGCTGGCCCAGGCTGCCGAAGTGCCCGCCGATGCCACGGTGATCGTGGTCGCTGGGCCCGACACCGACTTGCTGCCGGGCGAGACGGACCTGTTGCGCGACTATCTGGAAGGCGGCGGCAAGCTGCTGCTCCTGCTCGATCCGCCCGAGACGAATGACGATCCGCCGGCGCCGAACCTGGAGGCGCTCACCGCCGAATGGGGCATCGAGTTGGGTAACGATGTGGTCGTCGATGCGAGCGGCGTCGGCCAGCTCCTCGGAACCGACGCCTCGGTGCCTGTCGCCGCCACCTATCCGCCGCACGCGATTACGGAGAACTTCGCCCTGCTGACCGCCTTTCCACTTGCCCGCTCCGTGCAGCCGGTGGCCGGAGGCGCCAACGGGCGGACCGCCGAGGCGATCGTGCAGACGAGCGAACGGAGCTGGGCGGAAGCGGACCTGGCGCAGCTCCAGACGGGCGAAGTGACGCTGGACGAACCGGCGGGCGACCGGCCTGGGCCCGTGATCATCGCAGCCGTCGTGTCCCAGACCGTGGACCGGCCGGACGGCGCGGAAACGGACGCTTCGGCAGATGATGCCGCGGCGGACCCCGGCGAAGGCGGTGACGGCGGCGAAGACGCCGAGGACGACGCGCCACTGCAGGCCCGCCTTGCCGTCTTCGGTGACTCCGACTTCGCGTCGAATGCCGCCGTCGGCATTCAGGGAAACCGCGATCTCCTGCTCAACGCCGTCAACTGGCTCGCGCAACAGGAGAACCTGATCGCGATCCGGCCGCGCGAGCCCGAGGATCGGCGGATCACGTTGACCGCCGACCAGCAGACCCGCATCTACTGGCTTTCCCTCGCCATCGTTCCCGGGGGCATCCTGGCCCTCGGCTTCGTGACGTGGTGGAACCGTCGCGGATAACGGGTACGACTCAGCCATGCGAAGCCTCCGGTCCACGTTGGTGCTGCTGGTGGCGTTCCTCGTCATTGGCGGCTACGCCTGGTTCGTCGAGCGGGAACGGCCCCCCGCGTCCGAAGCGGACACGCCCGAACAGGCGTTCGGTGATCTCGAGGCCGACACCATAACCGCACTCACCGTCACCGCCGACAACGGCGACGTGACCGAGCTATCGCGCGCCAGCGAGGGAGCGAACGACTGGACCGTGACGTCGCCGGTCGATGCGCCGGCCGACGGCAACGCGGCGTCGGCGATCGCCAGCAGCGTGGCCAGCCTGGAGATCCGGCGTGTCGTCCAGGAGACCGTCACGGACCTCTCCCCCTTCGGCCTGGCGCCCCCGGGGTTCGCTGTGACTTTCGCCGCCGCGGACGGAGAGCCGCTCACGGTCGCGGTAGGCGACGAGACCCCTACCGGCGGCGAACGCTACGCCACGATCGGTGACGGCCGCCTGCTGCTGATTCCCGGCTTCCTGGATACGACCCTCAACCGCAACACGTTCGACCTCCGGGACCGGTCGGTTCTCGAGTTCACCGGTCCGGACACCACCTCGCTCACCATCGACCATGCCGGCGTCCCGGCCGACGGTCAGTTCGAAGGGAGGCTTCGCTTCGCGAAGGCGGAGGGAGACTGGCGGATCGTGGAGCCGCTTGATGTCCGTGCCGATTTCGGTCTGGTCGAAGCGCTCGTCGGACGTGTCGGATCGGCCGAGATGCTGACTATCGTCGAGGAAGCGGCGGAGGGCGAAGCGCTCGCGCAGTACGGCCTGGAGACGCCACGCGCCACCGCCGCGATTGCGGTGGCGGGCGAGACGCACACCCTGCTGATCGGCGAGGAGACCCCGGAAACGACGGTCTGGGCCCGGGACGCATCCCGCCCCCTGGTCTTCACGGTCGACGCCGCGATGGTGGACGAGCTGCTGCGGGGCAGCGAGACCTACCGGCAGGCGGATCTGTTCGACTTTCGGCCGTTCAACGTGACCGAGCTGGTCATCGAGCGGGAGGGCCGGACCATTCGATTCGAGAAGGAAGTTCCGCCGGACGGCGACGACGATGCGGACGCGCCGCTGGTGTCGACCGCCGACGACGTCTGGCGCCGCGTCGAACCGTCCCCCGAGGAGATCGAACGGTCCCGGATCGACGCACTGCTTCGAGGGCTCTCGAACCTGTCGGCGGATGGATTTGCCGCGAGCCGCGACGGCATCGGCCTCGACGACCCCACGTTGCGGGTCACCGCCACGTTCGGCGACGGCGTGACGGAAACCGCGCTCATCAACCGGGCCGATGATGCGGCGCACGGAGCGCACGGCGACGAACCGGGAGCCGCGATCCTGGACGTCGCGGCAGTGGACACCGCCCTGGAAGCGCTAGACGCGCTCGATCCGAACGTCCCGTCGGAGTGAGCCGTGCCTGCGGTCACTCGGCTCCGGCTCGCCGGTTCCGTGGCGGCAATCGCGCTGCTGCTGACGGGTTGCGTTGTCCGGCGGCCACCGGCGACCGTCGCCCTTCCCGGCGTTTCCAATCTCCCGGCCGGCGCCGTGCCCGAGAGCGCCGCCGACGTCGGCGCCGACACGCCGCTCGGTTCGACCCTCGATGCGATCTTCAACGACCCCGACCTCGGCCCCGTGGTCTGGAGCGCGGAGATGCGCGTGCTTCGGGGCCAGGTGCTCCGGTTGCCCGACGAGACGCTCTATGCCCGCAATCAGCATCTGCTGCTGACGCCCGCCTCGACCATGAAGGTGGTGACGGTTGCCGCCGCCGCCGAGCGGCTTGGCTGGAATCACCGCTTCGAAACTACGCTGGCGGCGACAGGTGAGATCCGCGAGGGCACGTTGGAGGGCGATCTCGTGGTCAGGGGCACGGGCGATCCGACGATCAACGCGCCCGGAACGGAGGATCTGTTCGCTCGCTGGGCCGGCGAGCTGCGCGCACGCGGAATCGTGCGGATCGCCGGACGCATCATCGGCGACGACGATGCGTTCGATGGCGGCAGGCGCGGCGAGGAGACGGCGGGCCTGGGCGCAGGCTGGGCGTGGGACGACCTCGCTCTTGCGTTCTCGGCGCCGGCCGGCGCGTTGCAGCAGCACGAGAACGTCGTGGAGCTTGCCGTGTCGCCGGCCGATTCCCCCGGCAGTCCGGCCCGGATCGAGATTCGCGCGCCGCGCGTGACACCAGGCTCTGCCAGTGGAGTCACGCTGATCAACCAGACGGTGACGCGCCCGGAGGGAGGCAACACGAACATCCGGCTGAGCCGGCGGCCGGATGGCGGGGCGCTGTTGGTCACCGGGGAGATCCCGCTCGGCGCACCGGCCGCCGTCCGGACCGGCGCGGTTTCCGATCCCACCCTCTTCTTCGTGCAGGGCCTGCGGACCGCGCTGCAGCGGGCGGGCGTCGACGTGGAAGGGGAAGCTATCGACATCGATCAGTTCGACCCGGCGGTGAAGCAGACCCTGCGCCAGCGACTGCGGCCGCTCATCCGGCATGAATCGGAACCGCTGTCGACGATTGCGGTTCAACTGATGAAGCGGAGTCAGAACCTGTACGCGGAATCGCTGCTGCAGCATCTGGGTGTCGTCACGGGAGGGACCGGCGAGGCGGGGCCGGCCGCCGCGGAAGCCGTTCTGGAGGAGTGGGGCATCGGAGGATCCCGGGCGATCGTCGCGGACGGTTCAGGGCTCTCCCGCTACAACGCGCTGAGTTCCGCCGGGCTGCTCGACGTGCTCGCGCGGCTGTGGCGCGATCCCCGTCACCGCGAACCGTTTGTCGACACCCTCCCGGTGGCAGGCCGCGACGGGACGCTGCGCAGCCGGATGGTCGGCAGCGCCGCCGATGGCGCGGTGCGGGCGAAGACCGGCTCGATGACACGCGTCCGCGCGCTGGCCGGCTACGTCGTAGCGCAGGGCCGCGAGCCCATTGCGTTCGCGATTCTGGCGAACAACTACACCGTACCGTCCGCGGAGATAACACGGGCCATCGACGCCGCGGTCGTCGCGATCGCGGCCCACGCCCAGCCGTGAACGGAGCAGACCCGGCGGTGGCGGCGGCAGGAGGCGCCGGGGATTCGATCAGGTTCGCGCAACGACCGGATCGGGCACACCGGCTTCGGTGAATCCCCGCGCGCGAAGGCGGCAACTGTCACACCGCCCGCACGGCCGCCCGTCGGCCACCGGGTCGTAGCAACTGTGCGTCAGCCCGTAGTCGAGGCCCAGCGCCATGCCACGACGGATGATGTCCGCCTTCGTCATCGCGATCAGTGGCGTGTGGACACGAAAACGCGCCCCTTGGACCCCTGCTCTCGTCGCCAGCGCCGCAAGCCGTTCGAACTCCCGGATGTACTCCGGACGGCAGTCGGGATAGCCGGAATAGTCGAGCGCGTTGACGCCAATCACGAGGTCGGTCGCGCCGAGCGCCTCCGCCCAGGCGAGCGCGAGAGACAGCAGTACCGTGTTGCGCGCCGGGACGTAGGTCGGCGGGATCGCGCCGTCGTCCAGCGGCCGGTCCTTCGGCACCTCTCCCGTGCCGGTGAGCGCCGATCCCCCCATCGCGGAAAGATCGACCGGCAGTTCCAGGTGTGCATCGACGCCGAGCGCCGCGGCGACGCGCCGTGCCGCCTCAATCTCCTGCGCATGCACCTGGCCGTAACGGACCGTGAGGGCATGCAGGGCCAGGCCGTCCGTCCTGGCGATTGCGCCGGCGGTGTACGAATCGAGGCCGCCGCTCAGCAGCAGTACCGCGTGACGGGCGGCGAGGTCAGACGCCACGGGTTTCCGCGCCCCAAAGGTACTTGTGCAACTGGACCTGCACGCGCCCCGGCACGCGATCTTCCAACACCCAGGCGGAAAGCACCGAGGGATCGAGTTCGCCGTGGACGGGTGACAAGAGCACGGCGCGGCAACGCCGGTCGAGCCCATGCTCCCGGACGACGTCGCGCGCGAACTCGTAGTCCGCCCGGTCGGCGATGACGAACTTCACTTCGTCGTGCGTTGCAAGCCGCTCCAGGTTGCCCCAGTCGTTCCGTTCCGACTCTCCGCTGCCCGGACACTTGACGTCGACCACCTTGACGACCTCGCGCGGCACCGCCGAGATGTCGATGTGGCCGCCCGTCTCCAGCAGAACCGTCTTGCCGCGGTCCAGCAGCCGCCGCATCAAGGGATACACCTCCGACTGGAGCAGCGGCTCGCCGCCGGTGATCTCGACCAGCGGACAATCGTACGCGCCGATGCGTTCCAGGACATCGTCCACGGACGCCGGTTCCCCCTCGGCGAAGGCGTACGCCGTGTCGCACCATCGGCAGCGCAGGTCGCAAGCGGTCAGGCGAACAAAGACGCACGGCCTCCCGCTGAAGCTCGACTCACCCTGAATCGAATAGAAGATCTCGTTGACCGTCAGCATCGCTCATCTCAGGACCGGCCGACGCGGGCGACGCCGATCCGGGGGCATCGATCCGAAACCGCGCAGCCGTTGCACAGGGGATAGACCGGCCGGCAGACATTCTGACCCCAGGTGACGAGATAAAGGTTGATCGCAGCCCACCAGCGGCGGGGCGCGGCGTCGTAGAGGGCCAGCTCCGTCTTCTCGGGCGTGCGGGTCGTAACCCAGCCGAGGCGATTGGCAATCCGGTGAACGTGCGTGTCGACGCAGATATTCCGGGCGCTCCGGTGCGCCACGATCAACGTCAGGTTGGCGGTCTTCCGGCCGACGCCGGGCAGCGTGAGCAGTTCCCGCATGGTGGTCGGCACGCGGCCTTCGAACTCGCGGACGAGCTGCTCGCACGCCTGCTTTACGTGGCGCGCCTTGTTTCGATAGAAGCTGACCGGGTAGATCAGCCGCTCGATGGTCGCCGTATCGAGCCGGGCCATCGATCGTGGCGTCGATGCCTTCCTGAACAGGCGGTTCGACGCCTCGTGCGTCACCGGGTCCTTCGTCTGCGCCGACAGCAACGTGGCGATCAGCACCTGGAACGGATCGCCCTGCTGCTCCTCGGCTACCTTCTCGATCGCGGGAAGGTCCATTTGCTCGATCGCGCGGCCGATCCGGCGCATCGTTACGCCGATGCCGCGGGGAGAAGTGAACCGGGACGGCATCGAGGCAGGCGATCAGTAGCCCTGCGACCGGCAGTAGTCGCAGTGAACGCACTCGACCGACGGCTCGATGACGCACTGACCGGACGGCGGGTCGCCCGCGAGACGACTGCCGCCGAACCGCGCGTGGCTCGCGTCCTCACCGGGGTGAGATGACCGCGGTCCGGCAGGCCCGCCCGCGACCGGCGGCGCGTTCCCCCGGCGCTCCAGGTGAGCGCGGATCGCCGCGTCGATGGCAGCCTGGACGGCAGAATCGGTCATCGATCGGACCCCGGCGCCATGTGCACGGAATCGACCACGCCGACGATCGCGACTTCGACCGGGGCGGCCGAGCGGCGGACGGCGGCGACGGCGGCGCGGCCTTCGCGAACGACGAGCACGAGCTCGCCGACACCTGCCTGCGCCGCGTCTATCGCCACCATCGGCGCGCCGACAGGTTCGTCGGACGGGGCCACCGGCTGCACCAGCAGCAGCTTCTGCCCTTCGAGGCTGGCGTCCTTCAGGGTGGAAACTACGTCACCAATGACGCGCGCCAGGTGCATGGTCCGGGCTCCCCAGGCCCCCTGAGCTAGTCAGCCAGACGTCAGCTCGACGGAATCGACGATCCCGACGATCGCGGCGTCCACCGGCGCATCGCGCAATCCCCGCGCCATGCGCGCCGAGCTGCCGGTAATGATGAGCACGGTCTCGCCCGCACCCGCGTCCACCGTATCGATCGCCACCAGATGATGTCCGCGCGGCGCGCCGTCGGGATCGATCGGCTGCGCGACCAGCAATTTGCTGCTGACGAGGCGCTCGTCCTTGCGCGTCGCCACGACGGTGCCGACCACCTTGGCGAGGATCACAACTTACCGTCTACCTACTTGCCCGCCTTGCCGATCGGGAGCGTACCCTCGAGGTGCTCATGCGGCCGCGGGATGACGTGGACCGACACCAGCTCGCCTACCCGCCGTGCGGCGGCGGCGCCGGCGTCGGTCGCCGCCTTCACCGCCGCCACGTCGCCCCGCACGATGGCGGTAACGTAACCGGCGCCAATCTTCTCCCAGCCGACGAGGGTCACTTTCGCCGCCTTGACCATCGCGTCAGCCGCCTCGATCATCGCGACGAGCCCTTTCGTCTCGACCATGCCCAACGCTTCGCCCATGTAATCCTCCGCACGCCCGCGCGATGTCGCTTACTTCCGCAAACGGGAGATAGCATCCTCGATGAGGGACGCAAGTTCGCGGTATGTTAGCCGAATTTCCGCGTCGCCGCCCGACCGGCCGTCGCCCGCGCCGACCGCGACGGGATCCCCACTGCCCGGCGAAGCCGGCGTATCGTCGACCAGACGCCGGCCCGGCGAGGACGGCGCCTCCAGCGTCTGGCACGCGGCGTCTTCACCGGCAACGATGCCGTCCGTGCCGTCCGGGCAAATGGGCGCCGGCGCCGCGATGCCGTAGGTGCCGCGCAACTCCTGCAGGCGGTTCACTTCCTCGCGCGACAACAGACGTTCGCGGCCGAGCAGGCGCGCCACCACGCTGATCCGGGCGAAATGCTCGATGGTCTCCATCTTGTAGTAAGCGGGCATCAACCGATCGGCGACCGTGATGGCGCCGTGGTTCGCGAGCAACAGGCCGTCATGCACCGCGATGTGGCGGTCGACCGCGTCCGCCAGCTCCTGCGTCGACGGCGTCCCGTAGTCGGCGATCGGGATGCTGCCGAGCGTAGTGACCACCTCCGCGAGGACGGCGCGGTCGAGCGGGATGCCGGCGACCGCGAAACCGGTCGCCACTGGCGGATGCGCGTGGACCACGGCTCCGATTTCGCTTCGCCGGCGGTAGACGGCAAGATGCATCAGCAACTCCGACGACGGGTCGCGCTCTCCGGTCAGCTTCTTTCCGTCGAGGTCCGTCACGACCATCATGTCGGGCGTCATGAATCCCTTCGAGACGCCCTTCGGAGTCGTCAGGACCCGATCGTCGTCGAGGCGAACGCTGATGTTGCCGTCGTTGGAAGCGACGTAGGCCCGCTCGTGCAGGCGCCGCCCCACTTCGACGATGTCCGCGCGGAGCGATTCGTTCTCCCTCATCGTGATTGCCAGCCGCGTCCCGTCAGGCCGTCTTCCGGAACGCTCGGAGACACTGCTCCGAGCAGAAGTAGTATGTCTTGCCCGACACCTGCGCCGTGAGCGCTCGTGTCGGTTCGACATAGGTCCCGCAGACCGGATCGCGCTCGAGCGATCCGCCCCGCACCGTCCGCCGCCCCGACTGCGGACCGCGCACGCCCTCGATCAGTCCGGAGATGAACTTCCAGACGATGCGGAGGATGAGCACGAGAAAAACGCCGCGCAGCAGCCATCCCAACATCGGCTAGCCCGATACTACCAGTCCACGGCGGAAGCCTGTGCGCGCGCCCCGCCCGGCGCGTTGGAAGTTCCGCTAGCGGGGATTCAACAGAGCGATCATCTCGCGGACGGCCCGCTCCAGGCCGACCAGGACGGCGCGGGCGATCACGCTGTGGCCGATGTTGACCTCGACGATCTCCGAGATCGCGGCGATGGGGTGGACGTTGACGTAGGTGAGACCGTGACCGGCCAGCACCTCGAGTCCTTCGTCCTGCGCGAGGCGCGCCACCTCCGCCACCCGCGTCAGTTCCATCCCGCGGGCTCCGGCCGAGCGTGAGTCGGCGTACGGACCGGTGTTGATCTCGATCGCGCCGGCGCCAGCGGCGCGGGCGGCACGGACCTGCGCCGGATCGGGATCGATGAAGAGGCTGACCGCGATGCCCGCGCCCGTCAGGCTCTCTGCCGCATGCGTCGCCGGCGCGCGCGCGCCGCCAGCGACATCGAGGCCACCGGTCGTCGTCAGCTCATCGGGACGCTCCGGGACCAGCGTTACCTGATCCGGCCTGACGCGCGAGGCGATGTCCACCATCTCTGCCGTCGCCGCCATCTCCACGTTCAGCTTGGTGGTGATGACCTCGCGGAGCAACTCGATGTCCCGTTCCTGAATGTGGCGGCGGTCTCCCCGCAGGTGAACCGTGATCCCTTCCGCGCCGGCCAGTTCGGCGAGCAGCGCGGCGGCGATCGGTTCCGGCTCGCGCGCCTGGCGGGCCTGTCGAACGGTGGCGACGTGATCGATGTTTACGCCGAGACGCATGATGCCTGTCCTCGTCGCGCCTTGTCAGCCGGGCGTCTCGCCGCTCTCGGTGTGACGCGGGATTTCACCACCGGCTGCTAGCGACTCGCGCGCCTGCTGGGCTATCCCCGACGCCAGCGCCCGCACCGCCTCCCGGTCGCGCCCCTCGATCATGACACGGAGAAGCGATTCGGTGCCGGAGTAGCGGACGAGCACGCGTCCAGAGCCCGCGAGCTGGGCTTCGGCCCGGCCGACCGCCGCATTCAGTTCCGGCACCGCCGCGATCGGCGGCATGCGCGTCACCGGAACATTCACAAGAACCTGCGGCAGAATCGTCAGGCCGTCCACCAGCTCCGCCAGACCCACCTCCTGCTCGGCCAGGATTCGAAGCACCCTGATCGCCGTGGCGATCCCGTCGCCGGTCGGCAGGAGGTCGGAGAAGATGACATGGCCCGACTGCTCGCCTCCGAGGGACAGACTCCGCCGCTGCATCTCCGCAAACACCGTCGAATCGCCGACGCCGCATCGATGAAGAGTGATGCCTGCATCCCGGAGGGCGCTTTCCAGACCGTAGTTGCTCATGACGGTGGCGACGATGCCGTCGTGCGGCAGGCGGCCCGCGTCGCGCAGGGCGCACGCCACGAGATACAGGATGCCGTCGCCGTCGACGAGGCGGCCGGCGGCATCGACCGCAATCACGCGGTCCCCGTCGCCGTCGAAGGCAAAGCCGACCGCGCATGCCTGGCGCACGACCTCCGCCTGCAGCGCCTCGGGGTGGGTCGATCCGCTCGCCTGGTTGATGTTCCGTCCGTCGGGCGCCGCGTGGAGCGTGACGACGTCGGCGCCCAGGCGTCCCAACACCTCGGGCGCGAGGCGACTGGTGGCGCCGTGCGCGCAATCGATCGCGACCCGCATGCCGTTCAGCGGCGCCGCGCCCGCAATGTCGGCAAGATGGTCCACATAGGCCGCCACGAGGTGCGCCGCTTCCGTCACCGCCCCGGGAGCACTCCCGATCCCAGGCGGCGTGCCGTCCCGCCCAAGGCGAGCTTCGATCCGTTGCTCGACGTCGCGAGTCGCCTTGGCGCCCGTGGCCGTGATCAACTTGATCCCGTTGTCCGGGTAGGGGTTGTGGGACGCGGAAACCGCGAGGCCGGCGTCAAAGCCCCCGCGCGCCGTGAGCATCGCGACACCGGGCGTCGGCGCCACACCCACGCTGAGGAACTCAGCGCCTCCCTCCTGAACGCCCACGGCAAGCTGCCGTTGGATCCAGGCGCCCGAGTCTCGCGTATCGCGACCGCAAACGATGCGGGGGGTTAACGGTCCGTCCGGCGCCGCGCGCAGCTCCGCGGCAATCGCCGCGCCGAGCCGCACGATGGTGTCTGCGTCGAGCGGCGGAGTGCCCGGGACGCCGCGCACCCCGTCAGTACCGAACATCCGGGTGCTCATGGAGGGTTCGTCACGGCCCGTGGCGCGGTCGCGGCGGCACTTCCTAGCGGAGCGTCACGCGGATGCTCGGGGGCTCGACACCCGTCACGCCTACATCCGGAGCGGAGGTGACCGTCACCGGCAAGGTAAAGCGGCCCGGCCCAAGATCCGCGAGGTCGACCGACGCCACCACGGCGCCCGGCACAAGGCCATGGACGATGCTTGCCGCGCCCCGCACCCGCACCTCGACATTCTCCGGCACGTCGCCGGCCACGTCATACGCCTCCGGCACATTCTCGAGGCCCAGCGGCGCCACCATCCGGCGTTCGATAACGGGCTCGCGCGCCACACTGAACCAGAAGGCAAAGCCCAGAACGAGGGCCAGCAGCTTCAGGCTCAGGTCGCCGAGAAGAAAATCGCGCAATCGGCGCATCAAGCCACCTCGTCCGCCGTCGAGACGGGGCGCGCTCGCCGCGCGGGTTGCACGAGACGCTCGAGCCGCGCGGCCAGTTGCCCTGGATCGACGTCCCGTTCGAGCACCCCGTCGACCGCCAGCGAGACCGCGCCGCTCTCCTCGGAAACGACTACCGCCACGGCATCCGATTCTTCCGTCAACCCAATCGCCGCGCGGTGGCGGGTGCCAAGTCCGGTGCGCTGCGGCTGAACCGTCAACGGCAGAAAGCACGAAGCGGCGGCGATCCGATCTTCCTGAATAATCACCGCCCCGTCGTGCAGCGGTGAATCGGTCAGGAAGATGCTGACCAGCAGGTCGTAGGTGACGCGTGAATCAAGAGGAATGCCGCTCTCGACGTAGTTGCGCAAGCCGATGTCGCGTTCGATGGCGATAATCGCGCCCACCTGACGGCTTGCCAGCAGCCCTGCCGCCATCGCAACCTCCGCGAGCGTCTCTCCGGTCGTGTCACGGCGGGACAGGTATCGCACGAACGGCGCCTGACCCAGGCGCGCCAGACCTCGGCGAATGTCGGCCTGGAAGAGCACGATGGCGGCGATGACGACGTAACCGAACATGTCGCCGATGATCCAGTTGACGGTCCGGAGCGACGCGATCTCCGAGACGTAGTAGAGGCCAACCACCAGCGCGCCGCCGAACACGACCTGGATCGCCTGCGTGCGGCGAATCAGCTTGAGAAACTCATAAATGATGAAAGTGACAACGGCGATGTCCAGCAGGTCGCGCCAGCCGATATCGACGCCTCCGAGCAACCCCCCGATTCCCTCGAACGCCATCTGCTGGCCTCTGGCGAACCCTATGCGGCGGCGCGGATCAGGTCGACAACCCGCGCCACGTCCCGCTGCGCATCGACATGGTGGACCCGGACGATGTGGGCGCCGAGGCAGACGGCCGCGGCAACCGCGCCGGCCGTGCCCCATTCGCGGTCGGCGGGTGTCCGCTCGCCGAGCGCGGCCGCGAGGAACGACTTGCGCGACGGACCGACCAGGACAGGCTGATCGAGCGCCCGGAGCGCCGGCAGCGCGGCGAGCGCGGCAGCGGTCTGCTCGGCCCGCTTCGCGAAGCCGAGTCCGGGATCGATGATGATCTGCTCCCGCGGCAGACCGGCCGCCAGCGCGCGGCGGATCGCGCCCCGCAGTTCCGTTGCCACTTCCGCCGCGACGTCGTGGTAGCTCGCGCCCGCGTACATGTCGCGCGATTCCCCCCGGTTGTGCATCAGGATGAGTGGCGCGCCCGCTGCCGCGGCGGCCGCCGCCAGCCCGGCGCCGTCGGCGAGAGCCGAGACGTCGTTGATGATGGCCGCTCCCGCCGCGAGCGCCGCCCGGGCCACCACCGGCTTCCGCGTGTCCACCGAGATCGGTGCGCCGAGGCGGCCGGCCAGCCGGTCGAGCACCGGCATCAGGCGCCGGCGTTCCTCGTCCGGCGGGATCGGGTCGGCGCCCGGCCGCGTAGACTCCGCGCCGATGTCGATCAGGTCGGCGCCCGCCGCTTCGAGGGCAAGGGCGTGATCCGCCGCCCGATCGGGATCGAGGCACGCACCGCCATCGGCAAACGAGTCCGGGGTGACATTGACGATCCCCATGACGAGCGTGCGGGCGCCGAGCGCCAGCGTACGCCCATCAGGCAACGCGAGCGTGTACCGCGTGCGGGGCGTCACTCCTGCGGGACGGCCTTGTCGAGCGAGGGAACTGGGGGGACAACCGGCTTGGCCTGCTCTTCGTCATCCGTGGCAACAGGGCCGGTAGTAGTAGGCCGGGGCGGCTCGGTCACAGGATCGTCGATGGGCAACCCCTTGGCGATCCGCTTGACCTGTTCGCCGTCGAGCACTTCCCGGATCAGCAACTCCTCGGCGATCCGGACCAGTTCGTCCTTGTGGGTATCGAGTTGCTGCTTCGCGCGGTCGTAGTTCTCGGTGACGATGCGCTTGATTTCATCGTCGATCCGGCCCGCGGTTCCCTCGCTGTAGTCCTGCGACTGCGCGAAGTCGCGCCCGAGGAAGACCTGCTCTTCCTTCTTGCCGTAGGTCAGAGGTCCGATCTCGTCGCTCATCCCCCACTCGCAGACCATCCGGCGCGCCATGTCGGTGGCGCGATCGAGGTCGTTTCCCGCGCCGGTCGTGACATTCCCGTTCGTCAGCTCTTCGGCGATGCGGCCCCCCAGAAGAATGGCGATCTGATCGTTCAGGTAGTCGCGCGAGTAGTTGTGCTTGTCGTCGACCGGCAGTTGCTGCGTCACGCCGAGCGCCATCCCGCGCGGGATGATCGTCACCTTGTGGATCGGATCGGCGTGCGGCAACAGGACCGTCAGCAGGGCATGCCCCGCCTCGTGAACGGCGGTCACCCGCTTCTCGTCATCGCTGATGATCATCGAGCGGCGCTCCGAGCCCATCAGGACCTTGTCCTTCGCGAACTCGAAGTCCTGCATCTGGACCACCTTCTGGCTGAAGCGCGCCGCGTTGAGGGCCGCCTCGTTGACCAGGTTGGCCAGGTCCGCGCCGGAGAAGCCGGACGTGCCGCGAGCTACGACGTGCACGTCAACATCGTCCGACAGCGGAATCTTGCGCGTGTGGACGCCGAGGATCCCCTCGCGCCCCTTTACGTCGGGCCGGTTGACGACGATGCGCCGATCGAAACGTCCGGGACGAAGCAGCGCCGGATCGAGGACGTCGGGCCGGTTGGTTGCCGCCACGAGGATTACGCCCTCGTTCGACTCGAAGCCGTCCATCTCGACCAGCAACTGATTTAGCGTCTGCTCCCGTTCGTCGTGTCCACCACCCAGGCCGGCGCCCCGGTGACGGCCCACCGCGTCGATCTCGTCGATGAAGATGATGCAGGGAGCGTTCTTCTTCCCCTGCTCGAACAGATCGCGGACGCGCGAGGCGCCGACACCGACGAACATCTCGACGAAGTCGGAGCCGCTGATCGAGAAGAACGGCACGTTCGCCTCGCCGGCGACGGCTCGCGCGAGCAGCGTCTTGCCGGTTCCGGGCGGGCCCATCAGCAGCACGCCCTTCGGAATCCGCCCGCCCAGCTTCTGGAACTTCTGCGGCTCCTTGAGAAACTCGATGATCTCCTGCAGTTCTTCCTTCGGTTCCTCGACGCCGGCGACGTCCTTGAAAGTGACCTTCTTCTGCGCGCTTGACGACAGCTTGGCGCGGCTCTTGCCGAACGACAGCGCCTTGTTGCCGCCCGACTGCACCTGGCGCATGAAGAAGATCCAGAAACCGACGATCAGCAGGATCGGCGCCCAGGAGTACAGCAGCGTCGTCCAGGGGCTGCCCGTCGCCTCCTCGGCGTTGACCTGGACATCGCGCTCGATCAGGCGGTTGACCAGCCCCTCGAACTGGGGCGGCGCGAAGGTGCGGAAGGACTCTCCGGAGGTCGTGGCGCCCGTCACCTCGTTACCCGTCAGCGTGACGTTCTCCACCTGGCCGGTCTCGACCTGGCGCATGAACTCGCTGAACGAGATAGCGTCGTCGCCCGCCTGGTAGGTCGTCGAGAAGTTCCAGATCAGTGCGACAACGACGATGACCAGCGCCCAGAAGGCGAAGCTCCGGACAGACGGATTCACCCCATTCCCCCCAGTTTTCTTACTTTCAAGACTAACACGCCTTCGTCCGGGGCGTTAATCCGGACATCCTCGGCCAGACCGTGCCCGGCCACCCAGACCACGCCCAGCCGAGGGTCGATCACCAGCGGAATGGAATGCCGGTCGGCGCGGCGGATCTTCCGATCCACGAAGAAGTCCTGCAGTTTCTTGGCCCGGCCTCCCAGACCGAGGGGCCGGAAGGAGTCGCCCGGACGCCAGTTGCGAACCAGCAACGGGGGAGTCAGGTCCGATGCCCGCATGGCGACCGTGGTGCCCCGGGGGTCGCGAAGGCTGGACGCGGCGGCCGGCGCGGCCGAAACGCGAAGGCCCAGCTCGGGGATCGCCGCCTCGCCGGGGACCAGCAGTGGGTACTCGAAACCGTTCGACTCACCGTCAGGGCAGACCTCCTGCCCCGGTCGGCCTCTTCTGCGACGCACGGATGGCGGCGCACAATGCAGCCGACCGTCGCGCCATTCCACCTGAACGCCCGGCAGGTCGACGCGCGGCGATCCGCTCCCGGCCGCCCGCGCCATTTGCAGCACCTGCGCGACATGATGGAATCCGACCCGGCGCCCGCCCACCCGCTGCAGCGCCAGGCGGACGAGGCGCTGCGCCAGCGCCGGGGGCGCCGCCATGAGGCGCGAGACATCGATCGCCAGTTCCTCACCTGCAACCTGGATGACACCGGGTTCCGCCTCTTTCACGGCCTTGCCGATCCAGTCGGCGTCGGCCCCGGCGATAGCGGCGGCGCGGGCGAGCGCTTCCGCCACGGCCGGCGAGCATTCCCGCTCGAGGACCGGCAGCACCCGATGCCGGACCCGGTTGCGAAGGACCGTCATGTCCTGATTGCTCGGATCGTCGCGGTACTGCAGGCCCCGCTCGCGCAGAAACCCCCGCAGCTCGTCGCGGCGCACGTCCAGCAGGGGACGGATCACATCTCCCGCCCGGCGGCGGATCCCGGCGAGGCCGGAAGGGCCCGCACCGCGCACCAGGCGGAGCAGAACGGTTTCCGCAAGGTCGTCCATGGTGTGTGCCGTGGCCACCCGATCGGTCTTCCCCTCGGCAACAAGTCGGACGAACTGCTCGTAGCGGACCCGATGACCGGCTGATTCGATCGACGTGCGGTCGGCCTGCGCCCGCGCGCCTACATCGATCCGGGCAACCTGGATCGGAACTTCCAGGTCTCGCGCGACGACCCCGCAGAACCCCTCGTCCGCGTCCGAAGCGGCGCCCCGCAACTGGTGGTTCACATGGAAGAGGCAGGCGACCGACCAGTCGGCCTCGACCGCCAGATCCGCCAGGATCGCCGCCAGGGCGACCGAGTCGCCGCCGCCCGACAGCGCCACCGCGACCCGTCCGCCGGAGGGAATGAGCTGGTCCTGGTCAATCGCCCGCAGGACGCGCCGATGCAGGGGCGTCAGGCAGGAGCGCGACACAATGCCTGATTCTACGATGCGGAGGTCGCGTACGGCGGCGCACGCGACATGACTGCCAATTCCGCCGTCCGAACCGCCAGACAGGGGGATGGTGCCGGTGCAGGGACTTGAACCCCGGACCTAGCGGATATGAGCCGCTTGCTCTAACCAGCTGAGCTACACCGGCAGAAACCCTGAATTATACGCGACGCCCTGGCTGGCAGCCCTCACAGGATCAGCATGGCGTCGCCGTAGCTGTAGAAACGGTAACGCCGTTCAACCGCCTCGCGATAGGCGGCGAGGATGCGCTCGCGACCGGCGAAGGCCGCGACCAGCAGCAGGAGCGACGACCGGGGAAGGTGAAAGTTGGTAAGCAGGCCGTTCACCACGCGGAAGTCGAAGTCGCCGGCAATCGTCAGGTTGGTTTCGCCCTCGGTCGGCCGCAACGGGTCGTCACGGCGCACGGCCGCCTCGAGGGTCCGCGTCGTGGTGGTCCCGACCGCGATCACGCGGCGGCCGTCGCGGCGGGCCCGGTTGATCGCCTCGGCGGTGGCGGCCGGCACGCAGTACCGCTCCGCAGCGACGCGGTGGTCCGCCACGACTTCCGTGCGCACCGGTTCGAAAGTGCCGTAGCCGACATGGAGGGTGACGCTGCGCCGCTCGACGCCGCGGTCGGCGAGCCGGTCGAGGAGCGACGGCGTGAAGTGGAGGCCGGCGGTCGGCGCCGCCACCGATCCGCGCGCGACGGCGTACACCGTCTGGTAGCGCTCCCGGTCCGCCGTGCGATCCGGCCGCTTGATGTAGGGCGGCAGCGGGACGTGCCCGAGCGCGTCGATTGCCGCGTCCACGGAGCCGGCCGCCGAGGCCAGGCGGATCGTTCGCCGGCCATGGAAGTGCCGTTCGAGCACCTCCATCTCCAGAAGATGGCCGTCACCCTCGAAACGGGCGCGCGCGCCGGCGCGCAGCTTCTGTCCCGGATGGACCAGCGCGTCCCACCGGTCGTCGTGAATCCGGCCGAGCAGGAGGCACTCGACGGCGCCGCCGCTCGGATGGCGCCGGCCGAGCAGCCGCGCCGGGACGACGCGCGTGTCGTTGACCACCAGCAGGTCGCCCGGCGCAAGCAGCTCCGGCAGCTCCGTGACCGTGTGATGCGATCGGGCGCCGGTGCTCTGGTCGACCCTCAGCAGACGCGACGCGTCCCGCTCCGGGGCCGCCTCCTGTGCGATCAACGCATCGGGAAGCTGATAGTCGAACTCCGAGAGGCGCATGGCTCTCTCTCCCTGCCGGCTCGCGGGCGAAGCCGTGAGGCCGTGCCGCCGTGGCCCAGTCAGTATGCCCAGCGCAGGAGAACCGCGCCGACGGTGAAGCCGGCGCCCACCGACACCAGCAGCACGCGCGCCCCCTTCCTGAGGCGTCCATCGCGACGAGCGTCGGCCAGCGCCAGCGGTATCGTCGCGGCGGTGGTGTTGCCGTAGCGTTCGATGTTGATCACCACCTTCTTGGGGTCGACGCCGAGATGATCCGATGCGCTCATGATGATCCGCCGGTTGGCCTGATGCGACACGAAGAGGTCGATGTCATCCGACGTGAGGTGGTTGGCGTCGAGCACGCGCTGGCAAATCTCGGCCATCTTGCGCACTGCGAACTTGAAGACGGCGGGGCCGTCCTGATGGACATAGTGCAGGCGCTGATCAACCGTCTCGTGCGTCGCGGGCCGGAGGCTGCCTCCCGCCGGCATCCGGAGCGCGGGCCCGCCACTCCCGTCGATCTCGTGTGCGAAGTCGATGATCTCCAGGCCGTCATCGTCCGCCGGCGACACCACCACCGCGCCCGCGCCGTCCCCGAACAGGACGCAGGTGGCGCGGTCCTTGAAGTCGATGATCGACGACATCACGTCGGCCCCAATCACCAGCGCATGGTCATGAGCGCCGGTCGCCACCATCTGGGCGCCGGTCGTCAACGCGAAGGTGAACCCGGAACACGCCGCGCCGAGATCGAATCCCCAGGCATTCGTTGCGCCGATCTTGTGCTGCACGAGACAGGCGGTGCTGGGAAAGAACATGTCGGGAGTGGTGGTGGCGACGACGATGAAGCCGACCTGTTCCGGTGCGACGCCGGCCTCTGAAAGCGCGGCAAGCGCTGCCTCCCTTCCCAGGTCGGAAGACGCCACTCCCTCGTCCACGATGTGGCGTTCACGGATGCCGGTCCGCTTCAGAATCCACTCGTTCGAGGTGTCGATCATCCGCTCCAGGTCGGCATTGGTAAGGACGCGTGGCGGCACGTACGTGCCGAGCGCGGCCACCTTGACCCGCCGCAGCATGCCGCCGCGCGCAAACTGTCCTGTCGCATCGTTCGCCACTCGCTCAGTTCCTCCGCTCGCCGCGCTACAACAGGCGCGGGTGCCGCTTCGGGCTATCGATCCCGAAGTAGTCATAGGCCCGCGCCGTAGCCATTCGGCCGCGCGGCGTCCGGTCGAGGAATCCCGCCTGAATCAGATAGGGCTCGTAGATGTCCTCGATTGCGTCCTTCTCTTCGCTGATGGCGGCGGCCAGACTGTTCAGTCCGACCGGGCCGCCGCCGAACTTGTCGATGATCGCGTGCAGCAGGCGCCGGTCCGCCTCATCGAATCCCTGATCGTCCACTTCGAGCAGCGTCAGGGCGTCGCGCGCCACGGCCAGCGTGATCGCGCCGTCCGCCCGCACCTCCGCGTAATCGCGAACGCGGCGCAGCAGGCGGTTGGCGACGCGCGGCGTCCCACGCGAGCGGCGCGCAATCTCACTCGTGGCGTCGGTGTCGATCGGCACACCGAGAATCCTCGCCGAGCGGGCGACAATCTCGAACAGGTCCCGCTCGGTATAGAAGTGGAGCCGGTGCACGATACCGAACCGCGCCCGCAGCGGCGACGTGATCAATCCGGCCCGCGTGGTGGCGCCGATCAGCGTGAAGCGCTGCAGCGGAACCTTCACTGACCGCGCTCCGGGTCCCTGCCCGATCACGATGTCCAGCTCGTAGTCCTCCATCGCCGGGTAGAGGATCTCCTCGATGGCGGGACTCATCCGGTGGATCTCGTCGATGAAGAGCACTTCGCGCGCCTTCAGGTTCGTCAGGATGGCGGCGAGGTCCCCCGGGCGCTCCAGCACGGGTCCGGCCGTCCCGCGGACGGCAACCCCCAGTTCGTGACCGATCACATAGGCGAGCGTCGTCTTGCCGAGTCCGGGCGGCCCGTACAGAAGCACATGGTCGAGCGCCTCGTTCCGGTTGCGAGTCGCCGTGATGGAAACCGTCAGATTCTCGCGGACCCGGTCCTGCCCGATGTAGTCGTCCAGGGCGCGGGGACGGAGGCCGGCTTCGTACTGGGCCTCCTCGTCGGTCCGGACCGTGCTCAGGACACGTTCGGTCGTTTCCACGGCTGCCATTCTAAGCGCGCGCGCCCTGGTGGGCGGGTTCGAAGTTCCGCTGGCGCGGAACTCCTGCGTCGCAAACCTTGCTGGCCATCACCGGGTGAGATCCCGGAGCGCCCGCCGCAGCGTTCCCTCGAAGTCTCCCCGCCCCGCCCTCAGGGCGGCAGCGACGGCGCGCTCGGCGTGGCCGCGCGGATAGCCCAGGTTCAGAAGCGCCGAAATGACGTCACTCTGCAGATCCTCTTCGTCCGTCGCGCCTTCCGACTCTTCGACGGCCGGCATCACCGCGGCGGGCAGCTTGTCCTTCAGTTCCAGACCGATCCGCTCCGCAGTCTTCCGACCAATACCTGGGATGCTGACCAGGCGGGCCACATCGGCGGTGCGGATCGCCCGGACCAGTTCGGACGGCTCGATCCCGGAGAGCACTGCCAGCGCAAGGCGCGGACCGACGCCGTTCACCGCGATCAACCGTTCGAACAGCTCCTGTTCCAGGCGCGTAGCGAAGCCGAAGAGCGAGAGCGCTTCCTCGCGGACGTGGGTATGGATGCGGAGATCGACGTCGGCGCCCTTGTCGCCCACCGCGTAGAAGGTGGACAACGGGATCTGAACGTCGTAGCCGACGCCCCCCACGTCGACCACTAGCCGGTTCGGCGCCTTCTCCGCGAGCGTGCCTCGGAGTGCCGCGATCATGGACGGATCGTGTGAGCGTGGCAGATCGCGACGCCGAGCGCATCCGCCGCGTCGAATGTGTCCGGCGGCTCGGTCAACCCGAGCAGCAACGCCACCATCTGCTGCACCTGCTGCTTCTCGGCGCCGCCGTACCCCACCACCGCCCGCTTCACCGCCGCCGGCGCGTACTCGGTCACCGGCAAGCCCGCCTCGGCCGCGGCCAGCATGACGACACCCCGGACATGGCCCAGCTTCAGCGCGCTGCGGACGTTGCGGGAGTAGAACAAGTCCTCTATCGCGACGGCGTCGGGCTCGCACTCGCGCAGCACTTTCGCCAGTTCGTCGTGGATGGACTGGAGCTTCTCGGGAAACGAGGCCTTTGCCGGGGGGCTGAGGGCGCCGCAGGTGACGATCCGGTGGCGGCTGGCGTCGGTCTCTATGCAGCCATAGCCGGTGTGCGCGGAGCCGGGATCGACCCCGAAGATCCTCACGCCAGCGATGCCTCGATTTCCTTTTCCTCGATGTCGAAGTTAGACCAGACGTGCTGCACGTCGTCCAGTTCCTCCAGTGCGTCCATCAGCTTGAGCATCTGCTGGGCGGTCTTCCCTTCCAGCTTGACGAAGTTCTGCGGCAGCATGGCGACCTGCGCCGAAACGGGCGAACCGCCCGCCGCATCGACCGCGGTGCGGACGGTCTCGAACGCCTCCGGGCTGCTGACGATCTCCCAGTTGGCGCCATCCTCGCGGAAGTCGTCGGCGCCGGCGTCGATAGCCGCCGTCATCAGGGCCTCCTCGTCCGCGCCCTCCCGCTCCACGACGATGTGTCCCTGCTTCTCAAACATCCAGGCGACGGAGTTGGTGGTGCCGAGATTGCCGTTGTGCTTCGACAACACGTGACGAACTTCGCCAACCGCCCGATTGGTGTTGTCCGTGAGGCAGACAATAAGCAGCGCCGCCCCGCCCGGACCGTACGCCTCGTACGTCACTTCCTCGTACGACACGCCCGGTTCCTCGCCGGTGCCGCGACGGATTGCGCGCTTGATGTTGTCCTGCGGCATGTTCGCCGCCTTCGCTTCCTGAATCACGGTGCGGAGGCGGGGGTTGGACGCGGGGTCGCCGCCGCCGTCGCGCGCGGCAACCGTCAGCTCCTTGATGATGCGGGTGAACAGCTTGCCGCGGCGCGCGTCCGCGACACCCTTCTTGTGCTTGATCGACGCCCACTTGGAATGCCCTGACATGAGGCTCTGCTCCGCTGCTGACTGGCCGCGCGGCACGTCCGCCGCAGGGCTCATTATCGCACGCCCCGGACGCGAGACGCTGGCGCCGCTCAGCCCCGGACGGGCCGGCGCCGCCGCGCGATGATCACCCAAACGGCGGCATCGGGCGACCACTCCGCGCCCTGGTAATCGCCGAGCACGGCGTCGACCGTGAAGCCCGCGCGTTCGAGATGATCCGCCATCTGTGGCACGGTCACCGTCCGGAACGCGATAGAGAAGCGGTGGACCTGCCGGCGGGTGGCGAGCGACTCGACGAATTCCTGGTCGAAGACGGTGAGACCGTCGCTACGCACCTGGCGGACCGATTCGATCAGCGTCACGCGGCGCCCGCCCGCCATCCAACCTTGCAGGACGGTTTCCTTTTCGTACTCCCGCCAGCGCGCCAGACCTGCCGCCAGGTCGATCCCCAGCGCGCCGCCCGGCGGCAGAACCCGCGCCGCGGCGGCGAGTGCCGCGTCGAGGTCGTCATCGGTCAACAACGACTGCAACATGCCGTAGGGGGCCATCACCAGCGCGCAACGCCAGGGGCGCCGGAACGGGAGGGTCCGAATGTCTCCCCGCACGATCGACGCCCGGCCGCTCAGGCGGGCGCGGTGGAGCTTGGCCCGGAGCTCGCGCAACATCGGCATCGACCGGTCGACGCCGACGAAACCGGCCGCGGCGCGCGCCACGGGCAGCGACAGTCGCCCGGTTCCACAACCCAGTTCCAGCACCGGGCCATCCGCGCGGCGCGCGAGGTCCACCCAGAACCGGACGTCGCGCCGCCCCTGCGTCCGGCGATTCTCCCAGTCGTAGAAAGGGGCGTAGGCATCCCAGCCGTGCCAGCCTTCACTCGGGGTGGCGCATCGTTCCATCGGTGCGCCGGCAGTATAGGATCCCCGAACGCAGGGAACCCGGACCGCGCGGCCGGGACGGGCGTCCGGGCTGCCCGGCGCCAGGGAGCAGACAAGCAATGAAGACGCTGGCCATCCGCTCGACCGCCATCCTCGCCATAGCCATCATCGCCACTGCCGGGGCGACCGGCGCGCAGGCGCAGACGACCGCGGGAAGCGCCGGCGGTCCGTGGCAGACCTACGACACCTCGAACGGCGAGTGGATGAGCTACGCCGGAGACGTCAAGGGGACGAAGTACTCGCCGCTCGACCAGATCGACGCGAGCAACTTCAGTGACCTCGAGATCGTCTGGGAGTGGACGTCGGTCGACAATTTCGTCAGCCGGACGACGCCCAACGGCGGCGAGTGGTGGGCGCCGCTGGACACCATCGTGGAGGCGCTGGTCGAAGAAACGCCGAACCTCTACCGGACCAGCCAGCCGCCCAACCCGTCGCGGCTGCAGGTGACTCCGCTGATGGTGGACGGCGTGCTCTATTTCAATACCCCGCTCTCGCAGGGCGTCGCCGTCGACGCGTCGAAGGGAGAGACGCTCTGGGTCTTCAATCCGAAGGGCTACGAGGAGGGGACGCCGTCGATGAGCGGTCCCTGGACGCAGCGCGGCGTCGCCTACTGGACCGACGGCGAGGGTGACGAGCGCATCTTCTGGGGCACTGGCAATGGCTACGTCGTCTGCGTCGAAGCAAGGATCGGCCGGCCGTGCGCCGATTTCGGACCGAACGGCAGCGGCATGGTCGACGCCATGGTCGGCATCCCGCGGGTCGACCGCGAAGCGCGCGACTACCTGAACGCGCTCCTCTACTCGATTAACTCGCCGCCGATCGTCGTGCGCGACAAGGTGATCCATGGCTCCCAGATCGCCGACCGGCGCATCACGAAGGAGGCGCCACCCGGGTGGGTGCGCGCCTGGGACGTCCGGACCGGCGAGCACGCCTGGGACTTCCACACCGTCCCCAACAGCGCCGACGAGTACGGCGTCGACACCTGGCTGAACGAGTCGTGGCGCTACTCCGGTAACGCCAACGTCTGGTCGATGCTGGCCGGCGACAACGAACTCGGCCACGTCTATCTCCCGACCGGAACGACGACGAACGACTACTACGGCGCCGACCGGCCGGGCGACAACCTCTTCTCGGAGTCGATCATCGCGGTCGACGTCGAGACGGGCCAGCGGGTCTGGCACTTCCAGGCGGTCCATCACGGGCTGTGGGACTACGACTTCCCGACGCACCCGAACCTCGTGGACGTCGTCGTCGACGGCCGGCCGATCAAGGCGCTCGTGCAGGTGAGCAAACAGGCGTTCGTCTACGCGTTCGATCGGGAGACGGGCGACCCAATCTGGCCGATCGAGGAACGCCCGGTGCCTCAGGAGACGAACATGCCCGGCGAGGTCCCCGCGCCGACGCAGCCGTTCCCGACGAAGCCGGCGCCGTTCGACTATCAGGGAGTAACGATCGACGACCTGGTCGATTTCACCCCCGAGATCCGCGCGATAGCGGAAGAAGTCGTGAGCAACTTCATCATCGGCCCCCTCTTCACGCCGCCAAGCCGTCCCATCGAGGGAGGCACGCAGGGAACCCTGATGCGCCCGCCCGACTTCGGCGCGGCCGGTTGGGCCGGGGCGGCGGTCGATCCGGAGACCGGATGGCTCTACGTCCCGTCGCGGAACATCGCGGTCGCCATACCGCTCTACACACCCGATCCCGCGCTCGGCGCAACCATGCGCTACACGCATGGCGCGCCGGAGCAGCAGCGTCTGGCGCAGATCCGGCAGGGCCAGAACTACGAGGCGCGGATGCCCCAGGGGCTGCCGCTCCTGAAGCCGCCCTACTCGCGCATTACGGCAATCGACATGAACACCGGCGAGCACGTCTGGATGGTGCCGCTCGGCAACGGCGATCGGATCCGGAACCATCCGCGGCTGCGCCACCTCAACCTGCCGCCCCTCGGGGACGGCACGATCGCGGGGCCGGTGCTGACGAAGACGCTGCTCATCAGCTCGGTGCCTACCGCGGGGAGCCAGGGCGGACCGGCGCTCGTCGCCTGGGACAAGCAGACGGGCGAGATCCGGGGCGCGGTAGACCTGCCGGCGGGTCCGGTCGGCACGCCGATGACCTACCTGCTGGATGGCCGCCAGTACATCGCCGTCGCCATCGGCGGCGGGCCGCGCATCGTCGCCTACGCCCTGCCGGAATAGAACGCCGCGATCGCCTCGACGACGCGATCCTGCATCGCGACCGTCAGCTCCGGATAGATCGGCAGCGCGAGCGTCCGCGCAGCCGCAGCCTCGCTCACCGGGAAGTCGCCCTCCCCATGGCCCAGAGCCGCCATGCAGGGCTGGAGGTGAAGCGGAACCGGGTAGTAGACCATCGTCTCAATCTGCTGATCGGCCAGGTACGCGCGGAGCTCGTCGCGCCGCGCCGGCACCCGAACCACGTACTGGTGGTACGCATGGTGGTCTCGTCCCCACACCGCCGCCGGGAGGTCGACGCCCTCCACCGCCGACAGATGTTCGTCGTAGTACGCGGCGCGGGCGCGACGCTGTTCGAGCCAGGCGTCGAGATACGGGAGCTTGGCCGAGAGGATTGCCGCCTGCAGTGCGTCGAGACGGAAGTTCCCTCCCACCGTCAGATGCCGGTAGCCGGCGTCCGCGCCATGATTGCGAAGGCGGCGTAGCGCCGCCGCCAGCGTCGGGCTGTCGGTCGCGACGAGACCGGCGTCCCCCATGGCGCCCAGGTTCTTCGTGGGATAGAACGAATAGCAGCTCGCGGCGGCGGCGGTGGCCGAGTCGCCGGCCGTGTCCGCGTCCGCCGGCGTTCGGCCGTCCGCCCCCCATGGATACCGTGCGCCCAGCGCCTGCGCGGCATCCTCCACGACCCTCGCGTCGTGCGCCTCGGCGGTGCGCAGGACAGGCGTCATGTCGGCGCACTGGCCGAACAGGTGAACCGGCAGAATCACCCGCACCTGTTCGCGCCGTTCGGCCTCGCGCTCAAACCACGCGTCCAGCTCCAGCGGATCGAGGGTGTACGTCCTCGGATCGATGTCGACGAAGGCGGGCCGCGCCCCGACCCGCAGGATGGCGCCGACGGTCGCAAAGAACGAGTAGGGCGTGGTCAGCACCACGTCGCCCGGCCCGACGCCAAGCGCCATCAGCGTGACCAGCAGCGCATCGGTGCCGGACGACACGCCGACCGCGTGCCCGACGCCGAGACGCTCGGCCATGGCGTGCTCGAAGCCTTCTACCGCCGGGCCGCCGATGTAATGACCGGAATGGACGACGTCACGGATCGCGCGTTCGACCCGAGGCCGCGTCGTCTCGAGCTGCGCGGCCAGATCGAGAAACGGGACGCGCATGACGTCAGCCGTTCAACTGTTTCGCCATCGGGATGAAGACGATCCCGTTGACCGTCCGCTCCGCACCCGTCTGGCGGAAGCCCAGCTTCTCGTAGGCCCGCACGCCGAACCGGGAGGAGTTGACCGTCACCCGGGCCAGATCGGGCTTCGCGTCACGCGCGTCGGCCAGGGCCATGTCCAGCAGGCTGGTGGCGACGCCATGGTGCTGGTACGCCTTGTCCACGAAGAGCAGGGCAACGTGGTTGTTGTCCCGGATTTCTATCATGCCGACCGGTGAGCCCCCGGCTACCGCGACGCGAACGAAGTGGTTCTTCGTCATCCGCGCCACGAGGGCGTCGGACGCCGCAAACCGGTGGAACTCGGCAATCCCCTCCCGCCCGTAGTCGGGTGCGATGAACTCGTCGAAAGCCGCGACGATCATCGCCGAGACGGCCGGCGCCTCGTCCGGCCGCATCGGGCGGTAATCGATCGCGGAACTCACGGACCAAGACTCCGGAGGTAGTTCACGACATGCCAGATTTGCTCGTCGTTCATGCGGTTGGCGTAGCCCTGCATGTCGGCCGTGACCCCCTCCTTGATCACGGTGAAGATCTCGCCGTCGGTCTCGCCATGCTTCCAGACGTCGTCGGTGAAATCCGACGGCACGCCGCCCGCATGGGACATGTCGCCGTCACCCCGCCCGCTGTTGCCGTGGCACTCGCGGCACATGAACACGTAGAGCTGCCGCCCCGCCGCGCGCGACTCCTGTGTCGCTTCGATCGGGTTGACCAGCGCCTGCGCCTCCGATGATTCCTGCGGCTCGGCGGGCAGGTTATGGGCGGCCAGCGTCATGCCGGCCGCGGTGGCCAGAACGGCGGTGAAAACGAACGTCTGGGCTATCGGGTCATTCCTGCGGCGCATCGAAGTTCTCCCACATGTATTCCGGATGATATGTCTGCAAATGGACGAACAGCTCGTTCACCAGGTTCACGGCCCGGTTGACCCCGTAGCCATGCTGGGACGGTTTCGCCAACACCTCGACGGTCAGCGCGCCTCGCCGGATCGAGCATCGCACGCCGGCGCGGCGCGGATCAATGCGCCGATGCGGCGGCAACGCCGGGGACGTGCGGCCCTGGATGAACTTGCGGAGCGCGGCGGCGAGCGGCGTGCGCGACCCGACGTTCGGCAGCAGGTCGCGGAAGGTGAGCGTGCCGGCCGCCGGATCGTAGAGAAGCGTGAACGGATCCGGGGCCAGCCACCCGAAGCTGAACTGGAGCCGGCCGCCACGGGCCGGCCGCTCGGCCAGACCACGGAAGACGCCGCGATCGGCGTAGCCTTGCAGGCCGGCCCGTACTTCCGCGAGGCCGGCCCTCGCCTCCGCGTTTCCGCGCGCCGTCACCCGCTCCGGCGGTGTGGCCCCGGACGCCCGGCTCCCGCCCACGCGCGCCTACGCCTAGTGGTAGTACGACATCACCCCGGGTTCCACCTTGCCGAGGAAACCGGGCGCGTACTGATCGCGCAGCCAGAACTCCTTCTTGGCCTGCACGTTGATGACACTTGGCCGGCTCTCGTCGAGGGCCACCTGGTACGCACGCTCCAGGGCCGGACGCATCTCGTCGGCGCGGGTGACGTACTCGCCGTGCGCCCCCAGGGCCTCGCCCAGCTTGTCGTAGCGCAGGTTCTCCTGGAACAGGTGCACCGGCAGGCCGATCGTGTTGTCCCGCTGGCCCGACCAGGTACCCCACGCGTTGTTGTTGTAGACGACGATCACGGCGGGGAACCGGTACTTCGACAGCGTCTCCACCTCCATCGCCGTGTAACCGAAGCCGGCGTCGCCGGTTATGGCGATCACCGGATGGCCCTCGTAGTCCGCCTGGGCTCCGATGCCGTGGCGGACCGCCGCGGACACGCCGATGGTGTAGCCCACGTCGGGGCCGATCGCGCCGTACTGGTAGGCGCCGTTGACAATCTGCGCCGGCCGGTGCGCGCGGAGATACCGCCGCGTGTAGCGGGCGATGCCGTAGCCCCCCTGCAGGATGGTGGTGCGGTCGGCCGGCAGGTTGCCGTGGTGGATGAACTGCGCCAGCTCGCGGGCGATCACCGCCGGATGCACCGCGTCGGTGTAGCCCAGGCCGGTCTGGTAGTACTCCTCGTTCTCCGCCTCGAACGCGGCCCGCGCGGCGGCCACCTCGGCGACCCACGCTTCGTGCCGCTGGCGCGGCATCTCGGCGGCGAGCGCCTCTAGCGCGGCGCGTTCGTCGCTTACGATGCCGAGCTCAATCGGCAGGTTGCGGCCAATGTCCTCCGCATCCGGATCGATCCGGATGTAGCGGGCGTCGGGACCGAAGGCGAACTCGCCCTGCGTCGGCATGCAGTACTGCCCGGCCAGGAGGACGACGTCCGCGCTCAACAGCGCCTGCGGCGCCGCGTCGGCCGACAGTTCGTGGTCGGCGGGGAACTGCCCCTTCATGGCACCCGATTCGACCACCGGAATCTGCGCCCGTTCGGCCAGCGCGCGAAGCGCCTCCCAGGCGCGGCTGTAGAGGACGCCGTTGCTCGACACGATGATCGGCCGCTCGGCGTTGCGCAGCAACTCCACCGCGCGATCTATCGCTCGCGGGTCGGGATGCGGCTTCGTCTCGGTCCGGTACTTCGTCTTGTCGAAGAAGTACTCCACCTCCGTGGCGTCGTTGAAACGCGCGCGGGAAATCTCGGCCGGGAAGTCGATATGCACGGGCTTCGGCACGCCGCTCTTGAGCTGGCGGAACGCATAGCCCGCGTACTCCCAGGTGCGCGCCGGGGTGATGAGCCGCTTGCCGTACTTCCTGATCCCCTCGGTCAGCGGCTGCTGGTACTGATCCTGAATCCCCTGCTCGGTGTCCTCGGCGAAGATCGTCTTGTTGCTCGCGAGCACGAGCACCGGGGAGCGGGCCGAGTTTGCGCAGGAAATGGCGCAGATCATGTCGGTGAAGCCGGGACCCTCGGTCCCCGACGCGGCGGCCACCTCGCCGGTCGCGCGGCAGAAGGCGTCAGCCGCATGGCACAGCGACCCCTCGTGCCGGCCCGAGTAGGTCGGGATACCGGTGTCGGCGATAGCGTGCACCACGTCGTAGTTTCCCGGGCAGGTGAAAAGCGCCTTGACGCCCTCCTCCTTGCAGGCGCGGGCGAACACCTGCGCGCCAGACATCGGGAAGTCCACGGCGGGAAGCGTCGCGCCCTTCGCCGCCTCGAACTCCGCCGGGATGGTGATCGGCTTGATGTCCTCCTCGGCCGCGAACGCCGTCCGCCCCGCGCCCAACGCCGCCGCCGCACCCGCCCCGCCGAGCGCCGCCTGCCGCATGAACGCACGCCGTGATTCCGCCGCCGGTTGCCCGGTCCGCTTCTGCCGCCTGCTGGTCTTCATGGAACCCTCCATCGGCGGATGCTAATCGCGCCGCCCGCACGTGTCAAAAAAACCTCCGGCGCGACCGATGGCCGGGGCTGCCGGCAAGCCGCTTCCGTTGCTATTCGATGGCGACGGACCGCGGGTCCCGGGCGCAGCGGGCCCCCACATTGCTCGTGTGGCTCTCGGCGGAGAACGGAAGACGAACCGAGAGGCGGAGCACTTCCGGGTAGTTGAGCCACGAGGCGCCGCGCATGATGCGGAGATAACCGGCGGCGGGCGGTTGCGGATCGGTCACCGGGCCGTCCGGATAGAAGTCGTCTATCCAGCCGTCGACCCACTCCCAGACGTTGCCGACCATGTCATGCAGGCCGAAGTCGTTCGGCGGGAGCGATCCGACCGGCGCCGTATTGACCCAGATGTCGGGACCGCCGGTAGCGCCACCGCAGCAGGTCAGGTCGCCGAAGTTCGCGTAGTCGCGCGTGACCTCGTCGCCCCACCAGTAGAGCCGGCCGTCATGCCCGGCGCGCGCGGCGTACTCCCATTCCGCCTCGGTCGGCAGGCGCCCTCCGGACCAGGCGCAGAAGTCCGCCGCGTCGTCCCACGAGAGGTGGACGGCGGGGTGGTCGTCCGCCTGCGGGAAGTCCGGCTGGACGGGAAGCCCGCGGCCCGTCGCTTCGGCGAACTGAGCGTACTGCGCGACCGTCACCTCCGTCGCCATCAGGTCGAACTGCGACAGGGTCACCGCGTGGCGTGGATGCTCGCTCTGGAGGCAGAGCGTATCGCCCGGCACGCAACCCATCTGGAACGTCCCGGCCGGAACCGTCAACCAGGGGAGCTCGATCGGCTGCGCGCCGGCGCCGGACGGCCCGGCCGCTACGGCGGCGAACCAGACGGCGACGGCCGCCGCACGAATGTGCGTCATCCCTTTACGGCGATCCCGTTCACCTCGAAGCGCGCACCGAACAACAGCGGTCCGGAACCGAGAAACGCGCGCGCCGGTGGATCGTCGTTGAAGTACTCCGTGTAGACCTGATTGAACTCGCCGTAGAGCGAGACGTCGGAACAGAAGACCTGCACGTTCACGAGGTCGTCCATCGTCATGTCCGCTTCGGCCAGCACCGCCTGGATGCCGTCGAGGATATTCCGCGCCTCCTGCGCCGGCGACGCGGGCGGACGGCCGGTGTCGGGATCCATCCCCAGCCGGCCGGCCACGTAGAGCGTGTTGCCGACGAGGACGGCATCGCTGAAGGGAGCGGTCGTGGTGCGCCCCGGCAGGTTGATCGCGCGCGGCGACGAGTCCTGCGTGGCAGTGAGGGTGATGGCGGCGCTCGCCAAGAGGGCGCCGACGACAATCCCGGTGACGAAAACAAGTGCGATCCGATGTATCCGCATGGTGTCAATCCTCCTCCGAAAGCCGTCGCCGCCGTCTCAGACGCCGGTCAGCAGTACGCTTGATCCGGTCGTCCGGCGTGCCTCGAGGTCGCGATGCGCGTCGGCCGCCCGCTCGAGCGGGTAGGTCTGGTGCACTTCGATCTTCACGATGCCGCGGCCGATCACGTCGAACAGCTCCGCCGTCGTCTCCTCCAGCTCGGCCCGGGTCGCCGTGTAGCTCGCCAGCGTCGGCCGCGTCAGAAAGAGCGATCCCTTCGCCGCCAGGACAGCCGGCGCGAATGCCTCCACGGCGCCCGACGCGTTGCCGAAACTGACCATCAGGCCACGCGGCTGCAGGCAGTCGATCGATGCCCTGAAGGTGTCCTTCCCGACCGAGTCGTACACGACCGGCACGCCCTTGCCGCCGGTGATGTCCTTCACCCGTTCAACGACATCTTCTTCCGTGTAGACAACCGGATGGTCGCAGCCATGGGCGCGGGCCAGCTCCGCCTTCTCGCGGGTGCCGACTGTGCCGATGACCGTGGCGCCGAGGTGCTTCAGCCACTGGCAGGCGATCAGTCCGACGCCCCCCGCCGCGGCGTGGAACAGCACCGCCTCGCCCGCCTGCACCGCGTGGGTCCGACGGATCAGGTACTGCACGGTGCAGCCCTTCAGCATGGCCGCCGCGGCTGCCTCGTTCGAGATCGCGTCAGGCACCCTCACGAGCAGCCGCGCGGCGATAACGCGGCGCTCGGCGTAGCTGCCCAGGCTCATGCAATACGCGACGCGATCGCCCACCGCCACCTCGGTGACCCCGTCGCCCACCGCTTCGACCACACCGGAACCTTCGTTGCCGATCGTCAACGGCATTTGCGGCGCCGGGTACAGGCCGGTTCGAAAGTAGACGTCGATGAAGTTGAGCCCCGACGCCGTCTGGCGAACCACCGCCTCGCCCGGTCCCGGATCGGGGACATCGACCGCTTCCCACCGGAGCACCTCCGGGCCCCCGTTCTCATGGATCCGAATCGCGTGCGCCATCCTGACTACTCCATTCCTCAACGTGTGCCGCCGCCCGTCGGAAGGTCCTGATCTTAGCAGCCGGGGGTTCCGCCACTGCCGGCAGCCCGTGGCGAACCCCGCGTAGCACCGAGAGCGGCGAGGCGCCCACCGGGGCGCGCGGGCACGCTAGGATAGGCGTGGACATGAGCGGCGGCGCCCCCACCCAAGCGACCGGCTATTTCGACGCGGAACACCCGCCGTCGCCCGATCTGCTCGCCGACTGCGTTCATTGCGGCTTTTGCCTTCCGCCCTGCCCGACCTACGCGCTCTGGAACCGCGAGACCGACTCGCCCCGCGGCCGGATCCACCTGATGAAGGTGGCGACGGAGGGAAAGGCCGAGATCACGCCGGCGTTCGCCCGGCACTTCGACACCTGCCTGGGCTGCATGGCGTGTGTCACCGCCTGCCCCTCCGGGGTGCAGTACGACAAGCTGATCGAGGCGACACGGGCGCAGATCGAACGACACGTACCGCGTCCGCTCGCCGACCGCCTGTTCCGCCGGCTGATCTTCGCCCTCTTTCCGTACCCCGCGCGGCTCCGGTTGGTGGCGCTCAAGCTCTGGTTCTACCAGCGGTCCGGGCTGCAGTGGCTCGTTCGCAAGACCGGCCTCCTCGACCTCCTCCCGCCGCAGGTCCGCGCGATGGAGGCGGTGGCGCCGCGCTTCTCGCTCGGCGGCGCCTGGTCGTCAATGCCGGCGCACGTGCCGGCCGAGGGAGAGCCCCGCCGCCGGGTCGCGTTGCTGCTCGGCTGCGTGCAGCGGGTCTTCTTCAGCGACGTCAACCGGGCGACCGCGCGCGTGCTGGCGGCCGAGGGATGCGATGTCGTGATCCCCCAGGCGCAGGGCTGCTGCGGGGCGCTGATGCTGCACGCGGGACTGGAAGCGGACGCGGCAACCCTGGCCCGGCGGTTCATCGACGCGTTCGAGCCGGCGCTGGCCGACGTCGACGCGATCGTGATCAACGCGGCCGGGTGCGGGTCGACGCTGAAGGGCTACGGCCACCTGCTGCGCGACGATCCCGCCTACGCCGAACGCGCCGCGGCCCTGGCCGGCAAGTGCCGGGACGTCTCGGAGGTGTTGGCCGACCTCGAGCCGCGCGCTCAACGCCACCCGATCGCCCTACGCGTCGCCTATCACGACGCGTGTCACCTGCAACATGCCCAGGGGGTCAGCGCCGAGCCGCGGCGCGTACTGTCGACGATCCCCGAGCTGGAAGTGCACGACGTGCCGGAAGGGGGCCTCTGCTGTGGATCGGCGGGCATCTACAACCTGGTGGAGCCGGAAGCGGCGGGCGACCTGGGACGGCGAAAGGCGCGCAACGTGCTCGCCACCGGCGCCGACGCGGTAGTCTCGTCCAACCCGGGCTGCCTGCTGCAGTTGCAGAGTACGCTGGAACGCGAGGGCCGTCGCCTCCGAACGATGCACCTGGTCGAACTGGTGGATGCGTCAATCCGCGGCGGCGGCGCCTGCACAGGGCAACCTGGAACTGGCGACACCTCACCAGCCGGGGCGGGTCAGGAGCTTGGCGCCCGTGCGCCCGCAGGGGCGCGCTAGCAGCCGCCGGGGCCCCGGCCGGAGTTGAGGCGGCCGTCCGGATCGAACTGGCGCTTGACCGCGCGCATCAGGGGGAGGGCGTCACCGATTGGCCCCCACGGATCGATCCGGCTCCGGAGTTCCGCGCTTCCGCGTCGGATAACGGCGGACCCGCGGCCAACCGGCAACTGATCACGCAATTCGCGGATCAGCTGCGCCTCTGCCTCGGCCGGACCGTCCAGGCGGAGATCGACCACCCCCAGGCCGGCTCGCCCCGAGGCAACCAGTCCGACTCCGGCCTCGGCGGCGCGGTCGCGCAACTGAACGAGGGTCGGGAAGAGCTCCGCCGGCACCGTGCTCAGCTTGACCAGAGTGCCGTCGCCGTCCCAATGCGCCGCATGCCGCTGCCAGACAGCGTCCTCCGCCGCGCCGTCCAGCACGGACGCCGCGGCGCCCTCGGCGCCGGCTATCCCGACTGCCTCGTCCGCCTGCTGCGCGACCGACGCCTCGACCGACTCGAAGCGAACGAGCAGCCGCGGCGGCGCTCCGGTCAGCTCGATTGCCGTCGGCGTGAGCCGGGATCCCGTCAGCGCGACCGCAGCCTTCGCGGCCGCCTCGAGCGTGCCGGCCGTCACCTCTACCGTGCGCGACGCCGCGGGAATGGGCGCCAGCTTGAAAGTCGCGGTCAGGATGACGCCGAGGCACCCGAAGGACCCGGTCAGCAGCCGCGACAGGTCGTAGCCGGCGACGTTCTTGACGACAATGCCACCCGCCTTCGCCACCTGCCCGTCGACGCGCGCAAGGCTGACGCCGATGATCGCGTCGCGCGGCGAACCGTACCCATGCCGGCGGGGACCGCTGTCGTTTGTCGCAACGATGCCTCCAATGGTCGCGCGGTCGGGCCAGGGCGGATCCCACGGCAGACGCTGGCCGTGTCCCGCCAGTTCCATGTTGGCCGATGCGAGCGTCGTGCCCGCCTGAATTGTCGCGGTCAGGTCACCATGCCGGTGCTCGAGCACGGCTCCGAGCCGCGCCGTCGAAAGCTGCAGGTCGATCGTGCCCGGCGGTGCGCCCCAGGCGAGCTTGGTGCCGCCCCCGGTCACGACCACCCCCAACTCCTCCCCGGACGCCCCGGCGAGCGTCTCGGCAAGCGCCTCCGTGGTCTCCGGGGCCGCCACCAGGCGAGGACGGACCCCGTCAATCAGGTCGCCGTCGCTTCCGGCCCGCACTTCAAGGGCTGCCGACAGCGGCATCAGAGGCGATCCGCGAGACCTGCCGCCTCCGCCGGGTGCCGGCGGTACGGCCCCGGCACCTCGCCGCAGAGCCTCGGGGTCGGAAAGACCTTGTCCGGATTGCAGACCCGGCTCGGATCGAAGGCGCAGCGGACCAGTTGCATCGTGTCGAGATCGTTCTCGCTGAACATCTTCGGCAGGTGCACCGCCTTGTCGGCTCCGACGCCATGCTCCCCCGTGATCGATCCGCCGACGTCCAGGCAGTAGGTGAGTATCTCGGACGCCACCTCCTGCGCCAGGTCGGCCTGTCCCGGGATCCGCTCGTCGTAGCAGACGAGGGGGTGGAGGTTGCCGTCGCCGGCGTGGAACACGTTGCCGATCTTGAGTCCGGAGCGCTCCGACAAATCGCGGATCCGGTTGAGCACCTCCGGGAGGCGGGTTCGCGGAATGACGCCGTCCTGCACGTAGTAGCTGGGCGAGACCCGACCCATCGCGGCAAACGCCGCCTTCCGTCCCTGCCAGAAACGGGCGCGCTGATCGCCGGTCCGCGCCACCTGGATCTCGCTCGCGCCAGCTTCGGTGCAGACCTCCTGGACGCGGCTGAAGAGGGCGCGGACATCCGCTTCCGCACCGTCGAGCTCCACGATCAGAATCGCCTCCGTCTGCGGAAAGTTCGGGTGAACCGCCGCCTCCGCCGCCTCGATGGTGACGCGGTCCATCATCTCGACGGCAGCCGGAATGATCCCGGCGCCGATGATCCCCGACACCGCGTTCCCGGCCGCCTCCGTCGAATCGAACGCCGCCAGCAGCGTCTCGACCGCGGCCGGCTTCCGGAGCAGGTTGAGGGTCACTTTCGTCACGACAGCCAGTGTCCCCTCGGATCCCACGAGGACCCCGAGCAGGTCGAGTCCCGGCGCATCGAGGGCGGGGCCGCCGACATGAACCAGGTCGCCGTTCGGCAGAACCGCCTCCACCCCGAGGACGTGGTGGACGGTGAACCCGTACTTCAGGCAGTGGGCGCCGCCTGAGTTCTCCGCCAGGTTGCCGCCGATCGAACAGATCACCTGGCTCGACGGATCCGGAGCGTAATAGTAGCCGTCGGCGGCCACCGCCTTGCTTACGTCGAGGTTCATCACCCCCGGCTCGACCGTGATGCGCCGGTTCGGGATATCGATGTCCAGGATGCGGTTCATGCGGGTCATCACGATCAGCACGCCGTCCGGGTGCGGCATGGCCCCGCCCGAGAGGCCCGTCCCCTGCCCCCGTGCGACGAATGGGACGCCGTGCTCGTGACACAGCCGGACCACGCCCTGGACCTGCTCGGTGGTGGTCGGAAGGACGGCGGCCCCCGGCTTCGAACGGAGCTTCACGAGGCCATCGGTCTCGTACGTCAACAGTTCTCCGTCATCGCGCACCAGGCCGTCCGGGCCAACGATGCGTTCCAGCTCCGCAATCACCCGCGCGTCCATGGCACTCATCCAGGAACCGTGCTGCGCCGGCTACGCGCGCCGCAACTCCTGATTCTTGATCGGAAGCGTCCGCACCCGGACGCCCGAGGCCGCGTAGATCGCGTTCGTGAGAGCGGGAGCGACGGGTGTCACTCCCGGTTCGCCCAACCCGCCGAGACGCTCTCCGGAGCGGATGAACTCGACGCTGACGGCGGGGGCGTCGGCGAGCCGGATCATCTGGTGATCCTGGAAGTTGCCCTCGACCACGCGGCCGCCCGCGATCGTGATTTCGGCAACCATCGCCGCCGAGAGGCCGAAGATGACACCGCCCTCCACCTGCGCCGTCGCCGTGTCCGTGTTGACGACATCCCCACAGTCGACGGCGGCGAACATGTTCCGCACGCGAAGGCGACCCTCGGGCGTGATTGCGACGTGCGCGACCTGCGCGACGATCGAACCGAAGCTCTCGGCGATCGCGATGCCGCGCCCCTCGCCCGCGGGGAGGGGCCGCTCCCAGTCGGCCATCGCCGCGACGCGCTCGAGCACGGCGCGAAAGCGCGGCTGCTCGCCGAGCAGCTCATGCCGGAACCGGTACGGGTCCTTCCCGGCCGCGTGCGCCAACTCGTCGATGAACGACTCCTTGAAGAACCCGTGCTGCGAATTGTGCACCGACCGCCACTCCCCGACCCGGACGGGATGCGGGACGTCCCGGTCCTCGAACCGGATGTCGTCGATGGCGTACGGCATGAACAGGGACTCGCCGTCGCCGCCGCCGGCGTAGTGGGACGCGACGGCCACCGGGCGGCCGGTGGCGTCCAGGGCGCCGGCAAACCTCGCCATGGCGGCCGGCCGGTAGAAGTCGTGCTGCATGTCGTTCTCGCGGCTCCACACCATCTTGACGGGGGTGGGGGAAACCGCCTTCGCGATCCGGACCCCCAGGTCGACGTAGTCGAAGGTGAACGGCAGGCGCCGGCCGTAACCACCGCCCAACTGCAGATTCGTAAGCTGCACCTGATCCGTGTCGAACCCCAGGGCGGAGGCGGCGGTCGAGCGGGCGTTCAGGGGATCCTGAGTGCCCGCCCATACCTCGGCGCGGTCGGCCTCGACGCGGGCCGTGCACGCCATCGGCTCCATCGTGGCGTGGGCGAGAAACGGCACGCGGTAGTCGGCCGTGACGACCTGCGCGGCGCCGTCCGGCATCGCCGGCGCCGTACCGAGCGACTCGTCGAAGGCTGCGAAGATCGAATCGCTCGACACGTCGCCGTGGCCGGCATCGTCGAACACCGGCTCGAGCGCCGCCAGCGCCTGGCGAGCCCGCCAGTAGCTGTCCGCGACGACGGCCACCGCCTCATCGAGTTGGACGACGCGTTCGACACCCGGCATCGCCAGGGCGGGATTCTCGTCCACCGAAACCAGCCTGCCACCCTGGACCGGCGCGATGTCGACCGCGGCGTACAGCATGCCGGGCAGCGTCACGTCGATGCCGTAACGCGCGCTCCCGTCGACCTTCGGGGGGATGTCGAAGCGTGAAACGGCCGTGCGCCGCAGTGTGTAGGTGTCGGGATCCTTCAGCGCCGGGTAAGTCGGCACCGGAATCGCCGCCGCGGCGCGGGCCAGCTCGCCGAAGCTGGCTGCCTGCCCGGACGTGGCGTTCGTCACCCGCGACCGGGTGGCCGTGCATTCGGCAGCGGGAACTCCGAATCGTTCCGCCGCGGCGGCAATCAGCATCTCCTTCGCTGCCGCTCCCGCCACCGTCATGCCGTAGCCGGTGCCGCGGATCGCGGTCGAGCCGCCGGTCACCTGCGTGCCGAACCAACGGGCCAGCCGATACGCCCCGTAGTCGATCGCGCGGCCGAGGGGCGCCGGCAGAGAGTCGCCGGTGAAGGCTCGCAGCAGGTAGGCGTTGGCGTAGGCGTCGAGGGCGGGAGCTTCCTGGATCCGGACGAGATCCCAGTTCGCCTCCATCTCCTCGGCCGCCATCATGGCGAGTGCGGTCTGCGAACCCTGCCCCATTTCGCAGTGCGGAATGAGGATCGTCGTCAGGTTGTCGGGGGTGACCGTGATCCAGGTGGTCAGTTCACCTTTCTCTTCCGCGTCGTCCGACACGATGGTGTGGCGCCCCGGCGCAAAGGCCACCCCGGCCACGCCCAGAACGAAACCTCCCCCGACCAGCGTGCCGGCTCCGATGAAGGCGCGTCGAGTCCACTTGCCCATGGCGCTCTCCCGGCTAGCCCCCCGCGAGGCTGTGAATGGCGCGACGCACGCGCGCGAACGTGCCGCAGCGACAGATGTTCGTGATCGTGGCGTCAATCTGTTCGTCGGTCGGATTGGGCCGCTGATCGAGCAGGGCCGAAACCGCCATGATCATTCCCGACTGGCAGTACCCGCACTGGGGGACCTGATGATCGATCCAGGCCCGCTGAACCGGGTGGAGCGTGCCACCGCTGGCGAGTCCCTCAATCGTCGTGATATCCGCCCCCTCGGCGGCCGAGACCGGCAGGGTGCAGGTGCGCACGGCCCGACCGTTCAGGTGGACGGTGCAGGCGCCACAGGCGGCAACGCCGCACCCGAAGCGCGTGCCGGTCAACCCGAGCGTATCGCGCAGCACCCACAGCAACGGCGTGTCGGGCTCTACATCGACGGAACGGGTCTGCCCGTTCACGGTCAAGGTTGTTGCCATCCTCGCGCCTCCTCGTCTGCCGGAATCTTACGGCCTCGAATACTGATCGATCACTCGGGAGATGGCGCGCTGGCAGACGCGACAGAACCCGACCGGGTTCCGCGTGAACATGATGCAGTCAATCTCGGACCGGTAGAGGCCGGTCGGTTCGTACGACGCTCCCTCGAACGCCCCCACCTTCCCTGCATACGGCATCCCGCCAAGGAGTCCGGTCTCGCGCTCCATCTGTGCGGTGAAGAGCGCATCCACGTCCGTCTCCGCCGCTCCCGCCGTCCGGAGCTCGCGCCGCTCCCGCTGCGCCTCGATGCTACCCGACTCGAAGGCCGCCTTGTCCCAGGGCGTGGGTAGCGGCGTGTCCGCCTCGATCAGGTCGCCCCACTTGACGTTCGCCGGGTCGTGGAGCGCGGTGACGTTCGGTTCCCAAGGCTCCGGGTGGTACGACGCGCCGGTCTCGTACGCGACGTCAGACGTGTAGTACTCGTCGGCCAGCCCTGCGAAATGGTGGCCGAACTCGTGGATGAAAACGTATTCGGCAAACCCGGCGTCGGCCGCCGCGGTCGCCTGGAAGTTGAAGATCCCACCCCCGCCGTACTGCTCCTCGTTCACCAGAATCTCGATGAACTCGTACGGCGCGGCGGACGCCGCGTCGCGCAACGCCCGATTGTCGTAGGTGAGGATGTAACGCTCGGAATCGAAGATGTTGTACTCGACCGACAGCGGCGTCCGCCGGAACTGTCCGGCACGCGGTCGCGTCACGCCCGACTCGGCCGACGGCAGGTCGAGGCCCCAGACGTTGAAGTCGCGGCGCCGGCTCAGGAACGGCTCCTCCTCGAACAACGCCTCGACGAGACGGCGCGCATCCGCGTGAAACTTCTCCCGTTCGTCCGCGGAGTACCCGTCTCCGAGCACCAGCAGGTCCACCTTCTCGGCGGGCGGTCCATTCTCGAAGAGCGGCCAGACTTCTCCGGCCGGCGCCCGATCGGCCGGGTTGACGAAGCGGGAGTTCGGATCGATGACGGTCGACCAGATCTCGTGAAAGGCATTCTCGACGTCTCGCGCCTTCAGAACCACTTGCACCGGCTGGCGCGGCCAGGGAAAGCGCAGCGATTCGTGGAACGTGCGGTGTGTCTCCCGGTACTCCGGCGTCGTCTCCCACTCGCCGTAGATGGATGCGAAGCCTCGGGAGTAGATGACCCGGTTGGTCCGGCGATCGATCACTTCGAAGAGGTACTTCCCCAGGTTGAGGTCGTCGATCAGGCGGGTCCGGCTGCCCGGCCACGGTCCGTCGGAGACCACCCGATCCAGCGCGACGATCTCGGTCCCCAGTCCGCCCGCATGGAAGTAGTCGACGCGCATCGTCTTGTCGAGGAAGTACGCATCGAAGCGGCCGTCGTCCGACGCCTGGGCCTGCAACCCGACCGGGCCCGGCCCGGTGCGCGCCAGAACGGCGCAGGTCACCAGAATGACCAGTCCGGTCAGGCCGACGAGGCGCTGGCGAACGGCCTGCATGCCCGTATTCTAGTCGCTTATCGCCAGTTCCCCCGGCACGATCGGCCGCGTCCGCGGCAGCCGCCCGCGGTACGACAGATAGCCGACAAAGGCCAGCAGCGCCATGAAGACGGCCAGCTTGACGATGTCGCCCGGCCGGCCCGGCGGCAGAACCGCCCACAACAGCCAGAGTGTCGGCTGCGCCAGGCACACTGCCCAGAGCGACCCATAGAAGAACCGCCGCTCGTGGCCTTCTCCCTTCGTCGACGCCTTGACCCGCGGTAGACGTCCCATCGCCCCCAGGATCCAGATCGTCGCCGCGATGGGAAAATAGCCCGCCTCATAAATCTGCCGCATCAGCCAATCGCCGGTGGCGATCGCCCACGCCAGCCCCGCGATGTGCAGCACGGCGAACGTCACCACCGCACTCCAGGCGAACGTGTAGCAGACGCGCCGGTACAGCGGGTTCGGTCGGTCCTCCGTAAAGCGGATGATGTACGGCCGCGCCTCCACCCCCGGCAACCGACCCCGCAAACCCGCGATCCCGGTGCCCAGCAACACGACGCCCAGCCAGGCCGCCATCCGCCCGTCGAACCCCGACTCGAAGAGATCAAACGTCAGTGGCCCCGGCAGGATGAAGAAGACCCATATCCAGATCGGCCAGTGCACCACCCGGTAGTACACCTTGTTCCGCGCGCGGATCCGCCGATCGCCCGCGAACTCGACCGGGATCCCTCGATCGTCCGTGCCGCCAGCGACCTCCCCCGTCTGCAGCGCCGTCATCATCACGAAGAAAACGCCCGGACTCGGCGTTCGAGTCCGGGCGTCAAGAAGACTCCCGGCAGCGACCTACTCTCCCACGGAGTCGCCCCCGCAGTACCATCGGCGGTAGAGGGCTTAACTGCCGTGTTCGGCATGGGAACGGGTGTTTCCCCTCTCCTATGACCACCGGGAAAATCTGGAACGGCCCCTACGGTGCGACCGTTCATGTCAAAGAGCCGACAACGGAATACTCTGCAAACGGCAGCGTTCCAACCACGCAATGTGAAAGAAAAAAAGGTCAAGCCTCACGGCTGATTAGTACCAGTAAGCTCAAGCTCTCGCAAGCCTTACACATCTGGCCTATATACCTGGTAGTCTTCCAGGAGCCTTCAGGGATCCGAAGATCCAGGGAGATCTCATCTTGGGGAGGGTTTCACGCTTAGATGCTTTCAGCGTTTCTCCCATCCGAACGTAGCTACCCAGCACTGCCGCTGGCGCGACAACTGGTACACTAGAGGTTCGTCCATCCCGGTCCTCTCGTACTAGGGACAGCCCCCCTCAAATCTCCTGCGCCCATGGTAGATAGGGACCGAACTGTCTCGCGACGTTCTAAACCCAGCTCACGTACCGCTTTAATGGGCGAACAGCCCAACCCTTGGGACCTGCTTCAGCCCCAGG